>NZ_BORS01000004.1:0-370227 GCF_018333295.1 Paenibacillus apis
ATCGCTTCTTTCACAACTTGTAAACGTTTTTCTTCATTCAGCCTTTTTCCCATACCGATCATCTCCCTTTGTCCTAAGTTTAAATTATTGGGCAGGGAGACTCCAGTTTAATTAGGGGGCCTTGGAGTCAATTCATGATTTGGATTCGAGGTATCCTGTAATATACGGTAGTACTGGGACTTGGACTGTATTAATACCAATTAAGAAGCTTGAGTCTTTTAACAGGATGGTTCCTAATAACAAGGAGTTCCCCAACATACTATTAGAGAACTCTCGTGCTTCTATACATCCGTTTTGTTTAGAGACTAAGTATCCGGATTCATTAATGCATGCAAGACATTTTTCTTCTCCATATTCAGGGACAGTTGAAGATCCGGTAACAGGGACTGCATCCGGAGTAATGGGAGCATATTATCTGAATTATATTATGTCAGGAATAGATTCAGTTAAATTTACTGTTGAACAGGGTCAAGAAATAAATCGAGATGGAAGAGTATTTGTGGAAGCCTATAGAATAGATCAAGAATTAATGGAAATCTATATTTCAGGCAATGCGGTGTTTGTCAAGGAAATAGAAATTTGAGTTTCGAAGAAGAGCCAACATCACCTAACACCGTATTCACGCAACGGGCCATTCGGCCCTTGGTCCGGCAGAAGTTAGAAGCGGATTCAGCGAGGCATTTCAGCTGCAAGGAAGTAGATTCCGCCGAACACACCCTCACCACCTAACCGCATCGCGGCCGGTCCCGTTGGGACCTTAAGGTGGTGGGACGTCGTGAATACTTGAACGTTATACGACAGATCAAATGAAAAGAGAGCCGTTTGGCTCTCAATTAGAAGTTATATTTAATTCATTATGTAATTGAAGAGCATCCTTAAACCCCTGTAAATAAATTTCTCGTTCTAATATTGTATGAACAGAAAGGTCTGCGTCATCGTAAAGAAATAGAGTTTTATGCATATCCTGAGGTAGAAGCTCATGTAACTGTTTGAAGTAAAGATTCCGATCGGATGAGAATTGATTATAGATGGAGTTGTTTTTGAGAAGATCACTATATAAAGCTTCAATTCGATTACTAATCAACGAATCTAGTAAAACTTCTAAAGAATTGTGCATGGATGATCACCGTCCGCTATGTTTTATTTTACGAACAAAAATTTAACTTATTGAATATTATTTTATCATAATGAAATTTGCGGTCAAGACATGTCAAATATATTTTTGATTAAGAAAATATACTTTCATATAATTAAAGAAAAATTCAATTCAGATATGAAGGGGTACCAGATGATAAGTTATAAACCATTTCAAAAATTATTGATTGATCGGGATATTAAGAAACAAGATTTATTAAAAATTACGGGAATTTCATCGGCAACGATGGCAAAGCTCAATACGAATGAATATGTATCGTTAGAAGTAATTGATAAATTATGTACGGCATTAGAATGCCAACCTGGAGATTTATTGGAACATAGAGCAGAACCCAAACAAAGTTAAAGAAGAAAAGAAGATGTGAGTCAATCAGAGAAGCGATTCCGTCGTATAACATAATATTCATGCTTCGGCTCCTCACGGAGCCTTGGTCTGCTGGAAGTATTTTATGAGAGCGCTTCAGCAGACACATTCAACTACGTTGAACGTCATGAATACAGGAACGTTAGACGAAATAAGCCTAGTGGGAAAGGACTATAAAAAAACAAAAGATCTATTTACACAAATGACGATAGCAAAAAAGACTTGGGAAAACATAGATTATTTATATTAAAGGGAGCGAAAAAAGCATGGGGATTATTTACAATGATATGAAAAAAGATTTGCCATCTGAGCAATTACATAGATTATTTGTGTCTGTAGGTTGGTCAGATGGTTCAGATACTCCAGAGATGATAAAAAAATATAATGTTCCGTTTATTAATTCCACTCTTGTAATTTCAGCGTGGGAAAATGAATGTTTGGTTGGAGCAGTGCGGGTATTGAGTGATAAAATGTTTAGGTCGATTATTTATGACCTGCTTGTTTTACCGGATTTTCAAAACAAAGGGATAGGCAAAGAATTAATAAAACGCTGTATTGATCATTTTCCAAACTCGGAATGGTTAGTTCAAACAACAGAAGAAATATCAGGTTATTACGAAAAAAATGGCTTTAAGATTAATAATGATGTGTTTTTATACATACCGTGTAAATTATTTTCAAACAACTAATAGCATAATGTGTAGTTGTGGCAAGATAAACAGAATTATATAACTGGGGTACTAGAAGTTTCGATAATGATAGATAAAGTATTAATTTGTGTATTATGTGAGTGACGGGTTACATCGTCTAACAAAATATTGCCGGTTCCATTCCTAACGTCATTTCACCCAAATTCATGAACCTAAGCCAGGTCTGGCTAAGGTTCATGAACTTCGGCAATACGGATACGTTATAGGAAATCAACGGATATACAAACTTCATAAAACAATATCTGATTATAAGGAGAATATATGAAAATCACTATGGAAATGAGCGAAGCAGCTTATGAAATAGCAAAGAAGGTATATTCAGGGCAAATTACAAGAACTGAAGGAAAGATAGAAATTAATAAGATCACAGGAATGAATGAAGGATCGGCACAAGCGTTTATCACCATATTTTTGGCGATGATGAGTGGAGAAGTCTATAAAAGGGCATTTAATAATGGAACCAATAGATTATTGTTTGAAAGTATAAAAAGAGATTATGGAAAAGAATTTTTTATAAAAGCTTTAAATGCATCCCAAAAGCACGTAAATTATTATTCAACACTAGGTAAAGGAAATCTTTCAGGTCTTCAAAGCATAATAAATGAGATGAGATCCTAGAGTATGTAGCAAGTTGCAGAGAAGTCGTTGACATCCTATAACATAATATTCAAGCTGCGGCTCCTGTCGGAGCCTTGGTCTGCTGGATGCATTTCGAGAAGCAATTCAGCAGACACATTCGGCTTCGCCGGACGTCTTGAATACAGGAACGTTAGCTGAAATCCCTAAATTATATAAAATCAAAGGAGGATATCTCAATGGAGATACTAAAAAGTATTTGGGAATGGACTATAGCCCCTGTACCATTGATTGTAGCTTTATCATTTTACTTTATTCCGATTTATTGGAGACGGTATAAAAGTAATATATATACTCCAATTTATTTTTCTATTTATCCTCTTGCAAAGTTAAACGTTCCTCTGGCTGCTTATTTAGGTGAAAGCTTTATTGATGATTATATTGATGACGATGTCGCTGAAAGAGAGAAAAAAATAATTAAAGTAAAGAGTATTTTTTCCTCTGTTATCTTTGTAATTGTGATTCCATTATTGTTAGCGTTAGTATGGTCTTTTATTCTCACTGAAGAGTAATTTTTTATTGCAACACTAGTAGTTTTAATTTCTGTTGTCTTAAGATTTACTAGCACTATAAGAAACTTTAACAGGTATACAACAGCAAGTTCAAGAAGAGGATTCCTATCGGTTTTTTATGGCTGCGTTCTTTTTGTATTTTTTTATATTTTGCTTAGAGCCCACATTTGGATTTCTCCAATGATTAATTCGAAAAATTATTGGGGTATTATCACACAATTCGGCGATTTCTTTGTGATAGAGGTAATGATAGGTGTAGTCCTTGTAGGAATACTGATTCCTATAATCATCACTCTTGTTTTTGATAAAGAAGTTAGGAGAACTAACTATGAACAATACAAAAAGTGGCAGCAGGAGTCAGCAACAGCTTATTCGGAATTTGAACAAGCAGATCAAGAAGAACCCTCTTCCAGCAGCGATCATTCTAGTTGAATCAGAGTTCCGCCCTCTTCCAATCCGCTTATTTGAATATTTATTCTTTTTATATTGTTCTATTATGGGTCGAGGTCGAATTTTAAAGTTATCTTTAGGTCTTTCTCAAGTTCAATTCAGATATTGGTTAGAGTATTATGGATATAATAAATCATTTTTACAATTTGTTCGTTTGTTTGAGAACCAAAAGTCAAATTATTACATAGTAGAGTGGTATATTAATCAAAATAATTTCAGAGATTTATTAGATTTATCAAAGATATATACTGGTAAGAAGAACATGTATTATGTTAAAAAGTTGGTTGAGGCATTAGAGATAATAAAAATAACTAGGAGTGACAATATGAGTTTTCTTCAAGGTTTAAGTAATAAAAACATAATTGACAATTGGGATACATTAATTAGTCACTCGTTAAAAAAGGCGGACAATATAATCATTGAAAAAATTGAAAAAGGTCAGGATCAACTAATAAAGAGTCGTAAAGAACTTGGCGCTACTTCATGGTTTGTTATTGAGTGTTTTGAACTGCCTGAAAATTATTTTGCTGTGATGTTGGAAGAAGGTCATGTAATTAATTACGTACTATTGAAGTATGATCAAACTAATGATGAGTTTTTTTCAATATATGAATCAAATATAAATGAGAACGATGGATAATTCCAAGAAGTACGGGACATCAGCTAACACCATATTCACGCAACGGGGCTATCGCCCTTGGTTGACAGATGTATCATCATGGAAGAAAGCTCAGTCAACAAACGCCCCAGCCTAAGATAAGAGCTATCTATGGCTGGGGCGTTTCGCGAATACAAGAACGTTAGCCGCCACCTTTGCAAAATACATATTTAAGAAAGAGGAAGCAGGAAGCAATATGTATTAATAGAAGCAGATCGATGAAGATCGGTGTGTGTGGAAGTAATTCAAGAGGGCAAAGGCGGCGTCTAACATAATGTTCCCGCAAGCGGCTGTGGCCGCTGGTCCGCAAGAAGCAGTAAGAAGAATAATCAAATCGGAGTTGAATCAGTAGCGGTGGAGTCTCAGACGGACACGTCTGCAAGGCTAAGTGGCGAAGCCACCCGGCAACCCGATCGCTTCGCTTGACGGGTTAGTAGCTTAAGCCTTTCGACGTCGGGAACACAAATCGTTATCGAAAATTCTCGAAAGAGGTTGAAAAACATGAGCATAAGAGCGACAAGAGCTATTTTTTATAAAGTACATAAAGGTAATGCAACAACTATAGATTACTTGAATTGGGCTTATAGAATGATTGAAGAAGACCAAGAATCCAAATCATTATATATGCTTAGCTCAATGGAAGAGACAGAAAATATATTTAGGTATCAAGATTATTTCAACAGGTCTTTAAGTGAACTAGGAATTACAATTCCTGATTTTGAAGACTGTGCAAGAGAGATTATAAGAAAACTGTGCTTAGAGATCGTGAATAAAACGAAGGATCCATTTGAGGCCACAAAGGACATTTTTAAAGTGACATTTGAGATTGACTATCCAGCGGATTTGTCTGTATGGATTAATTTAGATGAAGGAATTGATAGGATAATTTATGATGACGAGTATTACAAACCAGATGAAAAAGAATTGAAGGAACAAATTGAGTTAGAGGCAAAGAACTATTTAGCTGCTCAAGATGTCGAGAACATCCGATAACATTATATTCACGCTGCGGGTCGGCTGGCGCCGCCCCTTGGTCCGCCCGGGGCATTTCGAGAAGTGGAGTCAGGCGGACAACCCTGCGAACCTAACCGCAGTCGCGGCCGCCCCCGTTGGGGGCTTTAGGTTCTCGGGTTCGTGAATACGGGAACGTTAACTGAAATCAACGATAGTTGAAATAAGAACTCCAAAAAAATTTTTTAATCTTTGGGATAAGCTTGTTTAATGTTAGTTCTATTAAGAAGATAATCGGTGCTGGTTTGGTGGAAGTCGGCAAGTTTAATGAGTATGGCGGTTGGAATATCAACTTCACCGCGTTCATAATTACTGTATATACGTTGACTACAGTTGAGATATGCAGCAATTTGAGTTTGAGTTAAATCCTTATCTTCACGCAAGCTTCTAATTCTTGGGTACATACAAACACCTCCAACATAAAAATACTCTAGCGAGTAATTCGCTATTGAGATTTAGCGATAAAATCGCTAAAATGTTCTTATGAGAAATACAATGGAGGGAATGTAGGATGAGTAGCTTATTAGAGCAGTTGTATTTTGGAGAAATTAGACCAGAAGAAAAGATTATACCAAAGAATCCAGAGTATAAATTGTTGAATAGCGAAATTTCAAGCTTCAAGGAGAAGTTACTCACAAGTCTGACGGAGGATGAGGTAGAGCTTCTTGAAAAAATATATGATCTGTTGAGAAAGTCTTCTTCGATATACTCAACCGAAGTATTCATCTATGGTTTCAAAATGGGTGTTCAAATTGTAACGGAGGCTTATGCGGATGGAAAATAAAGAAGAATTTTAAAGACGGATGATATATTAGAGAGTAAAGTAGCTCGAGGAAGTCGTTGACTTCAGTTAACACCGTATTCACGCATCGGGGCTTTCGCCCCTTGGTTATCAGATGTATAATCATGGAAGAAGCTCAGATAACAAACGCCCCAGCCTAAGATAAAAGCTATCTAAGGCTGGGGCGTTTCGTGAATACTAAGAACGTTAGATGAAATACCTGAAACTGAAACTCTTCGAAGACCAAAAGATGAAATCTAATAAAAACAGGAGGTATGAATAGTGTGGGAATACCTAACTGCTAGATTACTGGTGCTTGTCGTGTTTTGTTTCTCCATGGTACTAATAGTGATATCACCATTGATAAAGAAATATAGTACAGCCTTTTCTAGACTCAGCATTATATCAGGCTGTATTATCTTATTACTTCTTCTATATTTCTTGTTTAGTAGTCCAGTGATAAGGGAACAGATTTATAAGTACGGGTTTAATTAACTAGCATTATCTAAAGAGACTAATACAAATGACAAGAACATTTAAACATGTAAAATATAATTATTGAGAAGATTCGAAGAAGTCAGGAACTTCATCTAACAACGCATTCACGCATCGGGCCTGCGGCCCTCGGTCCGCACCGAGGAATTTCGAAGAAGATGAATCAGACGGACAACCCTGCACTGGCTAAGTCTTCGATCCGGCGGACCGATTGCTGCGCTGAATCGATCGGCAGCTTAAGCCAGTGAGGGGTCGTGAATGCCTGAACGTTATATGAAATCAGCGCAAATCCGAAATAACAAATTGCCTTTCTCGAAGGAGATGAGCTTATTGCTCTATATATTTAGTGGACTGCCTGGTACCGGGAAAACCACATTATCATCGGCTTTAGCGAGAGAACTAAGTGCTACGTATCTTCGAGTCGATGTCGTAGAGCAGGCTATGCGGGATGTTGGAATAGCCATTGAAGGACCTGAGGGCTACATTGTGTGCTATGCAATTGCAGCGCAGAATCTTCAGTTGGGCCTAGATGTAATTGCAGATACAGTTAATCCTATCGAAATCACGCGCCATGCTTGGCGCAACGTAGCGGATTCTCTGGGAATCCCTTTTGTTGAAATTGAAGTGATCTGCTCTGACTATGACGAACACAGGAATCGAATAGAAACGCGCACAGTTGATATTCCAGGCTTTATTCTACCGACGTGGGAGCAAATCAGAAATCGAGAGTATGATGTTTGGGACCGGGACCACATAGTCATAGATACAGCACATCAAACTGTGGAAGAAAGCTTTAATACATTATTTAAACAATTGGAAGATAGATGAAATCCTTAAACTTATGGAGGTAATTATTTGTACAGGTATATCAAGGAAGGCGCTGACATCATATAACACCGCATTCACGCTACGGGACGCTGTCGCGTCCCTTGGTCCGCCCGAGGGTTTTCGAGGAAGAGGAATCCGGCGGACAACCCTACACTGCCAACCGCATCGCGTCCGTTCCCTTTGGTCGCTTAAGGCAGTAAGGGTTCGTGAATGCCATAACGTTATATGAAAGGAATGCAACACAATATTAAAATCAAGGATAGAGGGTTGAACATGGATGAATTGAATAATATTTATCTTCGGAAAATGTCCAGTAACGATATTTCACTTGTTAAAGAATGGTTGAATAAGGCATATATAAAAAAATGGTTCGGCGATCCTCAAGAATGGCTGAATGAAATCAAAAATGATGATGGACGATATTCATGGATAGTTCATCATATAGTTGAATATAATCAAGTTCCGATTGGATTTTGTCAGTATTATGATATTGGTAAGACTGGAGTAGGTTACGCCTGGGATAATGAACCATGTGGAACATATGGAATTGATTATTTGATTGGTGATGAACAATTGTTAGGTAAGGGGATTGGAAATAAGTTGATAAAAGAATTGAATAAACTGGTTATAGATAATGAAAAGCCTGTACAACTGATTGCAGATCCCATTAAGGAAAATATTGCATCTATAAGAGTATTAGTGAATAACGGGTATGAGTTCGATAAAGTAACAGGACTCTATAAATTAATAGTTAAAAATCAACTGGAATAAAAAGCGTATTGGGAAATGATTTTTGGCAAATTCAATGAAGGCATTCTCATCATATAACATCGTATTCACGCTACGGGGTTATCGCCCCTTGGTTGTCAGATGTATAATCATGGAAGAGGTTCAGACAACAACAAACGCCCAAAGATAAGAGCTTTCTAAGGCTGGGTCGTTTCGTGAATACAAGGACGTTATATGAAAGATAGGCAGAGATAGAGAATTATAGTGAAAAGGAAAATACATAAAACCCTCGGGGGATTTATATGGAGCAATGGGAAAGACTAATTGAAATATTGCTAGATGAAAGAGCATCAGATGCTGAGCGGGATGATGCTGCTATGGATCTAAGTGGATATAGTCATGAAGCAGTTATCGAGGCATTAGCGGTAATAATAAAGGATGATTCGGTAGACGACATGATTAAAGCAAGCTGTGGAGAGTCCCTTGGAATGATTTTTATACAGCAAAACAGATTTGAAGAAAAGATTTATAATGAGTTGAAGGGCATAGCAAAAATAGAATTTGATGGATCTATCCGTTCGCAAAAAGGAGAATGGCAGAGATACCCAAACAAGGAAACCTGATGAGTAAGAAGGATCGAGGAAGGCGTGTCCATCAGATGGATTCATGCTTCTGGTATATGCCCTCGGTCTGGCGAAGGAAATTCGGAGAAGCGGAACCTGCCGGACACACTTGGCATTCGCCAAGCGTCGTAAATACAACAACGTATGAAAGATAGGCAATGAATATTTTCAATGAGGTGTTTCTATGAAGAAATCCTTAAAAGATCTTGCAGATAAGACATTAAAATACTTATGCGTTGGTTCGTATATTGAGGGGATTAATTTCTATGGACTTAAGATATTATTTGCTGAAAATGAAGTAAACAAGGCTAGAATAGATGGACAAATATATTTAAATATTGAAGGAAAGTTTGCAGTGCTCCCTTCCCTGCCAGAGTTCTTTCCAACAGCAGATACTTTACCTGAGTTGGATTGGATAGAGCGTTCAAAAATAATTTGTGAACTTAGAATGAAGAAAGTAATAGATCTATGGTTATCGATTGATGTACCGAATCTAATTATTATATTTGAATCAGGTGAAGTCCTTTACGTAAATGGACACAATGATAAATATGAAAGCTGGCAATTAGGGGTATGGGGGAATAAAAATAAATATGAAATATGGGAAATCGTTTGTTGTCCTGGGGATGATATTGCAGTATGGGCACCGGATGATTTTGTTGGCTAAATCAATGATGGCCTATCCATCATATAACATAGTATCTACGCTGCGGGCCATTCGACCCTTGGTTCACACGATACGATAAGCAAAGAAGTGGAATCAGTGAACAACCCTGGGAGGCTAAGTCCCTCGGACCCAGTCGCTTTGCTCCTTTTAAGCCTCTCGGATTCGTAGATACAGGAACGTTATAGGAAATTCCGGCAAACTGTATACAAACATAAAACACGAACAAACATTCTATTAATGAATGGGTATATGTGGTAGAATGAGGAAGTACAATTGAATCTTGGGTGGGCATGGTTTCCCTTTGAAAGGAGGTGAAGCCATGGAGGTTAAAGATGCATTGACAATAATGTTCCTTTTCGGAACGTTTATCCTTGCCCTCTTAACATACATTAATTCGAACAACAAGAGAAAGTAAAAACCCACCCAAAGGTTAGCGCCAGAGGTGGGTTTTTATTGCCCTAGACTCGGAAGGGAATAAACCATCCAAGCCAATTGTATAGCCGAGTGTTCACAGCACTCGGTTTTCTTATATAAATGATACCATATCAAAAAGGCAATGAAAACTCTGATTGCAAAGAAATGATAAGGGCCTGAATAAAGACCAAACAACCTTATAAGGGCAGTATGAAGCAACTCGAAGATGGCCGGAGCATCCTATAACACCGTATTCACGCGGCGAGACCTAACGGTCCCTTGGTCTGCAAGAGGATTTTCGGAGAAGTGGAATCAGCAGACAACCCTGCACTGGCTAAGTCCGTCGGACCCGGGGCTGGCGCCCCTTAAGCCAGTGAGGGTTCGTGAATACAAGAACGTTAGACAAAAGTCCGCAAATACAATCTTATAAATAACTATGTTGCGTACCACTAACACTATATTACTTAAAATGTATTCTAAAAACCGATGTTTATAGTTTAAGTTGAGGAGCAAAATAAATGTCTGAAAAAGAAAATCCCAACATTAATTCAAAGTTAATGGAATGGTTTAATCGACATGGATATCAATTAGAGATGAAATTAGGTAGAAAGATGAATGATGCTAACTACTTCACTAGAAACTCTGAATATTACATTGATCAAGATAGTAACAAATTCAGAGAAATTGATGTAATTTCTCAATTTAAAGAACCAACTGGATTATTAAACATCTTTTTTGTGTTTGAGTGTAAATCATCTAAATCAAATCCGTATGTGCTGTTTACCTCTAAAGATACATTAAACTATCGAAACAAATTTTTATCATTCTCTTATAATTCCCAATTATCAAGAGAAATTTTAACAGAAAACTACAATGAAATTGAAAATATGCCTTGGCTCAATAAAGATGGAAGGATTGGCTATAACCTCGTTCAAGGTTTTAAAGACGATCAATCGAGTACATATCAAGCAGTTACAGGTGTACTCAAAGCTTCAAAGTACACTTTCGACAATATAAGAATTTCTGATGGTTACAATTTTGTCTTTCCAATCATTCTTGTTGAGGGCGAATTATTTGAATGTTATTTAGACGAACATTATGAAACCAAATTTGAATCAATACAGAGAGGTTTTTTGTTGGAAGACATATCTATAGGAAATTCATATTCACCTTGTATATTGGTAATGAGATTTGATTTTTTAGACTCATTTTTAGAAGAAGCCAATAAGTTAACAGATGATTTAACGAATTTAACAAAAAGTAAAATAGTAAATGCATTACATAATATAAGGAATTAAGATAATTTACAACAACAGCTTTTATAAACTAGAATTGCATTTATAAAAGTGATCTGAAGTAACTCGAAGAAGGCGGACAATCGTCTAACACCATGTTCACGCATCGGGCATTCGCCCTCGGTCCGGCACGAAGTTAGCGGCAGTTTCAAAGAGGCATATCAGCAGCAGGAAGTTGATTCAGCCGGACACACCCGCACCACCTGTAATCCCATACGGGGTTAAATGTGGTGCAGCGTCGTGAACACAATAACGTTAGGCGAAAGATCTGCTGATCATATAAACCCATACTTGCATTGTTGATTATAATGGTTAACTCAATTGTCTTATTTGTTAGCACACCGGAGGGTATATGAATCATAAAGAATACAATATATTTAGAGCTATAGCTGTCGGAAATATTGGATTTGTTAAGGATTTTCTCTCAAATGGGGGAGATCCTAACTTTGAGGATAATGGTTGGACATTATTAACATGTGCTATTGAAAATGAAAGAATAGAAATAGTAGAGATTTTACTGAATAATGGGACTGATGTTAATTATAGATCATCTAATGGATGGACCGCCTTACATCAGGCAGTAGACATCTCAATAGACGGGACCATTCAAACAGGCGGAAAGCCAGGGGAAGAACCTATCGATATAATTAAATTTTTATTAGATAAGGGAGCAAATATTAATATTGAAGATATACAAGGGAATTCTTCTTTAGATATTGCTATGAGATATAATTCAAAAAAGATAATAAACTTTTTAAAAGAGTATAGAACAAATAAATAATTCAATAACATTTTAAGAACTGAGCAAAGCTTCGTTTGAGTAACTCTAAGATGGCAGATCCATCGCCTAACACTGTATTCACGCTGCCGCTCCTGACGGAGCCTTGGTCTGCCCGAGGTATTTCGAGGAAGTTGAATCAGGCAGAAAACCCTGCGAGGCTAAGTGTCGCTGGCGCGTCCTTAAGCCTCTTGGGTTCGTGAATACAAGAGACGTTATCGGAAATTCATGTAAGACTTCATAGATAAAGTCACAAAGCAAGATTCTAAAAAAAATTTAAAGGAGCACTATTATGTCTTCTAAATTGATTGGCGCTGCTTCAGTTATCTTTGATTCAGAAGAAAGAGTACTATTAGTCAGACACAGTTATGGAAGAAATAATTGGGATCTCCCCGGAGGCAAAGCAGAATCAAATGAATCGGCTGAAGAGACTGCAACTAGAGAGGCATTAGAAGAAATTGGAGTACAAATTACTGTCGGTGAGATAACAGGTATTTATTACGATCCGACATACGATATGCATCATTTTGTATTTCTTGCTCGAATAGTACAAGATTTAATACCAACTCCAAGTTCGCCAGAGATATTAGAATGTGGATTTTTCAATATACATGTTTTGCCTAAACCTATGAGTGACTTTACATATAATCGTATTCTTGACGCCCTGAACAATAATAGGAAGAAACTATTTCATGAAATTGGACCAAGAAAGTGGATTGAATAAAGTGATACATCTTTGACTGCAATTCAAAGAAGACATGAACTTCGGATAACACCATATTCACGCATCGGGCATACGCCCTCGGTCCGGCAGGAAGTTAGAAGTGGAATCGGAGAGGCATTTCAGTTTCGGGGAAGTTGGAGCAGCCGGACACATCCGCACCACCTAACCGCATCGCGGCCGGTCACTTCGTGACCTTAAGGTGGTGGGACGTCGTGAATACAAGAACGTTATAGGAAATCAGCGCAAAACAAAAATATAAACATAGCTAAACCAAAGATGAAAGGAGAATACTGATGTATGAGAACTCTGAAAAAAAGATATGATTCTTTAGAAAGATCCAACTGTTTCATTGGTGGTAATGATGTGTGGCGTAGCGGGCTCTGGTAAAACTACTTTTACTCAGCAGTTAGAGAAAGATGGTTAAAAAATAACCAAATTCAATTTGAAAAAAGACTCAGGGCGTAGAATAAGCAACCCTGAGCCTTTGTTGCGTTCAATAAAATCGTAAGCCTTGGACGATAATTAAGCCCTAGATTGCCGCTGGTATAGTAGACTGTCGTTTTCCTATCCCAAAAGGCCATATTATTTAGTGCTATTGTCTTATAATAAGAATGTCTCGAGGCGGTCTTCCAGTGCTTTGAATTTGAGATATTTCCGTGTTAGTAAGATTGCGGCCTACCAAGATTAACGAAGATGTGACGTTGTTGAAATTGAAATTACCCAAGTTAGCCACATTTTGACTGCCACGGAACACCCGGAATGACCCCTGAAAGTTAATTCCCGAAAACAGTACAAGTGTTACTTGAGTGCTTTGCACAACATTTCTGAGTCGAAAGCTTGAAAGCGCATTGTCAAACCGAAACGCTCCAAGATCACGAACCGCAACCCCTCCACGTCTGAAGAGGATCCGACGACCAGAAAAATTGGTACCAGACCAAAGTGCAAGACGTACATCACTGTTTGCCAACTAAATCACTCCTTTTCTAAGGTTGATATAGTGTATTGCGGTTTTTATGAATGGTATAGACAAATAGAGCGGGGTGATAGTCTGATTTTACTAAAATAGGATAGGTGTCGGTCGTATGACAAAGAACGCTGATTTAGTCGAAGAATTCAATGAATTTTTTATGGAAGTAGAAAAAAAGTATTACCAAAGGGCTTATGCCGGAGGAGGAGGAAACCTTAAAAAAAGTTAAAACAACGATATGGAAAAGGCATATTTTTACCCTCAAGAGAAGGTTCCTACCCTGTGGCGAAAGAAGGAGATTCGATAAGGAACAACAAGCTTCCAATAGTTTTTCGAAGAAGATGTTGATATCCTATAACACCGTATTCACGCATCGGGGCTACCGCCCCTCGGTTGCCAGATGTATAATCATGGAAGAAGCTCAGACAACAAACGCCCCAGCCTAAGATAAGAGCCATCTAAGGCAGGGGCGTTTCGTGAATACAACAACGTTATCTGAAATCCCAGTTTAAAGGAGTACATAATGATACGTATTGATGATCTCGTGGGTGAAGAACAATTCTATTCTGTATCTGGACTTATTGAGTTTGAAATATTTTACAATCGAATAACGCATTCAGTAAAGTACTATAATCATTCATTGATGAGTTACTATGATTATCTCGAAAGGACAACATTCAAGAGATTTTAAAGTCTGCTGATTCTCAAAATATCTCTGTTACTGAGGATGAACTTTTCACTTCAATCGATGATGAGATTCTGGGGATAAAGTTCAACTATCAAGAATATCAGAAAATGACATTAATTATTATTCTTTTTTCTGAAGTTGAAAAGCTTATTGACAATATCATAATTTCAGATAACACAAATAGCAGTAAGAAGATCAATGGAAAGATAGAAAAGATATTTGAAGAAAACGGTATATACGGGGAAGAGAAAACCCAAATCCTAAGTAGTATAAATTCTCTAAGATTTGTAAGGAATAAGCTTGTCCATAGATACGACCATTGGGATGACGAATTTGAGATACGTGGTCATTTATACAAGGGATTGAATCAGTTGAGTGAAGAAATTCTAGGAGACATTATTAATAATATTATCAGTTCAATTAAGAAAATAGATGAATGTTATATAAAAAATGAAATTGATTGATGAGCTTCGAAGCCTGGGACATCACATAACACCGCATTCACACATCGGCCGCTGTCGCGTCCCTCGGTCGCCCGAGGAGGAAGCAGGGGAGTATATTCAGGCGACAACCCTGCACTGGCTAAGTCTATGACCCGGCCGACCGATCCAGCGCAGCGATCGGTCGGCATCTTAAGTCAGGAGGGTTCGTGAATGCCGAAACGTTATGCGAAACCCTTGCAAATTGCTAGAAACCTTTGAAGTACATTAAAACCACATATGTAAAGGAGTTAAAGAATATATGCTGGTTAAGATATCTCATGTAAATATGAATGATTTTAATAAGTCAAATGAGAGTTTAACTGTGTTCGGGAGAATAATCCCTAAATACGAAAATGATAAATGGAGTTATACCGAAGAGATATATTCGGAATCATATGAAAAACGATATGTCGATGAAGACATTGACAAAAGTTATGTTGATGATGCTAGCAAAGCAGTTTTTTTCTACTATGATGACAAAGACTGCGTAGGGCGGATACGACTTCGTTCTAATTGGAATGGCTATGCTCTAATGGAAGATATATCTGTCGCCAAAAAGTGGAGAGGAAGAGGCATAGGAAAAGAACTCTTGAAAGAAGGAGTTGAATGGGCGAGGAATAATGACTTTGCTGGTCTAATGCTCGAGACACAGGATGTTAATGTATCTGCATGCAGATTTTATGCAAAGAACAATTTTGTACTCGGCGCAGTAGATACTATGCTATACACTAATTTTCAGACAGCTAATGAAAAAGCGATTTTTTGGTATTTGAAATTTGAAGAAGAATAATGAATTAGGGTTTATTCGTAGATCGCATAACACCGCATTCACGCATCGGGCATTCGCCCTCGGTCCGCAAGATGGATTTTCGGGGAAGTGATTCAGCGGACAACCCTGCACTGGCTAAGTCTCCGACCCGGCAAGCCGATCTCTACGCTAGTTCGGCCAGCAGCTTAAGCCAGTGAGGGTTCATGAATGCCAGAACGTTGTATGCAATTGGGGCAAATTCGATACTGAAAGGTTGATCAGATGATGAGTAGTTACACAGACCCGAACTTTAAAAAATGCGCGATCATTACTATCGATACTCAGAACGATTTTAGTTTACCAGGAGCTGTTGCAGAAATTGCAGGCACAGTTAATGTACTGCCACAAATGAAGCGAGTATTGGATGCATGTAGGAGTAGAAATATTCCTATTATGCATGTAATTCGATTATATAAGAAAGATGGCTCGAATGTTGACATTTGCCGTCGAGAATTAATTGAGACAGGTGTGCCAATTGTAACACCAGGATCTATGGGAGCAGATTTAGTTGAAATGATTAGCCCACAAAATTCAGTTCAGATAGACGACGAAGGGCTGCTCCAAGGAAGAATTCAATTAATCGCAAATAATGAATGGGTAATGTATAAGCCAAGATGGGGGGCATTTTATCAAACCGATTTAGAAGTATTTCTAAAAGAGAAGAATATAGATACGCTAATCTTTCTCGGGTGCAATTTTCCGAACTGTCCAAGAACAAGTATATATCAAGCAAGTGAAAGGGACTTTAAGGTGGTCATGGTCGAGGATGCTATATCAGGTGTTTATGATAAGGGTATTCATGAAATGATTAATATAGGAGTTAAAGTAACAAGAACAGAGGAACTTATTAGACAATTTGCAAGCACATACGAAGAAGGCCCCAACAGCATATAACAACGTATTCACGCATCTGCCATTCGCCCCTCGGTCCGGCAGAAGATTGAAGTGATTCGGTGGGGCATTTCAGAGCAGGGAAGCTCATTCAGCCGGACACACCCGCACCACCTAACCGCATCGCGGCCGTCCCTTTCGGGACTCAAGTCGGTGAGGGTTCGTGAATACAAGAACGTTATATGAAATCAGCCAAGAACAATAATAAATTTATGGGAGTACTTGCGATGGAGCGGATCTATAAGCATATTGAAGAATACTCCGATCAAGAAATTGAAGAAATGCTTGAAAGACAAGAAGTAGAAGAACTAATGTACTTATCTCTTTCTGTTGGGATGTATCATCACAACTGGAAATTTGCACAAGATATTTGTCTTAGGTTAGCTCAACATGAGAACCCAATTGTAAGATCTAATGCAATTATGGGAATAGCACATGTTGCAAGAACGAAAAGGAAGTTAGATAAAAGACTCGTTAAACCAATAGTACTTAAAGAACTAAGGGAAAATAAAGAGAATAAAGGGACAATATTAGATGCAATAAGTGATATTAACCTATTTTTAAAGTGGAATCTTGCAAAAAAGCATAATTAGTAAGTCATTCGAGGAAGTGGCTGACATCATATAACATCATATCCACGCATCGGCCCTGACGGCCCTCGGTCCGCGAGAAGCTATTAGCAGAGGAGTGGTATCGCTGACACATCCGCACCGACTAACCGCATCGCGGCCGGCTGCTTTCGCAGTCTTAAGTCGGTGGGACGTCGTGATACACGAACGTTATCAGAAAGATATGCAAATTAACGTTGGAGGTAACTTATGAAGCAGAATGATAAAGTAATCGAATTGACAGCCAACGCTTACTTCGAGTCATACAAATGTTTAATGGATAGTCATATTTCGGTTTGGGACAAAAACAGAGAATCATATTCTGTCTTTTTTGTTCCAGCAATTACAACAGCTGCATTTTCATGCGAGCTTGCAATTAAGAGCATGATTCAAAAAGAGAGCGAGACTATTCCAAAGACTCATGATCTAAATAAACTCTTCTATCAACTAAATAAAAATACCAGGAAAGAAATCATAAAAAACTATTATTGCTTATAACATTAAGGCAGATTTATTTAATTCAACTGATAAAATTAATGAAGATAAATTTAAAGTTCTTCTTTTGAATTACAAAGATACTTTCACTGATTGGAGATATTTCTTTGAAGCTTTACCAAGTTTGGATTTGGATTATACGAAACAGCTTGAAGAGAGGTTTCATATGGAGAGATCAATTAGTTCTAAAATAACTCAATTTATTATATTAATGATACTTTCAGTATTTTGTTTTATATCTGGCCGTAAAGTTATTGCAATACTGGATGCAGACTTCATAAGTCATTCAGCAGTTCCCCTTAAATATTCTTTAATATTTGTCTTTTTGTTGATTGGTATTGGAATAATATTTGGATTCTTAATCAATGTTACATCTGTGTTTGGTAAAGTCATTTTGTGGTGGCCATTTATGCATTTTGCAATTCTATTGCTATGTTATTATTTGGGACAGGTATGGGAAATACTTTTAGGATTAGCCTTGTATACTGTAATAGTATTGCCAATAAACTTAATTGGTGAAGGTGTATCCTTAGGATTTCAGATGAACTGGTTAATATTTCAAAGAAATAACAAAAACATAGTTGTAGTTTTAATTGGATTGCTTTTGAATATTATTGTTATTATTTATGTTATTAATAAGATATCTAAAGATTATCTTGCAAATCTATTCATGTAATCAGAATGCCAAGGTGCTTCGTATAACACCGTATTCACGCATCGGGACTATCGTCCCTTGGTTGTCAGATGTATAATCATGGAAGAAGCTCGGATAACAAACGCCCCAGCCTAAGATAAGAGCTACCTTGGGCTGGGTTGTTTCGTGAATGCAACAACGTTAGGCGAAAATTACAGAAGCATGATTTTATTGGAGGTTAATCAGGGATGATAAGGTTAAAGGAACTCGAAATTAATGATGCTGAAAGACTGGCAGAAATTGATCGATCGGAACAAATTGATTTAATTTATGAGATTCAAGATGGCCAGATGTTAGAAGTTGTAGCAGGGCATGAGTGTCCGAATTGGAATCAACATCAGATTAGAGAAATAATAGAACGATTTAAATATGAACTTTCCAACGGTGGTAAAGCTTTTGGAGCATTTGATAAAGATCTTCTTGTTGGGTTTGCTGTACTGGCACATAAATTTAGAGGGAAGAAGAAAGACCAACTACAATTAGATCTCATGTATGTATCACGGACATATAGAAGACAAGGAATTGGTACCCAACTGATGGAGAAGATAAGTCAAGAAGCTAGAAAATGGGGAGCTGGATCCTTATATATATCATCTACGGAAACGGAATCTGCAGTCAATTTTTATAAGAGTGCTGGCTCTGAGTTGACGGATGAAATTGATCAAGAGTTATTTGAACGAGAACCTAAAGACATACACATGATAAGGATTCTTTGAGAGTAACTCAGGTAAGCTTCGTCTAACACCGTATTCACGCATCGGGGCTATCGCCCCTTGGTTGTCGGATGTATAATCATGGAAGAAGCTCAGACAACAAACGACCCAGCCTAAGATAAGAGATATCTAAGGCTGGGTCGTTTCGTAAATACAAGAACGTTATACGAAACTGGATGAAAGGATTTAAAAAATATGAACATTCAAGGAATAAATCATTTTTGTTTTTCTGTTTCCGATTTAGATAAATCTATTGAATTTTACTCGCAGGTATTTGAAGCAAAGCTTCTAGTAAAAGGAAGAAGACTGGCATATTTTGATTTGAATGGATTGTGGGTTGCATTGAATCAAGAAGATGTTTTTAGAGACCCTAGTAATAGAACTTACACCCATATAGCTTTTACAATCGATAAAGAAGACTTTGAACTAATGATAACTAAACTGAGGAACTTGAAGGTTGAAGTTTTGCCAGGGCGCGAAAGAGAAGAAAGAGATAAGAAATCGCTTTATTTTTTGGACCCAGATGGGCATATGTTTGAATTTCATACTGGGCAATTACAAGATCGTCTAGATTATTATAAAGAAGAAAAAGACCATATGTTATTTTATGAATAATATAAATTTTTTGGGTGATTCATCTAGCTTCGTATAACACCATATTCAAGCATCGGGCCATCCGCCCCTCGGTCTGAAGGATTTTGGGGAAGTAGGGCAGCCGGACAAACCTGCGAGGCTAAGTCCGTCGGACCCGATCGTGTGCGCTCCCTTAAGCCTCTCGGGTTCGTAGATACAGAAACGTTAAGCGAAATAACCCGAAGTATTTTCAGAGAGGAGATCTTAATGAAGTTTCCAATAATAGTTTTGGATTTAGATGGTACACTCCTCAACTCCAAAAAAGAAATATCAGATCGAAATTATAATGCCATTATGGATTGCTCGAATTTGGGGATGAAATTTATCTTTGCAACAGCACGCCCTCCAAGGGCAGTGAGATCGTTTATGAACGAGGAAATACTCAAAGTAGGTTCATTTGTTTATTACAATGGAGCCTACATTGATTGTAAACATACAGGAATTTACAAACATATATCAATTGAATCTGAAGTTACAGCAGAACTCATAGATTACTGTCTCAATTGCAATCCGGATCTTGACTTAAGTTTAGAAGTGAAAGATGAATGGATAACTTTAAGGGAATATGACTATTCAACAGTGATGCAAGTTAAAGACAATCCTATTGTAAAACCATTGGAAGAACTTAAAAGGCTTGAGGCATCAAAAATCTTGTTTTCAGGAAAAATTGATATGATTTCATTTCAAGAGAAATTTAAAATGAAATTAAACATTCTGATTACAGACAATGGAAATCTTGTTCAAGTTTCATCACCGAAGGCTTCTAAGGAAAATGCAGTAGCAGCTTTGTGTAAGGGATGAATGTCTGTCTCGAAAACGTCATGGTTTTTGGTGATGATTTTAATGATATAGGATTATTTAATATTTGTGGCTGGCCCGTGGCAATGGGGAATTCAATAGATGAATTGAAGTTAAGATCTAGAGAGATTACAGAAACTAATGATAATGATGGAGTGGCAATGATCTTGGAAAGACTTTGTGGGTAATTCATGGTTACTTCGCCTAACATCGTATCTACACTGCGTCACTGACGCTCCTTGGCCTGCCCGAGGATTTTCGAACAAGTAGGATCAGGCAAACAAACCTGCACCACCTAACCGCAATGCGGCCGGCGGCTACGTTCCCTTAAGGCTCTCGGGCTCGTGAAAACAAATACGTTATAGGAAATTCCGGAAAAACATATTCAAACATGAAACGCGAACAAACATTCTATTAATAGATGGGTATATGCGGTAGAATGAGGAAGTACAATTGAATCTTGGGTGGGCATGGTTTCCCTTCGAAAGGAGGTGAAGCCATGGAGGTTAAAGATGCATTGATGATCATGTTCCTTTTCGGAACGTTTATCCTTGCCCTCTTAACATACATTAATTCCAACAACAAGAGAAAGTAAAAACCCACCCAAAGGTTAGCGCCAGAGGTGGGTTTTTATTGCCTAGACTCGGAAGGGAATAAACCATCCAAGCCAATTGTATAGCCGAGTGTTCACAGCACTCGGTTTTCTTATATAAATGATACCATATCAAAAAGGCAATGAAAACTCTGATTGCAAAGAAATGATAAGGGCATGAATAAAGACCAAACAACCTTATAAGGGCAGTATGAAGCAACTCGAAGATGGCTGGAGCATCATTAGCCTAACGTTCAGTGGTATATTTTTATGGCTCACCACAGATGCAGTCCTATCCAAAATGAGATTTTGGGTGTTTATGAGTTTGCCATACATAGTTCTATCGGTTGTACCTGCAATAATATCTTATTACTTAACAGGAAACGGAAAAAGCATTATTTTATTTGTATGCTGGATAAATCTTGTAATAGCAGCTTCCGACATTATTAATTCTTTTCTGATTGCTTTGAAACCTAGGCATACAATATTTTATAGAGGTCATTATAAAGTAAAATAGAAATAATGTGGATTTTAAGGAACTTTATAAGTAATTAGAAGAAGTGGCTGATATCCGATACCATTATATTCACGCTGCGGGTCTTACGACCCCTGGTGCCGGCGACTTAGTTTCCTTAAGTCTCTCGGGATCGTGAATACGACAGCGGTTATCAGAAATTGGGGCAAGAATCAAAGACAGGGAGGTGACGTCTTGAAGCCTTTTTTTCACTTTGATACAGAAGAAGCAAGACAAAGTTTACTCGCGAGAGCAAGGAATGTTGCGCTTTGGGCAATTCAACAGTATGAAGTTGATTGGAATTGTTTACGCTTCATTCAATTGTCAGATACCATTACTTACAAAATAGAAACCAATACAATGGGAAATTATTTACTTCGCATACATTCAGAAAGGGTAAACAAAGAAGAAATCATTTCTGAGATTATGTTCCTTAATGAAATAAGGAAAATAGAAGATTTAATAGCGCCTGAAGGAGTTATTAGCCGGAATGGCTCTTATGTTTTGGAATGTGAAACGGAGGATGGGTATCGGAATCCCTGCGTATCAATAATGAGATGGGTCGAGGGAGAGCATTGGAGAGGGGAATTCACAGATAGTCATGTATTTAACATTGGCGTTATGATGGGGAAACTTCATGAAGTTTCTTCGAGTTTAGATGCACCATATAATTTTGTTCGACCTCACTGGGGGATTCCTAGTTTCAGGCAAGAGGTAACCAAACTAGAGCATTATTATCCACGATTTCTATCGGGCGGATCATGGATACTTTATCAAAAAGCCATAGAAAAGATCATCCATCAATTGGGAAGCATGCAACGTGATGCTCGAAACTACGGTCTAATTCATGCGGATTTGCATTCCGGGAACATTGTATTTAACAACACGCTCCCATACCCGATTGATTTTGGGCGATGTGGTTATGGATACTTTTTGTATGATATGGCAGCGGCATTGTTGGAGCTTTATCCAAAACACCGATGGTTATTAATTCAAGGCTATGAGAGCATTATCAAACTTGATAAGGATTACATTCGCGATCTAGAATGTTTTTTCATCATGTTCATGATAGAAAACTATTGTCACCACTCGTCGGATGTTAGAGAAACTCCCAGTTTAATCGAAGAACAAAAATATGCTCTGGCTTATATCACAGAATATATAAATGACAAGCCATTCTTATTTAAAGTGATTGAACCTATAGTTCCCGAAGAATTATAGCCTTTTAGCGAACTCGGGGAAGACCCCAACATCTGATAACACCATAATTCACGCATCGGGCTGATGCCCTCCGTCGCAGACGTGGATTCGAAAAATCGGCTGCTGCGACAACCTCCTTCGGAGGTTCGTGAATACACCAACGTTATGTGAAATTCCAGAAATACAAATAAAATATGAATAAAGAAAGCGAGGATGATGAAACATGGGAGCTTGGGGTTATGGAATTCTTGAAAATGATACTGTGTTAGATTGGGTAGAGGATCTTTTAGAAACACAAGATTTAAGTTTAATTACTGAAGCAATTGAAATGGTGCTTTCTGATAGTGAAATAGAATCATATACTGCAGAAATTGCACTAGGAGCGATAGAAATACTTGCTGCCTTGCAAGATAGACCAGGTAATGAAGAATATGATGAAGAACTTGAAAGCTGGATAAACCGTCATAATGGCCAAGGCAAAGAATTATTAGTGCATTCCCAAAAAGCATTGGGGAAAATCTTATACGAATCAGAATTAAGAGAATTAAGGGAAGGATCCGAAAAGTTTGAGGAATGGGTAAAGATTATCAAAGAATTAGAAGGAAGATTAATGTGAGGTTGATTCAAGATGTCGAGAACTTCACATAACATCGTATCTACACTGCGGGCTACGCCCTTGGTTCGCAAAAAGAGGTAATCATAGAAGTGGAATCAGGCTCACAACCCTGCGAAGCTAAGTCCGTTGGACCCGGTCGTTTACGCTCCCTTAAATTTCAAACCATATAAATTAATCATATTAAGGGGAATTTTCATGATAAAAATAAGAGAAATGACAATTAATGATTATGATGGCTCTTTTGAATTATGGAAACGTACTGAAGGTATGGCACTAAGTAATGCGGATTCTAGAGACTCAATAAATTACTATTTAAATAGAAACATCGGCATGAGTTTTGTATGTGTGGACGAAGAAAAAATAATAGGAACAATATTATGTGGTCATGATGGCAGAAGAGGATATATTTATCATGTAGCAGTAGACCCTAAATATCGGGGACAATCTCTCGGTAAGAAATTAGTTGAAAATAGTCTGAAGAAAATTGAATTGGCAGGAATCGATAAGTGTCACATAATGGTCATTGCTGATAATGAAATAGGAAATAAATTTTGGACAAGAACAGAATGGATAAGAAGAGATGGAATAATATTATATTCAAGTAAGTAAAACGAAATTAATCAGGACCGTAGAAGAGCATATTCTAAGTAATTCGAGGAAGTCCTGACCATCACATAACACCGTATTCACGCAGCGTCGCTATCGCTCCTTGGTTCGGCCGAAGTAGAAGAAGTGGTTTCGGAGAAGTTGATTCAGTAGCAGGGAAGCGTAAGCAGTTGGACAACCTTGCACTGCCTAACCGCATCGCGGCTACTCCCTTTGGTTACTTAAGGCCGTGAGGATTCGTGAATACAGAAACGTTATAGGAAATCAGCGGGAAGCTTGAGAGATAGGGAGTGATCAAAATCAAGTTTATTCTTTTATTCGGTCCCCAAGCCGTTGGGAAAATGACAATAGGTCATGAATTAACAAAAATCACTGACTTAAAATTATTTCACAATCATATGTCAATCGAATTATTCCATCCTTTCTTTGGCTTTGGTAGTGAAACGTGGAGGCTTTCTAATCTTATAAGAAGAGAGTTGTTTGAATCATTTTCTAATAGCAATCAATATGGACTTATTTTTACATATGTATGGGGATTTGATCTTCAAGGAGATTGGGAATTTGTGAAACAAACCTGTGATATTTTTGAATCAAAAGGATCAGAGGTTTATTTCGTTGAATTAGAAGCAGATATTGATGAAAGACTAAAAAGAAATAAAACTAGTTTTAGACTTGATCAAAAGCCAACAAAAAGAAACATCGAACAATCTGAAAAAAACATGTTGAATACTATGGAGAAACATAGACTGAATTCTTACCAAGGAGAAATTCAAAGAGAAAACTATTTAAGGATTAATAACACACATTTAAGTGCTGAAGAAGTTGCAAATCAAATAAAAGTAAAATTCAATTTGTAACAACACGATGTGAGTGGTTCGAAGTTCAGGGATTCGTAAACGCAGAACCTGATTTTGAAGAGCATCATAAAGTTCTTAATGGGTTTTCAGAGCTAATGTACGAAGTATTCGAAGAAAAAGGTGTACATGCTAGGTCTGTGTTTGGAGCGGTTTCTGTAAGAGATAATCTACCAATAATAATCGATTCAATATTTCAAGTGGAAGAATGATAGCTTTATTCTGGGGCAGCTCGAAGATGGATGGGACATCACATAACAATGAAATCACTGCGTTCCTCTCTGAGTCCCTGGGTCGCCAGAGGAATTTTGGGGAAGTGGTTTCAGTCGAAACCTGGACCTACTAAGCGCATGGCACCCATAGACCCCACGGCTTTTAAGTCGGTGAGAAATCGTGTGTGCGGAAACGTTATGTGGCAAGCTTAATTAATGAAGTTACCTAAATATTATGGAGGTGAAGTCATGAATAACATAAAAGAATACTACATGGGTTATGATGAAGAAAACAGGCTCAATAAAGACAATGCACATAGAGTCGAATTCGATACAACTATTCATTTGTTAAATAGATATATAAACAAAAACTCAAGAATACTCGATATTGGAGCAGGGACAGGCCGGTATACTTTTTTTTATGCAAACAAAGGTGCTTCGGTATTCTCAATGGATCTTGTTGAAAAGCATGTTGAAATAATAGAAGATAAACTAAATAAGAGCCGTGGATTGAAAATTAAGGTAGAACAGGGAGATGCTTTAGATTTATCCAGATTTGCTGATGGCGAATTCAGTACTGTACTCTGCATGGGTCCGCTATATCATTTGCATGAGCAAGAGCAACATATGAAGTGTCTAAATGAATGCAGAAGAGTATTACAACCTAATGGTATCTTGGCAGTAGCTTATATAAATAAAAGAGCGCTTATGGAGTTTGGTGAGAACCCTCATTTTGTTGGTTTGGAATCAGATTATATGGAAGCTATTCTAAATGGAATGGATTTCAGAGTTAGGGAACATATTGCTACAGATGGTGTTACCCCAAAGATCGGGAGATTAGTTAATGAATTAAGTGAAAAACAATATAAACGTTGGTTAGATTTCCATATAGAAATGTATAATTCGAAAGCCGCAATTGAAAATACACTCCATGCTTTGATAATAGCAGAAAAGGTTTAGCTCAGACAGCAAACGCCCCAGCCTAAGATAAGAGCTATCTAGGGCTGGGGCGTTTCGTGAATATAAGAACGTTAGCTGAAATACGGAAAGGGAGTAATATCATGAAAATGATAAGTGAAACTAAAGTCTATAAAAGGACTGAGCAATCTTCAATTTATGCTGATATCTATTATCATGGAAGTCAAACTCCGGTTATTATCTATATACATAGTGGAGCACTGATATTTGGTACAAGAAAGTGGTTGCCAATTGAGCAGGTTGAGATATTCAAGAATGCTGGATTTAGTATCATAAGCATTGATTATAGACTTGCTCCAGAGACGAATTTTCAATTAATAATTGGGGACATAGAGGATGCCTTAAATTGGGTTAGATCTACTGCATCGAAAATGTACGATTTTAATACGGATAAGATTGCTCTTATTGGAAGTTCAGCGGGAGCTTACCTTAGTTTGGTCAGTGGAACAATGGAATATAGACCTAATGCAATAGTTTCCTTTTACGGTTACGGTGATATCTTAGGAAAGTGGTATTCTGAGCCTAGCGAATTTTACTGCAAAAGACCAATTGTTAATCTTGTAGAAGCCGAAAAATATCTTAGTGACTATGAAGTATCAGAAGGCTCGTGGGAAAGGTTTGATTACTATCTTTGGTGCCGTCAGCATGGAACTTGGGTTGAAAAGGTAACAGGTTTTGATCGAGATATAGATAGTGAGTTATTAAGAAAGTATAACCCTATCGATAATATTTCTAAGTCCTTTCCCCCAACACTCTTTTTGCATGGGAATAAAGATACTGATGTACCATATGAACAGTCTTTGATAATGTATGAAAAATTACGAAAAAATGGTATTGAAACTGACCTAATTACAGTTGATGGTGCTGATCATGTATTTGATCAAAACATAAATGATGTACATGTTAAAATTGCGTTTGAGAAAACAGTAGAATTTCTCAAAAAACATTTATGTTGAACAAATTTAAGAAGCTCCGTACTTCAGCTAACACAACATTAACACATCGTCACATACACACCTCGGTTGGAAGAAGAAATAGCAGGGAAGTAGGCTCACCAACACAGACCCCGCCTAGATAAGAGACTATCTAAGGCTGAGGCGTTTCGTGAATGCAAGAACGTTACCAGAAAACAGCACAAACGAAAAAAAAGCATATTTCTATCAGAGAAAGAACGATTGCTGCGAAGAATCTGGAAAAACGTTGAATCGATGAAAGGAGGAATTTCGATGCAATTTAAGTTGTATACGGATGTGCATGAGTTTTACAGAGACACCTATGAAGTGCTGATGCGTCATGAGGCACAAAATATGATACCTCTGGGCAATATCATAATTGGGCATGAAGGAAAAGACAAAACAGATTGGCGTGACCCTGTAAATTGGCTTATGGTAACTATTTCGGATGCTAAGGGCATACAACTTACCGCAATAATGACACCGCCACACAATATTACGCTTTATGCAACAGACAACATAATGAACCCAGAGGCTATAAACTGTTTGATAGATGGGCTGGATGGCCGTGAAATTCCAGGTGTGACAACTGAAAAAAACTTGGCAGAGTATTTTGCTAAAGAATATACCTTGCGCAAGGGAATAACTTTTAAAACAACCATGAGCCAACGTATATATGAACTTACAGCAGTAAACCCAGACATTCAAAAGATTGGTATCGTTCGATTGCTAGATGAAAAGGATATTCACTTTTTCCCGTACTGGGCTGAAGCATTTTATGCAGCGGCGAGTTATGGTAAAACAGAAATGTCCATCCCGCAAGATGCAGAGCCTTACCTCTACCGAATAGCATCGAAAAAACTCTATATTTTAGAGGACGACAACGGGATCCCCGTTTCTATGGCAGGTTATACAAGGGAAATGCAGACGGCTATTGGTGTGGCATTTGTATATACCCCTCCATATGAGTGCAGAAAGGGTTACGCTACTTCAATTGTGGCGCAAATAAGCCAACTTGCATTGGACAAAGGATTTAAGAAGTGCGTCTTATATACGGACTTAGCAAATCCCACATCCAATAGCATCTATCGAAAGATAGGCTATATGCCAATTTGTGATTCGCTTCAGCTGAAATTTGAATGGTAAAAGGGGAATATCTTATGAAATTATTAGGTTATAATGAAAGCATAATCTTGAAACAAGGAGGGAATTTCAATGAGGCGAGAAGATATCGAAAATAAGTTAAAGATTGAAAAGAGATTTTTGATGGATCGTTTTTATGTTTCAAAGATAGGATTATTTGGTTCTTTTGCTCGTGATGAACAGACGGAAACAAGCGATATCGATTTATTAGTTGAATTTTCTCGCCCAGTAGGATTTGAATTCTTGGATTTGAAGGATTATTTAGAGTCTGTATTTGACAGAGAAGTCGATCTTGTAACCCCTAATGCCATTAAACCGTACATGAGAGATGAAATTCTTAGTGAGGTACAATATCAGTGAAACGATCGGTCAATGCACTAATGGACATTCTAGAGTCAATTAATCGAATAGAAACTTATCTCGGTGCTGTTAAATATGATGAGTTTTTAGCTAATCAAATGCTTTTGGATGCAGTAATAAGAAACTTAGAAATCATCGGAGAAGCCGCTAGAAATCTTAGCGATGAAGTTAAGAAGAGGTATCCAGAAGTCCCTTGGAAGAATATGATCGGACTAAGGAATGTCTTGATTCATGAATAATTTGGAATTGATGAAAGTATCGTTTGGGAAGTAGCTACAAGAAACCTAAAAGAAGTTAAACCCATTATTGTAAGGGCAATTCAAGAAGAGGGAGACTTCACTTAACACGTATCACGCTGTGAGACCTATTGTCGGACGAATAACCGAAGAAGAAAGCTCAGACAACAAACGCCCCAGCCTAAGATAACAGCTATCTATGGCTGGGGCGTTTCGTGAATACAAGAACGTTACCTGATATCGTCGGGATAAAAACATGTTAAGAATATCAATAATGGAGGTATGGAAATGGATCTACGCTTAACATTCAATGAGGATGTGTCAAACTATGAAAGACTTCGTCCAACATATACAGACGAACTGTTTGACGACGCAATTCGGTTTTCAAGTCTTAGCAGAAATAAAAGGGCGCTGGAAATAGGAATCGGTACAGGCCAGGCAACTTTACCTTTTTTAAATACTGGTTGTAAAGTTACCGCTATTGAAATAGGTGAAAAACTAGCGCAATTTTCTAGGGAAAAGTTTGCGGAATTTAAGAGTTTTGAAGTAATTAATCAAGATTTTGAAAGTGTTCAACTTGATGAAAATGCTTATGACTTAGTTTATTCCGCTTCAGCTTTCCATTGGATACCGCAAGAAATAGGGCTTCCGAAAGTTTATGGACTTTTGAAAAGCGGAGGCGTGTTTGCATGGTTTTCAACCCAACCTTTTCCCGCTCAAGAACATACGCACATACATGAGGCTCTGCAAAAAGTATATGACAAATATAGTGAATTTTTCGGAGAGCAAAGGCCTAAACTAGACCCGCAAATAAAGCAACAACAACTTGAGAAAAAACGTTTGGGAAGATTCAATGCATTAAGACATTACGGATTTGTTGATGTTACTGATAAGTTTTATTATGGCACAAGGACATTTAACGCAAAAGATTATACTATACTAATCAGTACATATTCAGACCATAAGGCAATGCCTGAAGAGATCCGAATACCATTCTTGAAAGAAATCTATGACATAATTGACCGCTGTGGTGGAAAATTCACCCTTTCTGATACTATGTTATTGTGCATGGGAATCAAACCATAACCACTTTAATGCTAATAAGCTTACTCTACAGTATAAGCAAAAAATAAATAAAAAGGAGATAAGAGTTGTATGACAAACCCTATTCAAAACCAAATCAAAGGTGTATTTATTCCGGTTAAAAATATTGAAAGTGCTAGGGATTGGTATTGTAGTTTACTTGGATTGTCTACCGATGGGGAGATCTATTTTGGCCATATTTATGTTTTAATGATGCAAGGAGAAACCAGCATTGTTCTAGATAGCAAGATATATTCGCCAGAAAACGTATATAAAATTCCTGTATTACAATTAGCCACTGATAATATTGAAAAGGCATATCAATTTATGAGATCAAGGAATGTTGAAGTTATTACTGAAATTCAGAATGGTCATTGGTTTAATATTAAAGATCCAGATGGGAATGTATTAATGATTTGTAAGTAAAGATATTTGCGGGCGAATTCCAAGATGTCGTCACCATCAGATAACAATGCATTCACGCGACGGATCGGCAGGCGATCCTTGGTCGCCGAGAGGCATTTTGAGGAAGTGAATTCAGGCGACAACCCTGCGACCTAACCGCGTCGCGGCCACCCCCTTTGGGAGCTTAAGGTCCTTGGGTTCGTGAATACAACAACATTATATGAAATTAATTATGGGGGGAAGGGATTTGAGGGCTACCCAAGATGTACTTAGTATTTGGAGGAAGTTTGACAATTTTCCCATGGAAACAATAACAAAAGCTTGGTATTTTCAATTAGCTTCGGAATTTAAGCAACGAACAATTGAACAAATGAAAACACATAGAGGGCAGTATGGAACTTCAGGAAATTGTTTTGATTTAGCAATGTGGTTAATTCATGAATTCAGACAAGAGAAATTTACTAGTTATGCAATATTAACGCCAGACTCCCACGTTGCTGTGGTTGCATTAAACGAGAAAGGAGATAGGTACTTATGTGATTTAGGTGATCAATGGATTGAACCGATATTAATAGAACAAAATAATGAAGATTATACGGAAGAGTTCATGGATAACTTCTTTCCAGGTGCACAAGTAAAATTGGAATCACAAGTGAATAGCCTATTAGTGACATATAGGAGGCCAAACGGCAAAGAAAGTAAGCAAAAGTATATCCTAGATCCTATATCGGATGAAAGATTAATCGCTGAGGGTGAGAAGACTCAACGTTCTCTAAGGACAGCACTTGTTGAAAGGAGAATTTTTACTGATAGTCAGGTAATCCATTGGGAGTTTGACAACTATATTAGTTTCTTTAGTTCAATGGATGGAAAGCAGATTGAGAAAAAACTTCAAACTATAGAAGAATGGGCTGAACGAATCGGTAACGTAAGTGGTATAGATAAGAGGATCATAAGAAATGCTTTGGAAGTGTATTCGAAGAAGTCCCCCCAGAATTAACATCATATAACACAGTATTCACGCGGCGGGGCTTTCGCCCCTTGGTTGTCGGATGTATAATCATGGTAGATATAGCAGACAACACACGACCCAGCCTAAGATAGGAGCTATCTAAGGTTGGGTCTTTTCGTGAATACAAGAACGTTATCCGAAACCGGCGTGATCGAAAGGAGAAAAACTATGATACTTGGATTATTTGAAGCACATTTACCAGTGAGTAATTTAAATAAATCAATTGAATTTTATTCTAAATTAGGATTAGAAGAAAAATACTACAATTCGCTAGTAGCACCTGCTGGAAAACAACTCTTATGGATGGAGAAGTCATCCCATATGTTTCATCCTGATGATGCTAGAGAGATTGAAAACATATTATTAAATATATTAAATCCAAAGGGAATGTTGTAGTTATTTTTAAGGATGCATGGTACATCACATAACAAAATATTTCTGCATCGTCGCTGGCGCTCCTCGGTCGCTTAGATGGATTTTCGGAGAAGTGAATTCAAACGACACATGCAATTGGGTTAGTGGCATATCCACCCGGACCTACGGCCCTTAAGCCGTTTGGTCGTCAGAAATACGAAACGTTATCTGAAACCATATGCATTCTTTTGACGGGGGATGAATCAAAGTAGTGGAAACGATCATTTACTTCGTAAGGCATGCAGATTCTCCATATGTTGAAGGGCAGGAAAGAAGTCGAGGTCTTTCTGATATAGGTATGAAGGACGCTTTAACAGTAAGGAATATCTTAATGTTTGAGGATATTGATGTTTTTTACTCCAGTCCATATGAACGAGCAATAAGTACAATTCGTCCAACTGCTAACCATTACGGAATGGATGTATTAGTAGTAGAAGATCTTAGGGAGAGAATGATTGGTGATTTCACCCCCAATAGTTTTTGGGACGCAAAACAACAAGTTTATAATGATTATAGTTTTTCTTTCCCCCAAGGAGAAAGTAGTTTTCATGCCCAGCGGAGAGCGTTTGTTGCTCTTTTAGAGATTATTAAAAAGAACAATAACAAGAAAATTGCGATTGGAACTCATGGTGACATTATGACTTTGATGTTGAATGGCTTTAATAAAAACATCGGTTTTGGATTCTGGCAATCAACCTCAATGCCGGACATATACAAGGTTCAATTAAGTGGTCAGAAAATATTGAATATGAAGAGATTGTTCGAGGGATGATTCGAAGATGGCCGAAAATCTTAAACCTTAGAAAGTGTGGGGGAGCTCTTATGACGAATGCATCTGTTCGAGTCATAAAACTGAATGAATTAGATCAATTACTATTACTCTATAAGCATCTAAATCCAGACGACCCAGATTTGAATATTAGCGAGATTCAAAATCATTGGAATGAGATTAACAGTGACCCGTTAATGAAGATCATTGTTGTTGAACATGAGGGAAAGATAATTTCGTCATGTGTTGTAGTTATTATTAAAAATCTTACAAGGGGAGCTAGACCTTACGGGTTAATTGAGAATGTTGTTACTCATTCTGATTATAGAAAACAAGGTTACGGTAGATTAGTCCTTCAGAAGTCAGTTGAAATCGCCAAAGTGCATAATTGTTATAAGGTTATGTTAATGACAAGTTCTAGAATGGAAGGAACTCATAAATTTTATGAAGAATGCGGATTTAAAAAAGGGGATAAGACGGGATTTATAATAAAGATGATGTGAAGGTAACTCAATGAAGCGGCGCCATCCTATAACACAAACGTTATAGGAATAAGCATAGGGAGGAAAACATGAGTAAGTATTCTTTTATAGTTTCAAATATTCCATTACCAGAGGTAGACTTCACAGCAGCAAAGAGAATGAAATATAGGGAATACAAAAAAATAAACAAGGAAAAGGAAAGTAATTCTATTCTAAGTCAATTGGATGATGAAGCAGTGGTTCTAATTATGGACCCAACAAAGATGAATTATCTTAGCGTAACCATTTGTACCAACCCACCCTATGGTTTAGAAGAATATACACAGAAAGATTATATTTATTGGCTCGAGGGTGACTTAGATAACGAAATATGGCAAGAACAACTCTATGAGTATTTGAAAGGGCTAAATAAAGATGGACTAGAAATATGGTCAATATGGTTCGGTGATGGTCCTCAAGATATTAAAGAAATGAAAATTAAATTAGCAGAATCGAAAATAGCGGATTTAGAAGTATTGAAGAGTTTGAGTATGAATTACTGCATAAAAATTGAATGAAGTTGATTAGCTGATTCCAGAGAGATGCCCACATTCTATAACATAATATTTACTCTGCGGGCATACGCCCTTCCTTGGTCGGCATTCGCCGGACACTCAGCATACGCTGAGCCGCAAATACAGGAACGGTATACGATATTAATGCAGAGTAATTTTAAAAAACTCAAGCCCTTTCATGACTTTGCAAAGGAGACAAATATGAACATTCAAATCATTTCAAAAAATTCAGATGAAGAAAGCAAATATGTAAGATTCAAATTAATTGAATTCAATGCAAATCAATTGCCAGATAACATTAAGGATAATTATGAGGAAATTAATCTAAATGTTAAAGATCCGGAAGGCAATATAATAGCAGGTATTCTCAGTGTATTTTGTTGGACTTGGTTGGAGGTTGATATTTTATGGGTCGACGAGAATTATAGGGGACAAGGATATGGATCTAGACTACTAATTGAAGTCGAAAAAATCGCAAAGGATAAAGGGTGTACTTTTATTAAGCTTAATACTTTTAGCTTTCAGGCGCCTGATTTTTATAAGAAACATGGATACAAAGTAATTGCAGCAATTGATAATGCACCTAAGGGACATAAACATTACTACCTAATAAAAGAATTGAATTAAAGTGGGATTTGGAGGGAAAAGTCTATGATTATTAAGAACCATTTCATTTCACATTCATGTACGAAAAATTAACAACAAACTAATTTTCTTTACATATTTTGCGCAGTAATTGTAAAGATCTATTGCGAAAAAATCCTACAATTATAGTTAAAGGAGGTGGCTAATGGATAACTTTAAAGCCCTTGAAAGCGTAGTTGAATATCTGGAGAATGAAATTTCCGGTTCAAATGAAGTTGATTTTACTGTCATTTCAAAAATTGCATGTTGCCCTGCCCCTTTATTCCAGCGAATTTTTGTATATATTACCGGAATAACAATATCCGAATACTTAATGCGTCGTCGATTGACATTGGCGGGTTATGACATAAAAAATAGCAAGGAAAAAATAATTGACATAGCTATGAAATACGGATTTAATTCTCATTCTTCGTTTACTAGAGCATTCAAACAGCACCATAAGATTTCGCCCTCCAGTATTAGAAAGGGAGGAGTTAAGCTTAATGATTATCCTAGAGCCTCCTTCACCAATATCAGAATTGTAGGAGGAAAACGAATTATGGCAGATTTAAAAAGAATTGAATACATGGAATATGGTCCTCGAAAAATTGTAGGCATGATGAAAATGACTTCATTTCAAAAAGCAGGGGAAGAATGCTGGGGTTCAGCCTTTAATGAAGGTTTGTTTGACAAATTCTCCGAAATTGAAAATTGGATCTGCAAAGACATTGATAATTATGTTGGGCTTGGTCACATGAGTAAATTTATCGGAAAGGATAGCTTCCAGTATATCATAGGTAAATTTGTTCAACCTGATGCACCAATCCCAGAAAATATGTATTTTCAGAATATTTCAGCAGGAACAGTGGCTAATGTATGGATCGAAGCAGATAATCTTAACGATATTATTGATTCTGCATATTTAATTTGTTCCGAGGCGATTGAGAAAACAGGATATAAAATTGATCATGAAAACTTTTATTGGTGTGATGTTTACACATACGATAGATACTGCACCCCGCTAGAAAAGGGAGAGAAAATTATTCTTGATTATTTATTGCCTGTTATTAAACGCAAATAGCAAATAAACTTCAATCAGGACGGATCAACTTTTATTTGGTTGGCTCCTTTTTGAGCCGGGCATTTTTTTCAGCAAATGAATTACAACCACGATTAACAAAGGAACTGTGAATCCGGTCAGCTTCCATAGGGGAAGGATTACCGTGATGTGCTCCGTCAATTTTGTTTCGCTTCGGTGCATAATAAAAGCGAATAGCATATTGATGAAAGCCAGCGGAAGTATAAACACGTTCTCATCTTTTAATTTGAATGTACGTACAATTAATTGATTTAATATGAAAAGTGTAAGGCAGGCTTTCATGTAGGAGCTTACAATTAAAGCTATCCCAACAATGAACTCCACCCGCTGAATAATAGGTTGTACATTAATCACTCGCGCAACTTCTACCATCGAATACTTTCTTTCCCCGGCTAAAGGTCCGAAAACAAGGATGGTTGATATCGTGACCGCAATCAAGGTGACCAGAGCGATAACAAACGTAACCGTCAGCTTTTTAGGTAAACCCCGGGCCGGCCGGCGAACAAAAGGAAGGAGCAGGGCAAGCAAGACCGGTTCTGCGTGGGTGAAACCATAGGAAAGGTAGGCGCCATGCAGTACAGGTTTGATTCCGTCAGGGAGAATAGGTAATAGAAATTCGCCGTGATAATTGGGAAAGGATAACAGCATGGTCAAGATGATGAACAGCATTACGGCGAAGATCAAAATGGTAAACATTCTGCTCATGACTTCAATCCCTGCCCGTACCGTCATGGCCACTGTCGTGAAGATCAAGAAATCGAATATGTATTGGGGAGTTTGCCTCATTAAAGAGCTGTTGGCATATTTGCCTACCTCAAACACGATATCCGTACTCATTTCGAACAACAGCGAAATAAACGGGATAGCAATCACAATGGCTGGCAAGGTTCCCAAAATCGCTTGGCTATATTCACTAAAGGATTGTCCGGGATATTCTTTATCCAAGTAAAGGACAAGCAGCAATTGAAGCATGGCAACCGCGCCGGAGAGCAGCAGAGAAATCCACACCCCGTTCTTGGCGAATCCAATTAACGGCCCGGGAAGGTTGACAATAACCGAGCCGGTTAAATAAACAAAAAACAATACGATCAATTGTTCTTGACTTACGATTTGTTTATTCATCAAGATGCTGCTGCTCCTTTTCTAAGACTGTACGTCCAAATACTCGACAATCCGATGCCCCCAATCTTTATACAGCCATGCTGCAAGGGTATGAAGAATCGGCATTCCAAATCCTCCAATATACTCAATCCCAAGATAAATGGAGACAATAACGGTCACTCCATAGGCGATCTTGTCGCGAAGCACCATTTTCTTTATTGTGGCAAGATTATAGAACGTCATTAACAAATAACTCGAAATCACAACGATCATTTTTTCGGCCATTCGTGTGAGCTCCTTTGCTACTTATCCTGAGAAAGCGGTTTTGGCGTGGCGGTTCCGCTATTTTTGATTTCAACGTTTGCTTTAATGTCGATTTGAGTCTCAGCAAAGCGCGCTTCCCAATTCTTCTTCCACCGTTTCCATAGGGCTGGATCTTTACGATAAATCCGGTCTCCTAATCCAATCAGGTCCAATTTCTTATGTTTCATTCGGTTAAAAGTTTCTCTTAAAGATTCTTCAACGGTCCGTGCTGCCGCTTCCGTGAATTTTTTTTCATCTTCCGGAGTTTTTAATTTTGTGCACTTCATCTCTCCAAGAGCTCCCGAGATTTGAACGAATACTTGAAGGTGGACGGCTTCATCTTCAATATGGGGTTTTAGTTTGGAATGGAAAGATAAGACTTCCAGAGAATTGTCATTATCACCGCTCGAATCGCTCTGAGTTTCGCACGGAACGCGGATAATTCCACCCTTGTATTTATTAAGCAGCATATGAATCGATCGGGAATCTTGAGAAGAAACGGTCCCCTGCCATTTTCCTTTTTTTAGGACGGCCATTCCGTCAGCTACTAGCTCTTCTCCTTTTGTTTCGTCTTTTGTGATATAAGGAACTAACGAAATCCCCGTCTGGCTGCGAAGACCAAGGAAGAGATCAAGTAAAGAAGTGTCGGTCGTCTTGTGATTGAACCGGTTGGAATATTTGGTGATCTGCAATAACTGTTGACTTACCGTTTTTTCGATTAAAGGCTTCATTTCCAAATATTGCGATGCTTTTCCGCGGGTAATAAAAAACGAAGAACTAAGTCTAGCCTCATGATCCCGATAAAAGAAATCTAAAATCTCACCGATCGGATAAACTTGCACTAATTGATCTTCGACAATGATGGCCTGCAAATGGCTCCATTGTGCTTTGCGTCCGGTATGAAGGATAATATCCCGAATCCCGTCAAACATCGTTTCGCCCTTTGTTTGCACATTGACATAGGAAATTGCTCCACCGCCTTCCGTTCCCGGCGAACCGCCGGAATGCACCGGCTTGTAGATTTGCACGGTAAGATCAACCATTCCGTTATCGGCTTTGTCGACAGCAAGTCCTAAGATAAAGGAACGATCCGTAAGTTCTGCCTTGTCCCAGCAACCCGGCAGCAATAGAAGGCAGACCATCAGACAGCCGGCAACCGCGATTCTTCGCATCATAAGCCTTCTTTCAAGAAAATTGCCCGTTATTTTTTGGATCCGAATATTTCCTTGCTTCGTGGTGAACGGAGTAACATTTTTAATGGGGCGCGAATGATCGTATCCAACAGTTGCTTAGGTTGAAGAGGCGCTAAAGGGGTTAGATACGGCTGCCCGAGGGATCTGAGACTCGTTAAATGCAGCAAGAGCCAGAGTAAACCGATCATCAGACCGAATCCGCCCAGGATCGTGCTTAAAATCATGAGCGGAATCTTGATAATTCTTAAAGCGGTAGCCATGTTGTATTGAGGAATGGCAAAAGAAGCAATTCCGGTTAAGGCAACGACCACGACCATCGTCGGAGAAGCAATACCTGCGGATATGGCTGCTTCACCAATAACGAGAGCGCCGACAATACTTATCGTGGCACCAATCTGTCTTGGTAAGCGCGCTCCGGCTTCCCGAAGAAGCTCAAAGAAAAATTCCATGATAGCGGCTTCAATAAATGCAGGGAAGGGAATTCCCTCGCGCGCATTCATGATGGCAAGCAAAAGGACGGTAGGAATCAATTCCGGATGAAAAGTCGTCAATGCTATGTAGATGCTGGGCAAGCTTAAAGCAATAAAAAAAGCAATGATCCTCATTAAGCGAATTAGAGAGGAAATGATGCTTCTTTGGTAAAAGTCTTCCGAGGATTGATACATTTCCGTAAAAAGCCCCGGACATATCAAAATCGAACCTGTGCCTTCGACAAGCACGATGATTTTGCCGTCCAGCAAAGCCGCCGCGGCGGTATCCGGCCGTTCTGTATAGCGGTATTGAGGGAATGGAGAATACGTCGAATCCTCAACCCACTCTTCAATAAAAGAGGTATCAAGCACATTAACCTGGTTCATTCCGGAGACCCGCTGTTTTAACTCAGCCAAAACCTCCATGTTAACTGTATTTATCAAATAAGCGACCGCAACTTCCGTTTTGGTGTCCGCCCCAAACGTAAACCTCTCCAATTTTAAATTAGGCGTTTTTAGCCGCTGCCGTAGCATACCGATATTCTTTTGCAGATTTTCGACCGTACTCTCGCGCGGACCATGAACTACGGATTCCGAAACGGGTTCGGTTACTTGCCTGGTGATTAGCGAAGCAATTTTGTAAGACAAAGCTCGATCCCAGCCATTTAAGAAGATAACAAGATGCCCTGTAACAATATCATCAATGACTTCATGCAGATCGGTTACAAGCTTGGCAGAATGCGAGGAAACACCGTGGTTGCTGAAAAAGCGAATGACATCTTCGGGAATGACGGAAATTGCCGGACCTACTTCGTGGGGGACAAGGTCTTGAAGCGATGCTTTCATATAATTTAATGTCTTATTTTCGCTTAATGATTCGAAATAAGCGGAAAATGCTTTGTGTCGAAGCTCCGGTCCAAAGTGCCACTGAAAAACGGAAAAATCACCGCAATATTCAAAACGCGTTTCGAGCCACTTTAAATTAAATTCCAATTCGGGTGAGATCGGTTGGGTATCCGTTTCTGAGCGGGCACCGGAAAAGCTCGTTTGGCTCATGCTGCTAACCTCCGGAAGTGAGAACTACGCAAAATTATTTCCAGTCCAAAGGGGATTCATTCATGTTTCTTGGAAAAACCCCGGGACTAACACCCAGATGGTTAATTAGATGACGAAATCAACCGCTGCTCGTGCGGATTTTGGATTTCCTGACATAATAAACGATTATCAGCAGCAGAGGGATCACAAAAGAAACGGTAAAATCCCAATCTACCCAGGTGGATGGGATTTTTTTCATATAAAAGACAATATCCTTCGATACCAGCTGCGAAAGTCCAAACACGAGAAAACCAACCGGGAATATCAAGGAACGGAAGCTTTTCAGGTTAAACAGTTGGGCGGAACCAAGCGTAAAGGCATAGAAATACAGGGCGGTTTTGAAAAAGGTGGTGATGACCCACACAATGGCCATAAGGGCTTCGATTCGCTGCAGAAAATTGCCGATATTGATTTTTTGGGCCAGAATATAGGCGGCGTAAAATTGATGCTCGGGTAGATAAGCCCCCAAAACGGTTATGGAAAGAAACAAAATCAGATTCAGGACGGCCGCTCCGATAATCAAGATGAGAAAGATATCCCGGTTGGTATGTTTGCTCTTTTTAACGTACGGGTGCACCATTAGAAATACGATCATCTCGCCAAACGGATAACTGATGCCAAACAACACGGAGTGCAGCAATTTGGGCAAAGGCGTATGCATGATCGGGAACAGATTTTCCAGTTGGATCTGCGGAAGCAGCAGAATCATCAATGAAGCGAAAAACAGAATGAACAGCGGCAAAAATATTTCAGCGGCCCTGGCAAGCGTCTCGAGACCAAGACGGAGGCCGTATATCACCAGGAACAGGGTCATGAAGCGAAAAACGGCGCCTGGAGTCTTTTCAAAAATTTGCGTACACATGAAATCCTCGATTTCACGAATGTAGATGGATGTTGCTATTAGAAAGAAAAACAAATAGAACAGGCATACTGCGGTCCCGACCCATTTTCCTAATATTTTGTTAATTTTTTCGATGAGGTTCATCTGTGGATAAAAATAATGTACTTTAAGCGGAATCAGGATGCCGGCAAGCCCCAGCGGCAAGCTGATTAAACCGGCTATCCAGGCGTCCTGATGCGAATCGGCTACCATGGTTAAGGGATAAATCAGCGCCATGTCGCCGACAAACACAAACAGGGCAAGCACAATCAGTTGTCTTGAAGATAAGCGTCCTTTTTCCAAGCTCATGTCCTATCATCCTTCCTCCTATAGCCTACTTTCCGACCCCGGTACGCGAATTTAAGCGCCAGTCTGTGCTAGTATGCCGGTAATGAATTGACAGTATGCTCCCGTTTTGGATTTTTTCGGAATAATAATGAGCGAATAGATTAAAATAAGCAAAAAACGCCTATTGGCGGAGAACCCGGGGGAACGAGTGTGGATAACACAATAAAGTTTGAAGGTCAATTATCGGCCTGCTTGCAGGAGAACGAAACCCTGCTGCAACAAGCGCTTGGCGGGAGCACGGATCTGGTGAAAAAGAAACTCATTCTAGGGACAAACCTGGAGATGTCTTTGTTTTTTATCGATGGCCTGGTGGATACCGGCACCCTTCACAATTCCATCCTTTACTCGCTGACCGAGCGGGGATTCTCCGCATTTGATGAACCGGAAAAGATGGATCCCGCTCAGAAACTGCAAATTCTCAAGGATTGCATTCTGATGGCCGGAGATATAACGGAAATCGCTGATTACGACAAGTTGCTTCATGAACTTTTATCGGGGTGCATCATACTGCTGATGGAGGGAGCAAACACCGCGCTGCGGATCTCCCTACCCGGTTGGGAGGACCGCAATGTCAGCGAACCGAGCTCACAATCGGTTGTACGCGGACCGATGGAGGGGTTTACCGAGCGATTGCGGACCAACACGGCGCTGATTCGGCGGAAAATCAAGGATAGACATCTATGGCTTGAGACGTTTCAAATCGGAAAAGTAACCCAGACCGATGTCGCTATTATGTATCTGGACAACGTTGTCAATGCGGAAATCGTGGCTGAAGTAAAACGGCGTCTGGCCAAGATCGACACGGACAGTATTTTGGAAAGCGGCTATATCGAAGAATTCATTCAAGATACGGCCCTTACCCCGTTTCCCACGATCTATAATTCCGACCGGCCCGATACGATCGCGGCGGGAATTTTGGAAGGAAAAGTGGCCATCCTGGTGGACGGGACGCCGTTTGTTCTGCTTGTTCCTTCCTTCTTTTTGAATTTCTTTCAATCCGCCGAAGATTATTATCAGCGGGCGGATATTGCCACTTTGCTGAGATTCATCCGTTATTTGGCCTTATTTATCGCGATGCTGGCTCCGGCGCTCTATGTGGCCATTACTACGTATCACCAGGAAATGATTCCGACCACCCTCGTGATCAGCCTGGCCGCTCAAAGGGAGGCAGTGCCTTTTCCGGCTTTTGTCGAAGCGATGCTCATGGAGGTCATCTATGAAGTTTTACGCGAGGCAGGCGTAAGAATACCGAAGAATATCGGCCAGGCCATTTCCATTGTGGGGACCCTGGTTATTGGACAAGCTGCCGTAGAGGCGGGCTTTATCTCATCCGCCATGGTCATCATTGTGTCTGTGACGGCGATCTCCAGTTTTGTGATTCCGGAGACGGGAATGTCCATCGCCGTCCGGATCATCCGTTTTGGCCTGATGGCACTGGGGGCGTTTATGGGATTGTTCGGCATTTTGTTCGGACTTTTCATCATCGTGCTGCATTTGGCCGGGCTACGCTCCTTCGGAATGCCTTATATGAGTCCGATCGGACCTTATATTCAAAGCGATTTGAAGGATTCCGTTTTCCGTTTTCCTTGGCCGAAGTTAACAACGAGACCTAAGCAAACGGAGCCGGACGACGTGATCCGGCAAGGACAAACCGAGCGAGAGGAGTCGTAAGCCATGATGAAAACGTTGAAATCAACGCTATGCGGGTTCATGCTGATCCTTTTGCTGCCTGCCTTGCTTAGCGGATGCTGGGAAAGAAGAGAGCTCAATGAGCTGGCTTTTGTCCTGGGGTACGGATTAGATAAGGAGGGAGACCAATATAAAGTAACGATGCAGGTGGTCGTTCCTGCGGAAATCGCCACAACCACCTCAAAGGGAGGCGGAACACCGGTCACCGTTTACGAATTTAAAGTCCCAACCGTTTTTGAAGCGCTGCATAAATTTACCTTAATGAGCTCCAGGTCCAGTTACTTGGGGCATATCCGCGTGTTGGTGCTCGGTGAGGAGCTGGCCCGTGCCGGCATTGGCCCGGTGCTGGATGTCATTACAAGAAGCCGCGAGCCGCGGACGGACTTCTTCATCATCGTTGCGCGGGATGCCACGGCCTCCCAGGTGCTACGGATATTGACGCCGCTGGACAAATTGCCGGCCAACCGGCTGTTTTATTCCTTGCAGACCTCGTCCGAGAGTACGGCCAGAACGTCACCCATCACGATCGATAAATTGATTGCCCGTCTGGTAGCTGAGGGGAGAAACGTCGCATTGTCAAGCGTAGAGATTGTTGGAGACCGTTCCGTGAACGGGTCCGTCAAAAATCTGGAAAGCACGGTGCCCAAAGCAAGTCTGGAGATTCACGGCCTCGCTGTATTCAAGAAGGATAAGCTGATCGGATGGCTCAATGAAGAGGAAACGATTGGCTATAACTATATCATGGGTGAAGTTAAATCAAGCGCGGGCCCGGTGAAGGGAGAGGATGGAAAACCCATCGTGATGGAAGCGCTCCGGACTTCAACCAAACGTAAGGTCAAAATCATCGATGGGGAGCCGAATATTTACATTTCCGTACGCGCCACCGTTAATATTCAGGCTTCGCAGAGTACGGATAAGCTGGATGACGATCAAGTGATCCGGGAATTGGAGAAAAAGGCGGAAGAACGGATCATTTATCTCATGGAAAATGCGGCCGATCAAATTATTGAAAAATACAACTCCGATATTCTGGGGTTTGGCCAACTGATTTACCAATCCCATCCGAAGCTGTGGGAGAAGCTGAAGGAACAGAAGGAAAATTACCTGAAAACGCTGCCCGTTCATTATCAGGCTTCCGTGCATATCAACCGGATTGGGCTCATCGATAAATCATTTCAGGGTGACATAAAGGAGTGAGGCCGAATGGCAAACATGCTGGTCGTTCTGCTGGTTGCTGCATGCTGTATAGCTTTTGACCTGCCTTCCTTGCTTCGCTCCCGTCAATTCGGCCAACTCGCCGTGTTCATCTTGCTCTGGTTGGCCGGGATTGCGGCGACGTTATGCACTGTATTCAAGGTGCAGGTCCCCAGCCCGCTCTATTTGATCATTTGGTTATATACGCCCGTCAATGATTTTTTTCAGCGAATCGTGGGATAGATACCGTACGGGTTACGTCTTTTTGTTGTCTGATGTACGACCCAGCCTAAGATAAGAGATATCTAGGGCTGGGTCGTTTCGTGAATACAAACAACGTTATCTGAAACCGGCGAGGAATATTTTTGCAACCAATCAAACCACACATTCGTTAGTATAAGACTAGCAACATCTTATATAAGGGAGAAAATCATGAGAACTTTCGAAATATTATTAACTCTTCTGTCTTTTATCATGCTGTTTCAGCAAAAAATGCCGAGAAAGATTGTGGCAGCATTCGGAATTGCGAGCATTAGCGTATTGGCGGGACAGCTTTTTTTTGAGGGGTACAGATGGCAAATGGTTTTGATTTATCTGATCTCCGTCGCCCTCGCCTTTATCGCGATCTTCGGAAAAAGGCTTCATATCAGGATGTGGAAGCCGTTGAAATATGGCTTGTATGTTCTAACATTTGCCATGCTGGCGGTCTCCGTCTTCCTGTCTGTATATCTGCCCGTTTTCGATTTGCCTAAGCCTGACGGCGCTTATTCGGTCGGGACGAAGACGTTTCATTTGACCGATTACGGCAGAGAAGAAACGCTGACAAAAAATCCGCATGATAAAAGAGAACTGATGGTCCAAGTATGGTACCCCGCACAAGGTTTGAATGGACAGAAACAGGCACCTCTCTTTCCCGAAGACGCAAGGACATTTCACGAATATATCGAGAGGTTCGCAGATGGATTCGGCCTTCCCGCGTTTGCTTTGGACTATTGGCGCTACATCAAAACCAACTCATACGAAAACGCCACGATTTCATCAGCTGAAGCTCGATATCCAGTCGTCGTAATCAGCCACGGCTTCGGAACAAGCCGGCTGCTGCACGCTTCCCAAGCCGAGCATCTGGCAAGCCATGGATTTGTCGCAGTGGCGATCGATCATACTTACAGCACAATGGCAACGGCTTTTCTAGACGGACGGGTGACAGGCTTAACAACCGAGCAATATATGAACGGGGTTTCCGAAAACAGCAGCAAGCTCGGGAACATTTGGACACAGGACGCCGGCTTTGTCATCAACCAGTTGGATCAGTTGAATCGTGATGCCTTTGAGGGAAAACTCGAAATGGACAACATCGGGATGATGGGTCACTCATTCGGCGGTGCCACGGCGTTTAACGCCGCTTATTCAAATCACAGAATTAAAGCCGGAATTAACATGGACGGCTCACTGTACAATGTCGACGGCAAGCAGGCAATTTCAAAACCGTTTCTGTTCATGGAATCGAGCAGCTTTATGAACATCAAAAACAAGGCACTCAGCGGAAAGATTTCTGATGAAGAAATCAAAAATTCGGGTTTAACGAAAGAAGAATTCAACAAGATGATTGAGGAACGAAAAAAGGAATACAAAATCATAGATCAAGCATCAATGGTGTATATTGAAGGTACGGAGCATTACAACTTCACCGACTTGCAGCTTTATTCAAAACTTTTGAAGCAGCTCGGCATGACGGGCGACATTGACAGCGAACGAAGCGCAGATATCGTGAACCTGTACGTTTTGGATTTTTTCAACAAGCATTTAAAAGAAACCGGCGGCGGCTTGATCAGCAAGCCGAATCAGTCATATCCGGAGGTGGAGTTTCCGAAGGAATAAACCGAAAACTACAGAAAGGGTGCTGGCGGCGGCACCCTCTTTGTCTCATTAACATATACACCCTGGATTGCAAGAACTAAATATTTTTTGTTCTAGTATGATACATAGACGCCGTTTCACTGAATGGCCGCTAAACTCGACATATCGAACTGTGCAGCTTGTAACTCCGCTTCATGCGTGGCGTCGCTAATATTAGCGGAGGTTAGTTACAAATGTTGTCACACTCTGGACCGGAAGTAGTGTTTGGACAAAAGATAATCCCGAAAGTTTTTCTGCCTATTTTGAAAACTCAAACGTATGACAGGGACATAAGGAATAAACATAAAGAAAGATTTTAAAAGACTGATATACATAGAGAGAAAAGTAGCTAGAGAAAGTCGTTGACCTCAGTTAGCACGATATTCACAGAGATGCTTTTACCCCCGGGTTATCAGATGAAAAATCATGGAAGAAGCGCAGATAACAAACGCTCCAGCCTAAGGCAAAAGCTATCTAAGGCTAGGATATTTCGTAATTACGAAAATGCTGAATCCAATAAAATCCAGACAAGAAAGAGGAACCTCATGTATAAAGTTTTTAAAGTCATATGTTTTTCTGTCCTTTTGGTATTAATGAGCGGATGTGGACATGATACACTCCAAGATGCAGTCCAAGCTAAATGGAAATCACCAGTTTTTGTGAAGAACATCGATCAAGAAAATCAATTAGTAATTTACTTGGATCAGACGCAGTATGTCTTTGGAGTTTACGAGAAAAAGAATGGGAAATATTTTTACGATAATAGTCAAAGTTCAGGATGGTCAGCAAGCACTAAGGATGGAATCCCATTCTTTGTAAGTGCTGAATACAAAAAGAATATTGGCAATTTCATATGGGGAGCGGTCTATACTGACATTCCTATTGAGAAGATATTTATTGAGTATGAGAACGGACTAACACAGGAAACGGTGGCAGTGAATAACACATTTATGCTAGAAATGCCCAGCACCTTCAATAGCACTGAGCCCATAATGTTTATGGGAGAGTTATATGATGTAACTGCTTACGATAAGAAAGGGAATGAGATTGTAAGCTGGAGAAATTAATTTTTCAGGTCTTATTTAATACGCTGACAATTTATTGTCCTTTCAAATTTGCACAAGAGAGAAGTTGCTCCTGCTTCTTGTCAAAATTATAATAGATTCTAAATAACTTAGACAATGGAGGCGGGAAGAGTGTCGGCAAGGGATCAGATGATACTTTGGGCACAGGCTGATCTGCATATTGCAGATATCCGCTTTGGACGGCTGCAGCCTGACGAGCGGTTCAGCTATCGCGCTCCGGCGGGGCTCTTTCTCATTTCGGCTTCCGGAGAGGCGCGCATTGAAGCAGGGAGCCTGCGGCATAGCTCGTTGGCTGCTCCGGTTGTTCATGCCGGCAAGGGGAGTGAAATGCGGATCGACGCCTCGCCGCAAGGCTACGAATATTTCCTGTTCTTATATAAAGCGGTGCTGCCAACTGTTCTGCCCGGAGAGCTTGGTGATCCAGAGCAAGCTTTGCGGGACTTCCATTCGTGCTATTTAGTGCCGACGGGAGCGGAGAGTTACTGGCGCAACATAGCGGGCCAAATCTATCAGCTATGGCAAGAGAAGCACCCGCTGTCACGGCTGGATGCCAAGCAGCAGTTCTATTCCTTCGTGTCATTGCTCCTAAAGGAACTGGAGCAGCGGGAGGGGAGAGCAGAGCAGCCTAAGCAGGCGGAAGCGAATCTGGTCGACACCGCCGTGCGGTATATGGAAGCCCATTACAGTGAGCTATGGACGCTGGCATCCTTAGCGGAACGCCTTGGAACAAGCCCACGGCAGCTGCAAAGGGGGTTCAAAACGCGCTTCGGTCACAGCCCCATGGAGCATTTAATCAGCATTCGGCTGGAGCAGGCCAAGCTGCTACTAAGTAAGAATGAACTGCCTATCTCCCGGATCGCCGAGGAGGTTGGGTATACGGACACCTATTATTTCAGCCGCTTGTTCAAAAAATACATGGGTTTGTCGCCCCGCAGCTACAGACAAATAGGGCTGAAGGAGCATAGACCTTCAAATGAAGCCTGTCGGATTTCTCCAACTTTTCCGTCGCAAACGGTCATTGTCCCGTTTGGTGAGGATCGGTATCATCAAGGGGGGAGTGCTTTGCAGGCGTTCCAGGCCTTATTGTCGTTGACCTTGGCATGTACAAGCGGGATCGCCTGCATGGATGCGGCCGGCAAGCTGCTGGTTCCTCATTTGCGGGGTGTGCTTGAGCTTGAACGCCAGCCGCAGCGGATTGCCGTGCTTGACTACCAATATGCCGACCAGCTGCTGGCCCTCGGCATTGTCCCGGTCGGCAGCGCCATGTGCACCATAGAGATCGGCGGCTTGCCAGCCGATCTGCAAAAGCCTTTGGGGCGCATTGTGGATCTCGGGAAGAAGGAGCAGCCCGATTTGTGGGCGCTGGCGGCGCTGGAGCCGGATTTGATCGTGTGCACCTCCTTCCAGGAGGAACATTATACCGACATATCCGCGATTGCGCCGACCGTCATGCTGGACCGCAACGAAGACTGGCGACTGTCGCTGCTCCGCTTTGGAGAACTCGTTGGTCGAACCTGGCAGTCGCTGGAGCAGATCGATGCCTATAACGCCAAGCTGGAGGGGCTGCGTCGCCGGATTGGCAACGAAGGAGCTCCGGAGACGGTGGCTCTGATCCGGCCCCGGGATGGCGGAATTCGTCTGCATTCCGAAAGACATCGTACGGCACGGCTGCTGTATGATGATTTGGGCCTTGCCCTGCCGTCGCTTGCTTCGCAACAGCAGGGTACCAGCTCGCTGATTCCGCTGCAGGAGCTCTCTCAACTCAGCGCGGACCGCCTGTTCATATTGACTGACAATACGAATAGAGAGCAGATTCGGCAATGCCAGGAAAGCCAGGTCTGGAGACAGATGAGCGCGGTGCGCGCCGGTCAGGTTCGCCATTTCCATACGGCTCTCTGGACGGGGTATTATGGTCCGCTGGCTATGAGCAGGGTTGTTGACGAAATCGCCGAGGCATTGTTGCCTTCCCGCTAGTGCTTTACCAGTTGGGCCTATTAATTTGCACAATGAAGCTAGAGTGCCGGACGGAGCAAATGAAATCATTTTGTTGCAAGGGGGATATAGCAATGAACGGGGATCAATTTATCAATTCACTACGGGACAGGCGCTTATGAGCCGCCTCGTTACGCTCTCGCCGCAGGAAGCGGCGGAGCTGCAGCAGCAGTTCGGGTTAACCGCCGCTGAGGAGGCCTGTCCTCCGGATGATCCGGAGGCTTCTCTGGCCTACTCGCCATCGGCAGCGATCACTGCAGCGGCGCTATTGAAGCAAGAGAGCTGCCTTCTCTACCTTGATGAACTGGCAGCCCGACTTGGCACCGATTCGCGGCCGATCGCCGCTTCGATGCTGGCCAAACGGTACGCGGCCCTGTCCGCTGTGCCGTTTTTTTATGCACTGACCTGCTATGACCGGGCGCTGGAGCTTCCGCTGGAAGCTGTGCAGCTGCGCGTCGGAAAGGGCGCTGGTGTTCCATGGCTGGAGGGGCTTTTAGTGAGCGGGGAGCTGTTTGCTACCGGCCCTGCCGGAAGGATGCGGGAGCCGTGGCGTCTTGAAGCGGCCGAGCGCTACCTCCGCCTTCATCTGACCCCGCTGTGGCAGGCGCTCTCCCGCTATTCGGGCTTGCCGGAGATAATTCTATGGGAGAACGCGGCAGTGCGCATTTACTCCTTGTATGAAAAAAGATTGCCCGCTGGCGATAAGGCCGCGACAGCCCGTATTGCCGAGGATTTACATTTTCTGCTGAAGGAGCTGCCCGCAGAGCCATTTGGGCAGCGGAGTCAGCCGTTGGCGTTTTTTTACGGAACCGAAGGTGACACAGAAACAGCACCGAAGAGTAAATCGCCGCAGTCCCGGGTGCGGAAGACCTGTTGCTTGTACCATTGCGTATCCGCCAAAGCGGATTACTGCACGGCTTGCCCCAAGGTGGCTCGCCCGGCAAATAGTCGGCAGCTTGCTGCGGAAGCTGGAGAAGTCCGGCAGAGCAAGACGGATACGGCGTCGCAAATATGCAAAAGGGATGACGCATAAGTTCATTTTCAAGCAAGTACCCTCATGCGATAATGATAATCAATATCACTCATGATCAACTATTGATTATAGAGAACTAGGGGGAATCAGGTTCATGCAACATCTCAACAAGGACAAGCAGCACAGAGGTTTTGGGTTAAAAATGCTGTTATTATGGACGACTATGCTGGCGCTGCTGGCTGGCTGCGCGCAAAACGGAGGCAACACGGCTGCGCCGCCGCCGGCAGAGCAAACACCGACAGAGCAGACGGCAGCGCCTGCAAGCACGGATGCAGAACGGACGATCAAGCATGCGATGGGCGAAGAGGTTGTCTCGGGAACGCCGCAGCGGGTCGTTACCCTGTTCCAAGGCGCGACGGATTCGGCGCTGGCGCTTGGTGTTAAGCCGGTAGGCGCTGTGGAGTCGTGGATTGAACAGCCTTGGTACAATTATATCCGCGAGCAAATGGACGGCGTTGTAGATCTGGGCTCGGAGAACCAGCCGAATCTGGAGGAAATTGCTGCGCTCAAGCCGGATATCATTATCGCTTCCAAAACCCGGCATGAAGAAATCTATAGTCAGCTTGAGGCGATTGCTCCGACGGTCATGACCGAAGAGGTGCATATCTGGAAAGATTCACTGGCCTTGACGGCTGCGGCATTGAACAAACTGGAAGAAGAAAAGGCGTTCTTGCAGCGTTGGGATAGTGAAGTCGCCGACTTCAAGGAGCAAATGGGCGACAAGCTGAAGCTGGAAGCCGGGATCGTTGATTTCCGCGCCGACCATGCACGCATTGTCTACACAGGCTTCTCCGCGCTGGTGCTGGATGAGCTGGGGATTGCCCGGCCAGCGAAGCAACAAGGTGAGGATTGGGGCGTGAAGCTGGTGTCCAAGGAGAATATTCCGCAAATGGACGCAGACATTATTTTTGACCAAACCAGCACCTCACGGGATGACGGCCGGCTTGATCTGCGCAAAGATTGGACTCAGCACCCGCTCTGGAGCAATATTAAAGCTGTCAAAAACAACCGTGTCTACGAGGTGGATACCGCGATTTGGAACAATGGTTCCGGTCCGTTGGCCGCTGAGGGAATGCTTGAGGATCTTAAAGAAATTTACGGGCTGAATAAATAGAGACTGTTGATTCTTATAGTAGATGCGGCGGCAAGCGCCTGCGGCCTTCCTTGTAAAGGAGCTGCGGCTTGCCGTTTCCGTGTTTTTGGCTCAAGGAGCCATACAAGTCAACAAGAAGGAGGATCATGGTGAAGCCACTTTTTAAACATAATAGCGGCAGGCTGCTCGGGCTTCTGGCCGCGCTACTGCTGCTATTGCTCGCCTTCGTCGCCAGCATTGCGCTGGGTACAACATCGATCGCCCCCCTCAAAACGCTGCAGGCACTGATTCGTTACGATCCGACCGACAGCGATCAGATTATTATCGTTACGACACGGCTGCCGCGCGCGATGTTCGCGTTGACTGTCGGCGCTTCGCTGGCGATGGCCGGAGCGATGATGCAGGCGCTGACGCGCAACCCGCTCGCTTCGCCGGGGCTGTTCGGCATCAATTCTGGCGCGGTGCTGGCCGTCGTGCTGGCGCTGACGCTATTGCCGCTGACCTCGCTGTCTCAGCTGATCTGGGCTGCTTTTGTCGGCGCAGCCGTGGCCGCGTTGCTGGTATATGTGCTCGGTTCCTTGGGCGGTGGCTTGACGCCGATCCGCTTGATCCTGGCCGGCTCGGCGCTTAGCGCGCTTTTCGGCGCGCTGACCCAGGGCGTGCTGGCGCTGGATGAATCCGGGCTGCAAAATGTGCTGTTCTGGCTGGCCGGCTCCGTTGCGGGCAAAGATATGGACACCTTGCTCCAAGTGCTGCCCTATATGCTGACCGGCGGTGTCCTGGCACTGACGCTGGCCTATTCGTTAACGATTCTCAGCGCCGGTGAGGAAGTGGCCAGAGGTCTCGGGCAGCGCACCTCGCTGGTGAAGACTCTGTCAGCGGTGGCAGTCGTCCTGCTTGCCGGCAGCGCGGTTTCCGCCGCCGGTGCTATCGGCTTCGTAGGGTTGGTTATGCCGCATTTTGCCCGTTATTTTGCCGGCAATGATTACCGGTGGGTCATTCCTTATAGCGCTGTATTCGGGGGGATTCTGCTGCTGCTGGCCGATCTTGCCGCCCGCTTCCCGGTGCAGCCGGGCGAGTTGCCGCTAGGTGTCGTCACCGGCTTGATCGGCATGCCGTTCTTCATCTATATTGCCCGCACCGAGTTCACACAAAGGGGGGGAAAGCATGACGAATCCCGTACCGATGCCTAACCGCAAACTGCCTGCTTCGGCTGCTGCCCGCAAACGAAAGACGCTCACTCTGTTGCTGTTGTTGGCGCTGCTGCTGATCATCTTTGTGCTGAGCGCCTGTCTAGGTAGTAAATGGGAGTCGCCACTGGCGGTGCTGCAGACAATCTTCTTCCGCGGCGGAGATTCCGCCTTTGTCATCGGCATGCTGCGCCTTCCCCGCCTGACGCTGGCGCTGCTGGCCGGCGCGGGACTCAGCCTGGCCGGCACGGTGCTTCAAGGCCTCATCCGCAATCCGCTCGCTTCGCCGGATGTGCTGGGGATGACCGGCGGAGCTTCCGCAGCGGCGGTTGCCTTTATTACCTTCTCCGGCGGAGCAATCAGCATTCGCTGGCTGCCTGTGGCGGCGATGGCCGGGGCACTGCTCGTGTCAGGACTGGTTTATGCGCTGTCCTGGAAAAATGGAGTGGCTCCCGCCCGCCTTGTCCTGATCGGGGTTGGCGTATCCGCAGGCATGGGGTCAGTTACGATGCTGCTACTGGCATTTAGCCCAGTCACCTCTGCCAGCAAGGCTTACATCTGGCTGATCGGCAGCGTTTACGGCGCTTCCTGGCAGCAGGTGCTTACTCTGCTGCCCTGGACGCTGATCTTCGGCGCAATCGCCTGGGCCAATGCTCGCAATTTGAACGTCCATCAGCTCGGCGAACAGGCTGCTACCGGTGTTGGCGTAGCTTTACAACGGCAGCGGCTCGGGCTGATGCTCGTTACTGTGGCGCTGGCCGGTTCGGCGGTCGCAGTTGTCGGCGCAATCGGCTTCATCGGCCTGATCGGGCCGCATATTGCGCGGCGGCTGGTCGGCGCTTCCCACGGGGCGCTGCTGCCGGCATCCGCACTCATTGGCGCGTTGCTGCTGTTGCTCGCCGACACGGCCGGGCGCACGCTGTTCCAGCCGCTCGATATTCCGGCCGGTGTGTTCACGGCCGCGATTGGCGCGCCTTTTTTCATCATGCTGCTGCTGCGTCAGCGTCGCCAACCCGGCGGTTCGTGAGGGGAAATAAGCCTTCACAAAGTAAAATTGCGATATGTTATTTACGAAAGGGCAGTTGCCAATATTTGCAATTGCCCGTTTTTGTTTATACGAAATAATAATGCCAAAGCACCGAACATTTGTTCTTCTCAAGAATAGTAGATGATGGTACAATAGGAAAGAGAAGGATCATTGAAACTTAGGCATGAATTTAAAATTGCAGAAAGGAAAGGAAAATTTTAATGGATCAACGTCTAATGATCGTCAAGAATAACATTGAACAAAACGGTTGTTACTGTATGAGAAGTATGAAGAATCATTCGGGTTATCTCAAGAAAATAGAATGGACTGAGGCAAACTTTGATCAAGGATTAGAATACTTGCAAATCAAAGACGGGAAAAAGACATTGGGTTTTATAGAATATGCCCCTGGAGAATTCTCTTGGAGAGTCATTCATGCGGACAATTATATGGTCATTCACTGTATATGGGTGGGTTCTCCAGGAACAGGATTAGGTTCTCAGCTAGTTCAATTATGTTTGGAAGAAGCCAGACAACGGAAAATGAAAGGTGTAGCTGTATTAACGAATGCTGATACGGGATGGGCGCCTAGTAAAGAGTTATTTATAAAAAACGGCTTTGCTTTTGTTGAAAGTGGGCCTTATTCATTTGAACTATACGTATACTCGTTCGAGGATAGCTCATTGCCGTATTTTCCTGCGAATTGGAATGAACGTTTGGCAAGGTTTTCTGAAGGGCTGACGATATTAAGAACAGACCAATGTCCTTATTTAGAAATAGCTACAGATAACCTCATTAAAGCAGCAAATACAGCGAATATTCATCCCCATATTATTCATCTTCAAGATCGGGCACAGATGATGGAGTTATCGCCCACACTTTACGGTGTATTCAATGTTATTTATAACGGGGAGTTAATTGCCTATCATCGAATGACAGAGAGGTCTTTTTTGAAAGCTCTCAAAGAGAATGAGTAAAGGACTTTTATGAGTAATCAAGGAAGCAATCACTTCAGATAACATAATATCCACGCTATACGTCCTTGGTCCGACATGCGCCGAACACCCTGCATACGCTGGGGCGTGAATACAGGAACGATATAAGCAATTGCTTGTAACCAATATTAATGAAGATAATGGTATGTATTTGGAGGTAAAAGAAATAGAAAATGGATATCTCTTTATTTAGATCTGGACTTAATGAAGCCTCAAAAATTCACGAAATGCAAATCAAAGCATTTTTACCATTGTTAAACAAATACCGAGATTATGAAACCAATCCTGCTAATGAACCTTTGGAACGAGTGATTGATCGATTAAAGCAAGCTTATACGGACTATTACATAATACGTAATTCTAACATTTCAGTTGGTGCAATTAGAATTCAAAGAAAAGAAAATAATATTTACCGGGTAGGACCTGTATTCATTTTACCCGAATATCAAGGTAAAGGAATTGCGCAAAAAGTATTTTCTATTATCGAAGATATGTATAACGATGCGAGGTTTTGGGAGTTAGATACTATATTACAAGAGCAGGGGAATTGTTATCTCTATGAAAAACTGGGCTATAGAAGGACAGGGGAAATAAAACAAATTAATGATGAGATGACAATTGTGTCCTACGAAAAGCATTTGAAAGGTCTATAAGACCTTATTATAAGTGGCTCAGGGAGCCAGAAATTTTGATGTAATAATCATTGTTTTAATCTCTTATATGATTGTGAAGGAAAACCATTCAAATAGTATAATCAAGGAAGTAGCTCAGATACACATGACCCACACCAAGGTAGGAGTTATCTTAGGCTGGGTCGTTTCGTGAATCCAAGAACGTTATCTGAAACTAATTAGTTGTGTGAGGTGAATATGATCATTTTCTTCTTTTGGCCACTCATGATTCTATCCATCATACTGTCATTAATTGGTGTTTGGATGAAAAAGTCAAGGTTATTATTTGTGGCAGCGATTTTTATAATACCGATGTCGTTATATCTCGCGGCTACTCCGCGTTTTATGATTTGGGGATTAATTTTTCCGTGTTTTTATATTGGATCTGCATATTTTGTTAGGATTGGAAAAACTCGACATGCAATTTTGATTAATCTTCCAGTTTATTCACTTATTGGTTGGATCGGTTTTACAGTACTCAGCCAATGACATTAAGAGTGACGGCCGGATTATTGAACGGGTTCCATTACTATTTTTCAGAAGACTTACAATAAGGAGAACACAATGAAGAAAATACTAGCCAACCATTAAGGGTGAGAAAGCTAATATTACGATTCACCAGTTGTTAGCCCACACAAGTGGAATCCCACCGTGGAGTATTCGGTAATTCCTGAAGGTACCTCAGACGATATATTTGAAAAAACGATACATAATGTGTCTGACATTGTATTAGGCCGTTAAATTTTAATCACTCATTCTCGATACCCTTTCTGCCTCAATAGATTTATCATCTGCGTGAGATTAAGAGGCGTCCACCTTTTAATCTCACGCAGACGAGCTTACATTAGGAACAATAACAACAAACCTGCTGCAAGGCAATAATAGGCAAAATATTTCAGGTTGCCCTTCTCCATGATGTTCATTAGCCACTTCATGGACACATAAGTGAAAATCAAGGAAGCGATGAAGGCAGCGGCATATGGCACCCACAGCGTCGACATTTCTGAATCGTTAGCAATATCAGTGACGCTTAAAACAAGTCCGGCTAAACTAATCGGAATATATAGAAGGAAAGAAAAACGCAGCGCAGTTTCTTGCCGCATACCCACTGCAATTGAAGTGATGACCGTGGCTCCAGAACGGCTAATACCCGGGATAAGTGCTACCGCTTGAGCAAGTCCAACGATAATGGCATCCTTAAGCTTCAGATCCCCGTCACGCTTTACTCCTCGCAGATTGCGAATCAACCATAAAGCTGTCCCCGTAATAAGCAAGGTTAGACCAATCATTTTGGCAGATGAAAAAAACATTTCTATCTTGTCCTTAAAAAGCATACCAATGATACCCGCAGGAATTGTACCCACGACAATATAGACGATAAACATAAAATCAGAGCGATACTCGGGTTTTCGAGTACGCAAATAACGTAGACCATTTACGGTCAGTCTGACAAGCATTTCTCGATAAATGATAACAATGGCCAGTAGCGATGCTGTATTCAAAAAGGTTTCAAAAGCCAGTCCGCGGTGTGGGAGTCCAATCAGTTGCTGCACGACAATCAAGTGTCCGCTTGAAGAAACAGGAATTGGTTCGGTAAATCCCTGTACTGCGCCAAGAAGCAAATATTTGAGTAGTAATAACAAATCGTTCATTTACGTATCAACCTTTCTTCGTTGCGATATACCTTCTTTTTTTACATAGTCGGCATTGATGATTAGGTAAGAAGCTTATATTTGTCGGGAGAAGCGTCTTAATCCAGCATATATAAGAATGCAATGAAAAGCTAGGCCTATCAGGAACTGAACTAGATGAGCAGCCTGGATGGACTCTGTATGGCCAAGACTAAGGTAAAGCTGAAAAGGCCAATAAGCCGGAAGCCAACTCCCGAGCCAGTGCCAGGGAGCCGCCGCCAAATTTGAGCATAGTGCAACAAGAACTGAAAGACTAATAAATTTGGTTAGGGCCAGTCCTTCAAGTAATAGACCAAGCGCCGATGGATCAGAGAAGGTTAGCAAGACTAGTGAAGGAGCCATATAAGATTCCGGAATCGCATGCAAAATGCCGACATACACGGAGCAGACGATCAAATAGACCAGATAGTAACGATGCCTCCATTGATAACAAACGTCAAACCAAACAAGTCGCGTTAGTCTCATGGCGTCTTTCTCCCCGCGGCGGCGATAAGGATGTTTTCGTGGCGAGTCAATGAAGAGGATTTGTCCGTTCATCATAAAACCCACCCTGTCGCATAACTGCTCCGCCGCTTGCATGTTATGGGTCGTAATGACAATCGTCGCCCCAGCTTCACGTCTGGCTTCAATTAATTGTTTCAGATTGTCGGCATGTACGGGGTCGAGACCCGATGTTGGCTCGTCGAGAAACAGCACTTCCGGGTTGTTCAGAACGGAACGGCAATAATTAAGCCTCATTTTCATGCCTTTGGAAAAGGTCTCTACTTTTTTGTGGGCGGCGTTCACGGAACGAACTTCCTGGCCTAGCACCCGGACCGAGCCGCTATATGTCTTTAATTTCCCGATCAGAATTTGTTGAGCTGTACTCTTGCCGGCCCCCGATGGTCCCAGAAGGCCAAAGATTTCTCCTTTCTTGATCTGAAAGTGAATGCCGTGCAGCACAGGATGTTCTGTAGCAGGATAGGTATATGTTAAGTTAGTCGCCTCGATCATAAGGGGACTCTCACCGTCCGAATCCGACAGCTAACCTCGCAAGCGACATAAGAGAGGCATCCATGCCACTTGTGTCAACCCTATTTGTTTAATGCAATTCTTCAAAAGTTCCTAGATGCTACTAAATATAGCAAACGTCATATTTTGCAGACGATATTGTAGTTTTCCGGCGAAGCAACCGAGTCTGCTTACCTCAAACAGCTACCAGGCAAGGATATGGTCATCCTCGGCAGTCCTAGGCTAATTTATATATGTGAAATGAGGTACTTAGTGAGGTATAATATCAGGGAAGCGGCAAGAAAGGAAATGGCCGTAAAAATCTAATTCAAGGATGATAATACGATGAAGCGATTTGATTTAGTCAGCTTGGACATGTTTCAAACATTAGTAAATGTTGATTCAAGAATAGAACAGATATGGAAACCGATCTTGTCGAATACCTATACATACAAAGCAGCTGAAGAGCATGCTCAACTGCTGCTAGGTTATTTTTTTGAACACTGGGTGCAGTTGAAAAATACAAAGCAATTCTTTTTAATAAAGGAAGTATATGAAAGAAGTTTTGTAAGTGTGTTTGAGCATTTAAATATTTCATACGATCCCATAGCTGCAAGTAAGATTTTGTTAGATGAACATACATTGTCGGAATTTTATGAGGACACACTGAAATGCTTAGATCGGCTCTCGATAGAGTATAAAATTTGTATTATAAGTGATGCTGACGACGCAATGATCCCAGGGTTTTATCCTGATTACGGAATCGATATCTTTACTTCAGAACGATATAAATCTTATAAAAACGATGATGCTAATACTATGTTCAAAGAAATGCTTAAATTATATAATATAGACCCCAGAAAAGTTATTCATATTGGAGACTCGGTGTCGGATGTAGTGGGAGCAAAACGAGAAGGAATAATAGCATGTTGGTTAAATCGTAACAAGAAGATTTGGGATCATGAGGTGAAGCCTGACTTTGTAATAGAGACACTAAATGATTTAGAAGAGATTTTGTAAGCAAAAGATGGAAGCAGGTCACCAAGAGGGGAGAGGGATGAACATGCAAACTCAATCTGCTGTTTTAAAGATACGGCAAACTGAAGAATCAGATTTAACATTTGTTATAAGTACCGAAAACGATCAAGAAAACACGCCATATATTGGACAATGGACATTCGAACAACACTTGAACTCATTAACAAATGAAGATATGAGGCATTTGATCATTGAGAATTATAGTGGAGATAAAATTGGATATGTAATATTGACTGGATTGTTAGATTCGAATAAAGCTCTATGTATTAAGCGCATAGCTATTCAGTTGAAGGGTAAAGGATACGGTAAAGAAACATTGAAACTTATAATCAGGTGGGTTTTTGAAAATACGGGGACTCATCGATTATGGTTAGATGTTAAAGATTTTAACAGTCGTGCTAGGCATACATATGAATCAGTAGGTTTTGTCTTTGAAGGGACACTTAGAGACAGTATTTTCAAAGGAGATAGATTCGAATCACTTTCTATAATGTCTATTCTTAGCCATGAATATAGGAGCAGGAATTAGGCGGAATTTAAAAACCAAACGGTAGAAGGATGCAATCGTGATGTTATCAAATATTTTGAACTAAGTAGAGGGAAAATTATGAAAAAAATACTCGTAGCTTTGTTTTTTACTATATGTTTAACAGGATGCTCTAACTCAAACGAATTGAATCAAGGATTGAGTGAAGCTGGAAGTCAGAATACAGAGCATATATCTTACACCAATAGTACACTTGGGTTTTCATTAACAATCCCAAACACTTGGAAGGATTTTTATACCATTTACGAGTGGGCCGATGGCATTGATTTTTATTTTATTGGTGAAAGTGATGCTAGTCAAGGTTTTGATACTCAACTAGTAAAAGGCCTGTACCTATTTTCTATTGGTAAAGAGAATTATGTTCAAGAAAATGGTGATTTTCTAGACGGTATAACACAAATTGGGACAATCGAGGGTTATAAGTTTTATTCTTATACAGGTACTGATTGCTCCATGTGTATCTTAAAAGATGAAACAATGGATTATTCGTCGGAAGAACTAAATAAAATGAACAATGATTGGGAAAAGGCGGTTGTTATGTCTAGTGAGAAAGAAATAGTGTTGAGTTCTTTTAGAGTTGCTCAAGAAGATTAATTGAATTTTAGAGGATTGAAGATATACCAAGGTGGCAGGAGCCATCTGCGGGGATCTCGTAGGGAGGGGATAAAATGCACCGGAATGATGCGATTGATACAATCACTTTCTATTTTGAATCATGGGTTGAGAATGATTTCTCGAAATTCTCGCGAGTAATACATGATGAAGCCATCGTAAGAGAATGCACAGGGGCAATTATCGAAGGTAAAGATGAATTGAGAAAATGGTTCACTCAATGGAATGAAGATGGAAACAGAGTAGTGCATTGGATCATAAAGTACATTGGGTTTGATAAAGAAAGTGTGTCTGCATTTGTTGAGTGGGAATTCAAATGTATTTTCGAAGGAAAAGAATATGAATGGAATGGCGCTAGTATTGTGTATTTTAGAGATTCATTAATTATAGAGTTAAATGAATATGAAATGAAACAAGAAAAGTTTTTCCCGTATAGATAAGCCCAAAGGCATAGCACCTGTGGAAGGACGGATGACATGTGTAATTTAAAGCTCGTAAAACCTCATTTAGATCTGAAGGATGAATACCTGTCTTTTTATCAAGAATGGAAAGACTCTGGCGAAGATATGGTGCCTTGGGTCATTAGCAGGGATCCCAGTAGTTTTGAGGCAATGCTTGAATTTCTGGAGGCTCATGAGAAGGGCGTCGGGTTACCGGAGGGATGGGTTTCAGACTCCACGTTCTGGTTGATTGATGATAGAGATAGGGTGTTAGGTGCTGTAAACATAAGACATCGGTTGTCTGAATTTTTGTTTAACGCTGGCGGCCATATAGGATATGGCATTCGACCATCTGAACGAGGTAAGGGATATGCATCGGCCTTATTGAAGCTTTCGCTAGTTGAAGCTAAGAAGCTCGGGATAGAGGATGTTTTAGTTGTTTGTGATGCCTGGAACATCGCTTCAGAAAGAACCATTATTAAGAACGGTGGAAAAGCGGATAGGGATTACATTGAGGAAGATGGCAACGTAATTAGAAGATATTGGATAAAGAGTTCTTAAGAGAAAATACATACAAGAACGTTATCTGAAATTAATGCATGGGGAGAAGATTATGAGGAGAAAAATAATTGTTCTTTTTATCCTATCGGTAATTGCATTAATTTTTATTTTTTCTAGTGGCTATAGGCTTGATAGTCTAAGTGCCGCAAGAGCAAATAGTTTTATTCCAAAGGATGCAGTTCTGTTAGATCAGGTTGATTATGACTGGGGATCCGTTTTTGTTTTTAATTCGTCGGAAAAACCAATAACGGCAATTAGTTTGAAAAAAGCCGGCTTTCTTTGGGTTTCGAGAATATCAGTTTATTACTTTCACAATATGGATCCTATAAAAACGATTGGCGGTGTAACATTAGCTAATGAAAATGAGAGGGCAACTGTAATGAGTATTATAGTTGACGATCCCCGAGTTACTTCATTAGAAATAGGCCCTGAAGCAGAGAGGCAAAGTAAACAGGTGATATTAGGTGAACCAATTACTTTTTCATGGAATAAATCAATTGACTGGCAAGATCTGAATCCACAAGCATTGGACGATGAGGGAAGAGTAAGATACGAATATAGATATGCTCAATCTAATTTCATAACGGCAGAAGATTTAAGATGGTACCCGGTAGAAAGTTGAAAAAAGTAGAAGGTTGAAGCTTGTGTATTTTCGTTACATGATACATGTATAAAAAGTGAACAAGTTTAATTCGGATGATGTGTGGATACAACTGGACAGCAGTTCCACGTATATTGCAAACCAACTTTCAAATGAACATTTCAAAGGTGCATTACACTGTTCACTTTAGAGGCGCCAAACATTTAAGTCTAACCGATTTGCCTTATACTCGCATATATTAGCAAACACATGAAGTAGCAATATGAGAATTCCAATTGATAGGAGACGTAAAGCAACTCACGGCCTTCCCTTTTTGGTTAGGAATAAGTGTCACGCCTTACGCCTCCCTTTATGATGTCGATGAATGAATAGAGAAAAGCTAACTCAAAAAGGAATCTTTGACTTCATCTACGAGATCCCATTGGGACCATGCTGCTTCAAGCAGGTTACCTTGGTCATCTCGAAAATAAAAATACTTTGCTTCGCCATCCCCTAAAGAATGAATAGCCTCAACCTCAACTCCCTGACCACTCAGGTATTGATGAGTGAACTCAATATCAGGACAATTAATGGTAAATACAGGATAAGGGGAAGCATTTCTAACAATCGAAAGGGGTTTGTCATCTGATGTCTCGACAAGCACAATTGCAATCGCGTGCTTATGAGGAAAATGCAAAACGGCAATTTGAGAGCCTCTGTCTTCAAATTGATTCACTAACTGTAATCCAAGCTTGTCCCTATACCATAGAACCGTTTTCTCAATATCCGTTGTAGGTAAGTAGACGTATCCAACTTGTGTAGCTAAAAGCTTCATACCTTCCTCCTTACACAGATACCATGAATCTGTGACAATAGATTTTTCAAAGCTAAGCCAGGTTGAAAGGAAATTACTTCCTGGCTTTTATTAGCGTACCGATTTCTACACGGCTTGGCAAGTTTTTTATGGAGTCACGTTATGACCTTTTTGTTTACTCGCTCCTAAAGGTGATAAGGATTGCTTGCGACATTGACAAGTAAAATTTGACCCTGTATATTAAAAAATGACATGCGCGTCACTTTTAATGCACAGGTATAGAGTTGGCTATCCCTAAAGCGGCGCCAATGGATTATGGAGAAAAATGATTGAACAGAACGAATAGAGGTGGGGGATAAACATGAAGCGTAATGGTAAAAGAACCCTGATTGCAGTAGCCGGAGGTATAGCGCTCTCCGCTGTTGCGATATTTTTGTTGCTGAACATGTATCTCTCCCCCAGGGCAGATGCCGATGCTGTGCTGGAGTTTATTCAACAGAATCCGGAGAAGGCCGCGTTCACGATGCTTAACAACCAGGAATCGCTTGTGGAGTATCAGGCGGACCGGGCAATGCCGCTTGCCAGTGTGGCCAAAATAATCGTAGCGGTAGAGTACGCGCAGCAAGCAGCTCAAAATAAGATTGATCCCGATCAAAGGGTGTCGCTGGATGAGCTGAACCGCTATTACATCCCGAAGTTGGATGGAGGGGCTCAGGAGGAATGGGAGCAATCTCTGAGCTCGGTTATTGACCATTCATCGGTGCCATTGAGAGAGGTTGTCAAAGGCATGATATCGTTCAGCAGCAATGCCAATATGGAGTATTTAATAGAGATTCTGGGACTTGAGGCGATTAATCTTAATTTGGAAAAGCTGGGATTGCAATCACATGAGCCACTCTATCCCTTTTATTCCTCCTTATTTATTCCTTATTTGTTGATGACGGATTACGAGGACTTGACAGACAAAGAAAAAATCGAGAGGGTCAAAACGGAACTGAAGGAGATGCCTCAGGATAGGTTTCGAGAATTGGCCATGGAAGTCCATGAGAAGCTGCGGGGAGATGAGGACGGTTCCTTCCAACAAGCGGTGCAAATAGAACTTTGGTATGACGATGAAATAGATAAAATCAATTCAGATCGAATGGTTAGTGCCGCAGCGACAGATTATGGCATACTGCTGTCCAAGATCAATAGCCGGAAATACTTTACGCCGGAGGTGCAGACATATCTGGATGAAGTGATGGAAACGGCGATGCAAAGTGAAGGAAATAAGCAGCAGTTTGACCATCTAGGATTTAAAGGCGGCTCTACGAACTACATATTGAATTCAGCGATTTATGCGATTGACAAGAAGGGAGATCATTCCGAGATTGTCTTGTTTATGAATCACCTGTCTGAAAAGGAGATGGAGAGACTTTCCCGTCATCTAAACGAATTTTTATTTCGTGCATTGACTTCCGATGAGTATCAAGTCAAAGTCTCTGAAGTATTAGCTGAAGGAGGCATGGAGGGAGAATAGAATTACACAGATTGAGGTGAGAAATGATGGCCATTGAACAGTTGGATATGGAAAGGTTATGGCAGTATTGGGAAGAAGAACTGGCGTTGACCGGACTGCATCGTCATGCCTCGCGGATTCGTCAGCAATTGTCGCCGGTCCATGATACAGAATATCGAATTGAATTGGAATGGTTTCCCGAATCGGTACAGGGTAAGAATGAGGGGAATCCTCCCGGGGCTGTCATGGTTGAACTGGATGGACGCACTCGCGTGTTAATTTCCTTCCACAGCGTTCAGGAAGCGAAGAGGCTGCAAGGAATGCCAGGCATAACGCCGCAGCAAGCCAAAGCCCGTGCTCTGCAATGGGTGGAGCGCTTTGCCGGATTGACGGAGCAGGCAGGCAATCTGGAGCTTGTCCAAGCGAATGACAAGGAGGAAGCTGCCGTCTTTTCGTTCAGACGGACGCGGGACGGCATTCCCTTTTATCCTCCGATGCCGATTCAGGTCAGGGTGGCGTGGAATGGCCAAGTGGTTGCTTATTCCGATTACAGCGGTCACATGGCTCAGGACATTCCCGTATACAACTCGCCGCAAGCATCGCCGTCCACTGAACAAAAACGTCAGATCGCACTGGCGAACTTTGAGCTTATCTATGCTCCGGAGTCCAGTGAGTTTCCGGCCTGGTTCTATGGTGTTGGGGAGACCTTTCTGAATACAACAACCGGCGAAACGATGCCGTACGAGCTGCATGTTCCATTCCTGGGACAAGCTCCGCTAAACAGGCGGCTTGTTTGGGAGCACGACTCTGAGGGAGGGAATAGGGAGCCGCTTCAGACACCAAGCAGCATCGGGGAACGTGTGGTGCAGCATGTGTCGTCAAGTGAACGCAGTGATGGGGTAATCGATTGGGACGCCGTGCACCCCGATGCCGTTCCTATCAGTCGTGAGGAGCTTGAGCGTATATATGAGGCCGTATGCGGGTGGGGCAGCAGGATATATCCCGATGAATCCGGGCAATGGAAGATGACTCGCGTCCTGCGTAAGAGCGGGATGCTCGTAGCCATCCTGGAGCGTTACGACGCAGGCTATACGGCTGTATTTCGAGTCAAGGTGATGGTGGATCGGGAAAGCTTCGACGTGATCGGCGATATGAGAGTAGGACATCTGCCCAAGAAAGCTCCGGTTGTGATGGATAAGGAACAGGCGTTTCAGAGAATCGCCGCCTCGGTGGTGTCCAAGCCCTATTTCGTCTGGCACTCCCAGAAGAGGGGCTATCAATTAATGTACATGATCGATTGCTCGTGTATGGTTGATGCTCATAGTGGAGAAGTTGTAACGTAGGCCGTACATCATGAAGCATATCCCGGATTTCAAACCAATTTGGAACTAGGGAATATGAATCATAGAGGAGGACCATTCATGAATGGTACTAGAGTGTTCTTAATTGCTGTTGTTTCCTTAGCACTGTTGAGTGGTTGCGCTGCTCATACAAATAATAATTCCTCAAATCTGCTGCAGGATTCAACTGAAAATATTCGATCTTCTCAAGAAGTCGAGTCTTGGATCAACGAAGCGGAGACCCCAAGCGAACAGTTTATGATGGATCTAAGAGAGACATTGAATTTATCTTTTAAGATCTTTGACGCGATGGAGAATAATCAATATTCATTCCTGGAATCGACAAAAGCCAAAGAAATAACAATCGACAAAGAAAACAATCAGATCGTTTACAAATACTATGGTGAAGAGATTCGGTCTGATTTTCTTAAAGGATTAAATTTCAGCAACTTAGAATATTGGGGTTCGGGTTATAACGAAGATGGAACCGGCTTTCAAATTGTGTTTGCGAACTACTTTCAGGACACTCATGGCACCATCTATTTCGAGTTCATTAGAGAAGGGGATCACTGGGTATTTAATGGCTTTACAACAAATGCCTGAGGTTGAGGAACAAGACTGCGACACATGATGTTACCATCGAAAGACTCCGGAATTAAGGGGCGCACCGTAATTAAGATTCATGAAAACAGAACAATTGTTCTTCACCTTATTGGTAGATGATGGTACAATAGGAAGGACAATTGAATCTTGAGTGGGCGTGGTTTCCCTTCAAAGAAGGTGGAGCTATGGAAGTTAAAGGTGCATTGATGAGGATGTTTTTATTTGGATCATTCAGCCTCGCAGTTCTCACTTACATTAATTCGAACAACAAGAGAAAGTAAAAACCCACCCCAAGGTTAGCGCCGAAGGTGGTTTTTTTTCTGATCGCTTAGAAGTGAACCAGGATAGCCCTTATTGTACCAAGACGAGATAGCAGAAACTGAAAATGATAGTAATAAGTTAGTTTTTAGATTTAACAATGGAATTTATTAGACGAGGAGATAAGCTGTGGAAAAAAATGGATTATTAAGAATGGACAATGTCGGCATCGTTGTGGAATCCCTTGATGAGGCAATTTCTTTCTTCGAGGAAATTGGCTTGAGCCTAGAAGGGCGAACCACGGTTGAAGGTGAATGGGCAGGTCGCGTAACTGGCCTTGGTTCTCAGTGCGTAGAGATTGCTATGATGGTTACCCCAGATGGGCACAGCCGACTTGAACTTTCGAGATTTCTCACTCCACCTACGGTATCAGATCACCGGACTGCTCCTGTAAACTCCCTCGGTTATTTACGCGTCATGTTTGCAGTTAAAGACATTGATGAAATGGTATCCAGACTGACTAAGCTTGGTGCACAGCTCGTTGGCGAAGTAGTCCAATATGAGAATTCGTATCGTCTTTGTTACATTCGAGGAATTGAAGGACTTTTAATCGGTTTGGCGGAACAACTAGATAAGAAATAAGATATAGCCTTACTGAAATATCTACATGACCTACTTGCATCAATGTGTAAATATAAAAGAGGTGCTATCGTGTTATCCGAGAAAGCTAAAGAGGCGTATACTGATTATCTGGATGCATCGATTCATTATTGTAATGATAATTTATTTGATTATATTGGAACAAAATTAAAAATCGATTATGTCATTACAGATAGTATGGAGTTTAATGCTAATTGTAGCTTGTTGCCTGAAGGTTCTTACAAACTAAATATTAGGTTTGAAGTTTTTGAAAAGATATTTAAGATTCTAAATACGCTCTTATATGAAAAGAATATGAAATTCTATACTATCGTATCCGGGGAGCGAAAATACGATCTTAAAAAGGCAAATATTTACTTAGAGCTTATGCATCACATTTCTTGTAGGTTAATTATCTATCACGAACTAGGGCATATCTTTAATGGACATTTAGATTATTACAATTCTCTTAGCATGAATCAACAAAAATTATCATTGTTTATGGATTCTCGTCAGAATCAATTACTTCCTTTAGAGAGTCAGGTTCTGGAAATGGATGCAGATGCTTTTGCAGCTACAAGACTAATTGGACAATATACCTACTCTCCTAATATCAAATCAATTAACGATATTGAGACAACTTTATTAAAAAACCAACTTCATGCTTTATTGCTAGTCATTATAAGTTCATGCATTACATTCAGCATAATGGGGTTAGGATATAAAAGAGAGTCCGTGAATCACCTGGAATCTAAGTATCTTCCACTTAGAACAAGACAAGATTATTATGTTAGATGCGTCTTAAATGCTTACAAAGTATTAAATAACGTAGACTTAGATGCAGATCTTGAATTGTTGGATATTAAATTCTACAGAGAAGTTTTATACAATATTGAACAATATGTAAACTTGTATCACCGTGAAGCCTTAGGATTCCAAGAAAAGGAGATTGATTCAAGTAATAATAGAAATGAAATGGATACAGCTTTAATTAGGCACTCAGATTTTTTGGAAACTTTCTGAAAAAATGAAATGAGAGACAAATTATCACCATTCGCATATTTTCATTTGGCTGAATGATATAGGTTTGGAAGGGCCTCTTAGTCAATGTATAATCATGGAAGAGCGCAGACAACCAACGACCCATCCTGAGATTAGAGTGATCTAAAGGCTGGGTCGTTTTTCAGCTTAAAGGACGTTATCTTGAAAGATACACAAAGCTTTATGTGAGGGTGATCGGTATGAAGCAAGGAACCATTGTGTTGTTGAACGGAACTTCAAGTTCAGGAAAGACTAATATTTCTGTTGAACTGACAAATCAGAAAGAGATCCTTTTTCATCATTTATCAATAGATGATTTCTTTAATAATTTCAATGAATTTATTGATAAAAAGTTTCCGGATTTTAAGCCTGCAAGAGAAGTAGATGATCACGTTGTTGCACAGATCATTTTTGATCCCATCCTCTCCATGTACTATTCGACAATTATATTGTTTTCAGAAATGGGCTTGAATGTAATCGCAGATACGGTGATCGATAACGATAAGAGGTTTAATGAGTGTCTTGATGCATTCTTTGATCAGCCTACATTATTTATAGGTGTAATGTGCTCAAGGGAAGAACTCGTGAGCAGAGAGCAAAAAAGTTGAGGAGATGCTATTATGACGGGACATTTAGGCTTCTCATATGTAGGCTTGATTTATTTATTAATGTTATTTATTCCAAATATGATTTGGAGTAAGAGTCAAGCAACGGATAATAAAATAACTCATGAAAATAAAGTATTAATAGGGTTTGAACGGGTTGGACAAGCAGGCTGTACAGGTAGTGCGTTAATTTTCAGTGATTTTAACATGGCAGCGTTTTCGGCTTGGAGTTTGTGGCTAATAGCATCATTTTTACTCATGATTTTTTATGAACTTTGTTGGATTAGATATTTTACTAGTGAGCATACAAAGGGGGATCTTTATCGTAGCTTTTATGGAATTCCCGTACCGCTTGCGAGTCTGCCTGTTATGGCTTTTTTATTATTAGGGATTTATGGGAAAGTTATATGGTTGATTGCATTTGCTATCATCCTTGGCATAGGACATATCGGTATACATATTCAGCATTTAAAAGCGATAAAAAGAATAAGTTGAATTATTCGTCGCATGTCTAATATCGCGGATAATAACAATTGGAGCAGATAAACATATTGAACTAGCGTACGGCTGGAGAAACATGAATGCATTCATGCGGCGGGCCGACTGACGCCTTCCTCCAAATCTATAAAATGAAGGTGCATTCAATGAAGAAGCTTATTGTAATAAACGGAACAATGGGAGTCGGGAAAACTACAATCTGTAAAGAATTATATAAGTCACTGGATAACGCTGTATGGTTAGATGGTGATTGGTGCTGGATGATGAATCCGTGGATAGTCAATGAAGAAAACATCAGAATGGTCGAGAACAACATTACATATTTACTTAGAAGCTTTTTAACAAATTCTACATTCGACTATGTTATTTTCAACTGGGTTCTTCATCGAGAGGGAATTTTAGACGGCTTACTTGATCGGTTGAGTGACTTGGATTTTCAGGTTGAAAAAGTTACTTTAACGTGTTCAGAAGTTGCATTGCGACAAAGGATGGAGCACGATAATAGATCAACAGAGCAGATAGCTTTAAGCGTCGAACGATTAAGATTGTACGAGAATATGGATACTAGTATTATTGATACAACTGAAATGCCCATTGAAGAGATTGTCAGAAGAATAGAAGATATAATTAAGTTATAGTCAATTCTAAATTAAAAGAATTTTATGAATAGAAAGGAAGATGCTTTATGCAAAAAGCAATCATAGTTTGGTTCTTTTCAGAGAAGAGAAATAATTTGGATGAGCTCAATAATCTATTATCAGATGGTTGGAAAGTAATGAGTCAAAAACCAATGGGAGCTGGTGAAACTAATGTTGCACTCTCATTAGTCATTGTTGAAAAATAGTATTCCCGCAACAGGCTTTAGCCGCTGGGTTGTCTCAGATATATAAACTTGGAAGAAGCGTAGACAACAAATGACCCATCCTAAGATAGATCTATCTAAGGCTGGGTCGTTTTGGGATTACAAAGACGTTCTGAAAGAAAGGAGTTGAGCAATCTGAAGGCAAAAGCAGTATTGTTCGATTTGTTCGAAACATTGGTGACCGAATTCTCTGAAGGCAAAAGAATTTCAAATCGGAACTATGATTATTTCGAGCTTCTGGGACTTCCAAATGAAGAATATAAAAAAGAATGGAGAATACGAAGCAAAGCTCGAATGACGGGTATTTTTCCAGATTATCCTTCTGTTATTAGAGACATATTAATAAAGCGGGAGCTAAGTTATAAGGAAGAATCAATTAAATTCCTATACGAGGAGAGAATGAGAGAGAAAGAAATTCCATTTCGTAAGATTCGGCCTGAGATTATTGATCTGTTATCTTTCCTTAAGAGCAGGAAGGTTAGCCTTGGATTAGTAAGTAATTGTACAGAAGAGGAAGTAAGGTATTGGGAGGAGAGTGGTCTTTCAAAATATTTTGATGTTGCAATTTTTTCTTATGAGGTTGGGTATGCGAAGCCGGATGAAAGGATTTACAAGTTGGCATGTAACCATCTGGAGGTTGACCCCCGGGAATCCATTTTTGTGGGCGATGGTGGTTCAGATGAATTAACGGGAGCCTATAATATCGGGTTAACACCTATTCAAGCAACGTGGTTTAATTCTTATATAGAAAGCAACTTCACTAAAGCTGCTGATCCCTTAACTTTAAAGGAAATGTTAAAGGATATTTGAATTTGATCTCGAATAAGCTGGAAAAGCGGAAGAGCAAGTCGTGGGATTTGCATGTGGTCATACAACCGAGAAGAAGACCTAGTATTAAGTAAGGAACTAACGCAAAATCGAATGATAAATCAACAAAACAGTGAGGGAAATTAAAGATGAGAATTATATTTGAGGATTTGAAAAAAGATATAAAAACGATATTAAGAACTTGATTCTGGAGCATGCAATGATAGTTATATAAACATCTAGATCATCATTCAAAACAGTTTGGCGTATAGCTAATGAAAACAAAAAAACTAAAGGATGAATATCGATGAATACCCAATTTCAAATTACACAGGCATCCATTAATGATTTAGAAGAGTTAGTTGCTATCTTTGATCAATATCGCATTTTCTATAATCAAGCCGCTGATCCGGAAGGAGCAAGACAGTTTCTATTTGAAAGATTTGAGCATCAAGAATCCATTATTTTCATAGCTAGGGACATTCAGACCGGAAGGGCAGTAGGCTTTACCCAGCTATATCCGGTATTTTCATCTATATCAATGAAACGGTCATGGATTTTAAATGATCTATATGTAATTGAAGAATATCGAAAACGGGGGGTAGCAACACAACTTTTGAATTCGGCGAAGGAATTCGCATTTTTAACAAGAGCTAAGGGAATCGAATTATCTACATCTCACTTAAACTTAAGTGCTCAAAGCCTATACGAATCTTTAGGGTATAAGAAAGATGATGAATATTTTCACTATTACTTAACTATCTGAGGAGGATGCAATGGAGCTTTATCATTTCAGCAGCGAATCAAACATTGCTCTGTTCAAACCAAGGGTAAAACATAATCGAAGGATATGCCGCCGGTTGTCTGGGCGATTGATAAAGCACACGAATTCACTTTTTTCTTTCCTAGAGACTGCCCAAGAATTGTATATACAAGATCGCAAGGTATGAAAGAAGAGGATGAGCGAAGGTTTTTCGGAGGAAGCAACTCGAATATTATTATTACAGTTGAATCTCATTGGTTTTAGGCAATTAAGGAAGCAACCATTTATCGATATACGTTGCCAAGCGCAGGATTTGAATTGTTCGATGAGACGGCTGGGTATTATATATCCGAACAAACTGTAAAGCCTTTATATATGCAGCCGATGCAAAATTTAATGGAAAGAATTCTGGATTTAAATATTGATCTCAGATTTACCCCCAACCTGTACCCACTTAGAGAGGCTATACTAAATTCAAGTATTACAGACTTTGGGATACATAGATTTGAGAATGCAAAGGCGACCTAGCCTAAGATAAACGCTATCTAGGGCTGGGTTGTTTCGTGAATTGAGCTTAATAACGGGCCAATGTTAAATGGAAAAGCTTGATAATCAATTATGGAGGTAAACTTATGGAGAATGGAAGAATCTTAGGAATAGCATACAATGTAATTCCTGTGTCCGATATCGAGAGGTCCGCAGAATGTTTCGTTAAACATTTTGGATTCAATATTAGAAATCAGAAGATGTGAAGGTTGGAGTAATTAGTGATGAAGGCCGATATGGAAAGTTCTTTGTATTAGAGGACCGCTAACACAGCAATATTTTGGAGGGATGGTTCAATGAAGATAGCTTTAGTCCTATTTAATGGAGTAACTTTTCTGGACTTTGTCGGATTTTATGATGTCATTTACCGATTAAGCTTATTTAATAAAACGAAAGATACTACATGGGATATTTGTGGATTAACTGACGAAGTAACCGATGAGCTTGGAATGCGGGTTAAAGTGAATGTCATCAGACCCGATTTATCCAAGTATGATCTCGTGTTTATTCCTGGAGGCATGGGAACCAGAAAACTAAAGGATGATACTGAGTTTATTGACTGGATTCGATCTGCGGAATCTGCAACTTACAAGATCTCTGTATGCACTGGCTCGCTTCTATTGGGAGCCGCAGGCTTCTTGAAGGACAAGAGGGCAACCACCCATCCTAATGTTTATGATTTATTGGAACCCTATTGTAAAGAAGTCATAAAGACCCGAATTGTCAAAGATAGGAACGTGATAACGGCAGGAGGAGTAGCTACCTCAATCGACTTGGGTTTATTTTTAATTGAACTGTTTGTAGGAGCGGAGGAAGTGAATATCGTAAAGAAGCAGTTAGATTATCCTTATACAGCTGTAGGAATAGTTGAGGTGTAGAGCGGCAAGATTCCGTGTTATTTTTATCATTTACAGATTGGGAACGTTCGTTCTATAATTGATCCAATTATATCAAGTAAAGGAGAGGATTTGAATGATTACAAGGATTTCAACCCCCTATAGCTATTCTTCCGCGGTTGTTGCAGGGGACTATGTGTATCTTGGCTTACATCGGGGATTTGGAGAGAACTTCAATGAACAAATACATAATACGCTCTTAAATCTCAAAAGAACTCTATCGGAGTGCGGCATGTCGTTAGAATCTCTAGTTAAGGTGAATGTGTACCTGAAAAATATAAAAGATTTACCAGAAATGGAGAAGGTATTTCTTGAGTATTTTGAAATGAATAAATTTCCTGCTCGAATGACATCTACTACTGAATTTTTTGATAATGACTGCCTCATGATGATTGATGGTGTTGCGTATAAAGCAATAGAATAAAGGGACTAAGAAGACTACAAGTGTATAAGGAGTAGAAAAGGATGTTTGAACCTACCCTATATAGGGTTAATTCGCTGTTTCGACATCATCAAATTAATGATGAAATTGTACAGATAGAAAGGTTATCTGGCACGACGGCGGGCTTTGTTTTGAAACTGGAATCAAAACAAGATCATACCTATATTCTGAAATTTGATAACCCTAACGAAATTCATTTAGTTGAACATTTACTTAATACATATGAGGATTCAATATTATTACCCAAAGTCTTATTAACGGCCCAAGACAGATCCTATTTTGTGTATACCTTCATTGAGGGTACCACTCATTATAACCGTGGTTCAAAGAAAAATTGGCTCAAGATCCTAGTTAAAGATCTACTTAATAAATACGTGGAATATAAAGAAGAGAGTATTTGGGGCAGAATTGAATATCCAAGACAGACATGGAAGGAATTTAATGAAATAAGTATTGAAGAAGCCAGGATCAATTTAGGCAACATATTATCGATAGAGGATTATAATTACGTAAAACGGAAAGCTGCTCAATTGTTTAATAATGATTCAGGGCAAGGAAAGAGGTTCTTATTGCATGGCGATACAGGGGTTCATAACTTTGTTTATAATAATTCAACATTAACTGGAGTTATAGACCCCTCTCCTATGGTGGGACCTATTATTTATGATTTTCTTTATGCGTTTTGCTCTTCGCCTGATGATATTACTGTTGAAACCTTGTTTACCGCATCTGATATTCTCGAACAAGTAAGAATAGAAAAATCGAGGCTGATTGAAGAAGTAATTATTCAACTCTATTGCCGAATTGGCCTTAGTGTAAAGCATCATCCAGGTGATTTGTCGGATTACATGAAGGCATGGGAACACTGGATACAATTGTGTAAGAATCTCGATGAGGGCACTACTATCATATAAGACTTATAGATGCAACACGGATCATAAATCGAAGACTCTATAGGGATCATTTATCCATAGATACTTAATAAAGCTATTCCGGAGGGACAATGAAAAGAGTATTAGTTATTGGTTGCCCAGGATCGGGCAAGTCGACTTTTTCTTCAAGACTTAGCAAAGAATCAGACATACCTGTAATTCATTTGGATACAATTTACTGGAAGCCAGGATGGATTAGCTGTACTGATCAGGAGTTTGATGAAATACTTAGAGATTTATTACTTCAAGAAACTTATATCATGGATGGGAACTATTCAAGAACAATAGAATTTAGATTATCTTTTGCGGATACGGTTTACTTTTTTGATTATTCACGATATCTATGTCTTTACCGGGTAATAAAAAGGAGGATTATGAATCATGGTAAAACCGGAGAGTACATGGGGAAGGACTGCCAAGAAAGTATTAATTATAAATTTTTAAAGTCCGTATGGAATTTTAGAAAAATTCAACGAGTGCAAATCATGAATGTATTAGATGAGTACAAGGGAAGTAAGGATATTGTTATTTTCAGAAAGCCGAAGGAAGTAAAAAACTATTTAAAGAACACAAACGACTCAGCCTAAAGAGCTATCTATGGCTGGGTCGTTTCTTGAATTGTTGCTTATGTTTATTCCTGGAGGCATGGGAACCAGAAAACTAATCTGTCAAATGACTCGTCATCGCCGATAAGCTTATTCTACTTGTTTTTTTTAGTGATGGATCCTTTCTCATGGGCTTGTTGCAATTCCTGGCTGCCCCGGTCTTTGATATGCTGAAATGCCTCATCGATAGTTTGTTTATTCTCAAGAATAGAGGTGGTCTCTTGGGACACAATTTCAGCAAAGGCGTCCTCGAAGCCTTGGGGCAAGTGCTCATAACGCTTGTTGAAATTCCGCGGTTTGGTCAATTCGTAAAATACGGCAAGTGATCTCCCGTTCATCTCGCTTACGAATGAAGATCTGACGGAAAGCGAACCATCGGTAGTCCGTGACAACGTTTTGGCGACCTCGGGGCCATTGATGTATTTGATGAATTCCCATGCTAATTTTTTGTTAGGAGAATTGGCATTGATTCCGAATATCTCCGTAAGTCCCATGGCAATCGTAGCATCGGGTTCGGCAGGATCCACGGGAATCGTGGCAAGGCCCCAGTTGATCGTTGAACCGCTCTGATCTTCAGCTTGCGTGATCTGATTCAAGTAATAGGATCCCTCAAGGACCATCGCAGCTTGCTCCTTCAAAAACAAATCCTCTGAAAAAAAATCGCTCGACGGATCAAAAATCGCACCTGACTTGTATGCCTTAACAATATTCTCGTAAATCGTGCGCCATGCTTCCGAATCCATCGTGAGGCTTGTTCCGTCTGCACTAGTATAAAAAAGCCCGTGGGTTCGAGCAACATTACTCAATAGATCAAATATGGCATTGCTGGATGTCGTGCTGGAAGTTAGACCATAGATTCGTTCCCCGTCTGACCCATTTGTCGGAAATCGTTCAGCCAGTGCGAATAGCTCCTGCCAGGACATGCGATCTCTAGGCAATTCAATATTATACATTTGAAACAAATCCATGTTGTAATAGAGTGCACTTCCGGAAAATGTAGGAGCCAAACCGTAGAGCATACCTGCCCCTTGTTCCTTCAACGATTCCGTAACAAATGGAAGAATGCTATCGAGGTCGAATTGATCCTGCTGGATCACGGAATCCAAGGGAAACAGCATACCGTTATCCACTGCATATGAATAATTACTCTCATTCAGAAGAATGACATCCGGTTGCCGTTCCTCCACGTATTGTTGCAATGCCTTATTGATATCTTCGCCGGCATAATTGAACATCCATTGCGAATTAACGACCTCGAGCTCTACGCCCGGATATTTGGTGATAAACAAATTTCCATATTTTTGGAAAAAGAGGCCTTCGTGAACATACATGACTTTCAGCGGGCCTTCCAATTTCCCTTCCAATTTGCTGTTACCTGCATTGTTCGAGCAAGCACTTGTAAGAGCCAACAGCAGTGCTAATCCGAGAAGCACACCTCTTAGTCTTAAGCATTTGAACATACAGATTCTTCCTCCCCCTGTTCATTCACATACCATTGTGCCTGTAAGTCAAACATGTTCGCATATTCGCCATTTAAAGCGATGAGAGCATCATGATTCCCTTGCTCGATTAATTCTCCATTTTTCAATACAAGAATATGGTCTGCGATCTTACAGGATGCAAGCCGGTGCGAGATCATGAGCGTTGTTTTGCCTTTAGCTAATTCGGCAAATCGCTCGTAAAAATAAGCCTCCGAGATCGGATCGACCGCAGCGGTCGGCTCGTCAAGCAGCATAATTGGCGCGTCCTTGAAAAAAGCTCTTGCGAGAGCTATTTTTTGCCACTGACCATAAGAGAGTTCTTGTCCGCCTTCAAAGATAGGATCCAGCTCCGTGTCCAAACCATGCTTAAAACTGCTGGCAATCTGCTCTATGTCAGCTTTATGAGCGGCCGAGTAAATGAGATGATCGCTGTCCATTTGTTCGTAATGACTTAATCCAATGTTCTCACGAATCGAAAATTGATATTGCACAAAGTCTTGAAAAATGGCCGAAATGTTGGCTTTCATAGATACGTTATCTATGTTAGCGATCGGGATGCCATCGATTAACACGGATCCGCTGCAGGGCTGATAAAGTCCTACCAGGCATTTAGCCAAGGTGCTCTTACCGGCACCATTTTCACCGACGATGGCAATCGTTTGCCCTGCTTGAATTTTAAAGGAGATATTTCGTAATCGTTGCACTTCACTGCTCGGGTAGGAGAAGCATAGGTCTCGGACCTCAATCTGATGATTCAACTTGAACGGAGCAAGGGACTGCTCCTGGTGAGGATGTTCTTCCGGGAAGTCAAGAAATAAGAAAAGCTCTTTGAGAAATAAGGATTCCTCGTACATTAAAGATAAATTATAAGTAGCACTTTGGATGACGGCCTGGGTTGTAATAAAGGCTTGAGATAGTGCAACATAATCCCCCAGGGAAAGATCCCCGTTACTGCACATCCATACGATATAAGCAACGCCTACCATGTTCGACAATATAATGATGAGCTGTGCCAAAAATCTGCTGGTTTCAGATTGCTTGGTTAGTGCAGCTTTCTCATTAGCATTTTTCCAATAGAGGTGCTTCCATTTTTGCAGCAGAAAGGGGGTGAGACGAAAGAGCTTCATTTCTTTGGCTGCCGAGCGGCCAGTCATTAATCCCATAACGTAATTGGATTTGCGCTCTGCAACGGTTTGATTCATCATCTGAGCATAACGCCGCTGTCCTATCTTCAAATTAACGATTAAGGAAGGAACGAACAAGAGAATCATGACGATCGCAAACCATACATCAATCCGCGCCAAGTAAATGATGAACCATATCAGGGTTAGTGCCTGCTGCAGCAATTGCATAAGCGTACTAATCACCGTCAGGCCCCGAAATGCCATGCCTTGCGATACACGTTGCAGTTGGTCATAATATTCAGGCTTATCGAAGAAAACCAGAGGCAGATGAGAAGCTTTGATCGCGATTTGCTCATCTATATAAAAGGCGGCTCGTTGCTTTAAATGGACAACCAAATATTCGTTAATACTCTGAATGGCATCCGATCCAATCATCAGGAGAAACTGCAGGAGTAACAATAAGAGAGCCATTTGGAGCTCGTTATGGCCTTCTATGACTTTCGTTATCGTATTTACGGTTTCCTTGACGATCCAGATTTGAGCAAGCGGAATGAAAGCAAGGATAGCATAGCAAGTGCAGGACAAGGTTAATCTTCCCGGTGATGTTCTCCACAGTAATGGAATGATACGTATAAGGGTGTTGAGATTCTCGGCCATGCTCGTCTTCTTTGTGACGGTCATATGAGTCTGCTCCTTATGTAATATCAATAGGATAAAGGGAGGAGAAATCCTCCTCCCCGTCATGTATTAGGGCTTTCTAGCATTCGCACTTGTAGTAGATGGTTCCTTCGCAGTAGTAATGACGGAGTTTTTTGGTTGTGGAGCCCGGACAGTAGGTTGTAGTACAGTAGCTGTATTGGCAGTTACCCATATTATCACCTCCTTTCAAAAGGCAGGTAGAATACTTCGACTATGCGGTTTGCCCAAGCTCGAAGAATTCATCGCTGTCCAGGAGCAACTGGAGATGCTCTTCCGTATTAATAGTTCCTTTGGCGATGACTTTGTGATTCGTCGATATAGCATAAGCAAACGGAAAGATCGTTGTCTCCAAGCTTTCCATCATGGATTCAGTCAGCACGCCTACAGGAATGGACAGAGCATATCTCGCAGCTAATTCAATCACCTCTTGGGGTTCGCCCATAACCATGAGCACGAAGTGAATATTTTGATTTCGTTCAGCTACGCGATTTAGACAAGGATATAGGGTTGAACAAGCCCCGCATCCGATGGCCGTCATAATAAATATCGTAGGCTGCGCTTGTTGAATAGCGATCTGGCGGTTGTTTTCTGAGAGAGCAGGGACACTTGCAATCGGAAAGGAGGCGCCTGCTTCTAGACCATGATGTCTCATGCCTAGCTTGATATCTAAATGCTTCTTGAATAAGGTAATGACACCGATCGAAAGCAAGAGAATAAGGATCCATTGGACGTAAAGGGTGGTCAAAAGCATGGTATTGCTCATCAATTTGTCCTCCTACATTTCAGATTTGCGCTTACGATACTCTAACTGAATGTTGAATAGGTTTAAAACAAGCAGAAAGCCTAGGGTGAGAAAAGTAGTCGCCGCAATTTCGTGAACGTTGTCAAAGGCTACGTAAGTAGTGATATCTGCGATGTTTACCAAAAGAACTAAATTGAGCGTAATGAGCAGGAGGATTCTTATGTATGAAATGAGGCCGAATCGTTCATTGCTCAAATTTCCGAAGCACTGACAGCGGACGCCTGTTTTTTGTCCAGTGTAAGTAGCCCATAAAAAACCTAGAGATAAGCAAATGAAAGCGATTACCGAACCGAGCAGAGTTGATTGGCTTAAATACCCGATGCCGATTATCAGCTCAAATAACGGAATCAACCAAGCTCCCGGACGTAAAAGCGGATAAGGCAAATTAAGGGCCATTAAGGTTCTGCGAAAAGATTTCATGCTTGCCCACTTTAACGTGGCGGAGATCATTAGCAACATAAACAGTACCATTCGGATTAAGTCCAGTATTTGCATTGAGCAACTATTCCCTCCCATCCTTTGCGCAATCGTTTGCGCATGTGGCATTAAAAATGAAGAGATACGATCGATCATACTCTTCTTTGTCCTGAATGCTAAATTAAACCATATTTGTTAACTTGGACCGAGTATAAAACGCATACAATATTTTGTCAACACCCTATTTTTTAACATCAGAGATTTGAGAATTCCAGGGTTAAAATGATTGAATTGGATAATATTGACTTGAGTTTGCGAAAAAGGTAACGTATAAATTGCTAGTTTGGAGGGAGGAATCGAATGTGAAAAATGTAGAAAATGGTCAAAAAATCGGAGAGTTAATCCCCGATAAATCTTACATAACTCAACATAATACGACATTGAATTTACGTGCTATCAGAAAAAGGAAGGTTCTTTTCTTTATTTCACTGCATTGTGTACGGTGCATCGATTTATTGCCTGAAATTAAGAAAGTACGGGAACCAAATACGGAGATTCTTTTATTTTCCTCAGCTGATCAGGAGGATTTACAAGAGTTGGACCATTTTTTCCAACAGAAGATTTCAATTGTCTCTCTTAGCCGCGAGCAAGCAAAGCTTGATTTTCAAGTCTATGATTATCCATTTTGTGTTGTCGCGGATACCAGCCACTGTATATACAGCAAAGGAGCAGCTTATAACGCGGTGGATGTTATGGAGCTTATTCATCACCGCGGGGGAAGTAAGTTCTTGAAGATGTTTGGCAAAAGGATATGATCAATTACTTGGGAGGCCGATCCTATGAACAAGCTATATTTTGATTATTGCGCATCCGCACCGCTGCATCCTCAGGTCATTCACAAGCTCATAGACAGCTCCGTAAATTTGTATGCAAATGCATCCTCTACCCATGAAATGGGATTTGAAGTAAATCGAATAATTGAAGCATCAAGAGAAAGGATAGCGAATGTACTCCATGTAAAACCATCCGAAGTTATTTTCACCTCGGGGGCAACCGAAAGTAATAATATGGCGATCTTAGGGGTTGTTCGGGCCTACATGAAGCGAACCAGTCAAATACCTCACCTGATTCTATCTGAAATTGAGCATTCGTCGGTGTACAATTGCTGCAAGCAATTAAGGGATGAAGGAGTTGAAGTAACGTTCTTAGGCGTAGATAGGTCGGGAGTAGTCGATCCTTCTGCTTTAGAAAAAGCTATTCAAGATAATACAGTGCTCGTAAGTATTATGCACGTAAATAATGAGACGGGAACGATTCAGCCCGTTCAGGAAATCGGAAAGCTGCTAAAAACTAAACCCGCCATTCAATTTCACGTGGATGGTGTGCAAGGCTTTGGCAAGGCAAACTTAGACCTTGAGGATATTGATTTGTATACATTATCTGGACATAAAATGGGGGGACCTAAAGGTATCGGGATCTTAATGGCAAAAGAGGGAGTGGAGCTGATGCCGCTTATGTACGGCGGAAATAATGAATTTGGGCACAGGCCTGGAACGACCAATGTCCCTGGAGTAGTATGTTTAACCGAAGCGGTTGAATTATCCATTGCGGAACAAGTTGAAAAGACGGCGTATTTGACTTCATTACATCATTTTATTTATTCGAAGCTACAATCCATTCCTGAACTTATCATAAATACCCCTGAACCCCCTTTGTCAGCGCCGCATATCATAAACTTTTCTTACCAAAACAAGGGAATTACCTCCGCGATCATGATCAGTATTCTTGCCAAGAAAAATATCGTCGTATCGTCGCAATCCGCATGTTCATCCAAGGCTAAAGAGAGCCGTGTTCTAATGGCAATGACCCATAATGAAGAGATTGCATCGAGCAGCATTAGGCTTAGCTTACATGAGTCTGTTAGCTTTGAGGATGCAAAATATTTAGTAAATTCAATTACAGAAATGATTGATCAAATCAAATCGACTAGTAAATTTCAATTGCTGCTCCATCAAAAATAAACTAAAATTAAAGTATATGACATGGATATATAACAGAATTAGGTTATCAGATGTATAATCATGGTAGAAGCCAAGACTCCAAACGACTCACCCAAAGATAAGAGCTATCTATGGGCTGGGTCGTTTCTTGGTAATTTGATGAAAACAGGGCTATATAAGTTGAACTATAAAACTACGTAGAAAGGGCATAAGTGTGAAGTGTGCTGAAGAAGCGTAAGCGTTCGCCTTTGTGAGTGGATTCCTACCTTATAATATTTTAGTTCAATTAGAGAAATCCGCGAACAACAGCGATCGTAAGCACACTTCACACGTTGCCTCCAGAACGTAAAATTCAGTAGTTCAACTTATATAGCAAAAAAATAATGTTAGGGGGATTTATGAATATGGAGCTTAAAGAAATCAATCAGAACTTAGAAGTAACTAGAGCCGAATTACTTGGAATTCTTGACGGGTTGAGCGGAGATCAAATAAACAAACGGAAAGATGCTGAAAGCTGGAGTATTAGCCAGGTTTGTCAGCACCTTTTTAAAACAGAAGAGTTATATATCGTAGCCATCAGGAGGGGATTAAAGAGCAAGGAAGATTCAGTTATAGAAAACAAGCCGGTTGAATTTCTACTTGATCGAAGAAATAAATTAGAAGCACCTGAAATTGCAAGACCAACCAATGAATTATTAGAGTATCAGGTGATCATTGAAAGTTTAAACAACACAAGACAAAAGCTGCATGAACTTTTAAATGCGGTAGAAGATCCATCGGTGCTGAGTAGAAGGCATTATACACACCCGGTGTTTAAAGAGATGTTATTAATTGATTGGCTGAAATCCCTGTATGTGCATGAACAAAGGCATATTAAACAAATTAAAGAAATTATAGATGAACATTAGACAATCAATCTATGTGAAGAACGGCTTTTCCAGAGAATTTCCGTTCCTTGAGATCACGAGCCACGGTGGCAATGTCGTTCCAGTTAGCCTCCACTTCGATCCGGGGAATCAATCGTTTTTCTATGACGAGCCGGGCCAGCAAACTCAGATCGTCTGCGACTGCGTGACGAGTGGCCTCCTCACCTAGGAAGAAGCTGTACAAGGTTTTTCCGCCGCTGGTCACCAGATTCATCATATCGATGGTCGCGGTATTCGAAGAAGAGAATCCTAGCGCAACGCAAACTCCTTGAGGCGCTAGCTGCGGCAGTAAAGCCGCTAGTGTATTGCCGCCTATGGAGTCGATGACGAGATCAAACGGTCCAAACTGGCGGGCAGATGAAATTGCGGAATATCCAATAATCACTTCGTCGGAACCGGCCTCACGAACAAGCGCGGCCTTCTCTTCCGTGCTTGCCGTACCTACAACGAATGCGCCGGATTGGGCTGCAAGCTGATGGGCAAATAGCCCGACTCCGCCGGTAGAGCCAGTAATGAAAATGCGCTTACCAAGCAGCATGCCGCCTTTTCGGAGTGCATAAAGAGCCGTGAGTCCTGCCACGGGGAGGGTTGCTGCCTCCGCAAAAGTGAGCTTTTCCGGGATTTCTGCAAGCATCGATACAGGGGCGGCGATTTGCTCGCTCCAGGCTCCCATCGGGAGCAAACCAACAACCCGGGCCCCTTTTTGCGGACCTGTGCCGCTCTTGGCCGGCTCGATGACAATTCCGGCGAAGTCCCAGCCGGGGCGGCTGGAAGCTTTCGAATCGTTAGCGTCTTTGATTTCACCGCGATTGAGAGAGAAGGCTTTCACTTGCACGAGTGCTTCCCAAGGCATGGCTTGTGGGGGGGCAACTTTTTTGAATGCCAAATTTGACGGGGCTAGCGGATCAGTTACAATGGTACGAATCATAGGGTTTCTCCTCCATGTATGGTGGTGTGCCATTAGATATTTTTCATTTTCAATGAGGAGTATACTTTAAATACATGTTAGACCCAAGTGCAGAATTACACTTCATAAGAAGGGGAGAGAAGATGGATCTAGCTGCGGAGAATTCAAGACATAAAATTGTCGTGGGTGAAATTGAAGCGCTGCGGATAAAACGGCAGCAATCGCTTGCCTATCAACCCAACCCGCATTTGAAACGATTTACTCAACAAGAGCTTAATGACGAGGCTTTTCCTTCGTATAAAAACTTGCTGGTTGGTCGTACGCGCCGTATACCGGCTCGTCAGACGATGATAACGATTGCAGAATATTTGGAGTGTACATCCGATGAGCGCAATGATTTGCTGTTGGCAGCCGGTTATCTTCCGATTCAGACCGAATTGGAGGGAAGGCCGTTGGAGCTTGCATTGGAGCGGGCCCGGCAAACCATGAAAGGCATTCCTTTTCCTGCGATGATTGTAACCCACACCCAAGACATCAAGGGGTTTAATGAGTCGTTTAGCCAATTGTTTGATATCCCTTTCGACCGTTCATATGACGGATTAATGAATAGGATCGATTTACATTTTAATTCGGACTTACCTGTAGGGCCTCGCTCCACTTTCGACAAAGCGTCATTTGAGCAGTGGGAAGAGCATGCCAAAAACGGGATACGTGCCTTCAAGAGGGAGCACATGCTCTCGCGTTATGATAAGTGGTATCAAGAATTGTTTGATCGAGTTCAAAAATATAACGTGGGCGACTATCTGGATGTGCCGGATATAGAGGCAGGGGCTGACCATACTCAAACGATATTAGCCGAAAGGAAAAGCTCCGGTGAGCTTGTTCCGATTCGCTACAGACAGATTTCAATTTCTGAAGGTAACTGCTTGTATCCGCAAATTGAGGTTTTCCTGCCAGTAGATACTGCGGCCCATGCAGTATTCGAGAACCTGGGATGTCCCGTTGATTGTACATCTTTTGGTATATGAACCGATCCTGGATGGTTTGAGACGAGAGGTGTACGAAGAGACGGGGTTAACTGTTATAGAAGTAGAAGGCAGTCAGAAATATGTGGATACGCGGGGCATCAATCCAGATTTCGAGGTGGAATGCCTGGAACCGTTTTGTGTATATCAAACCATTAAAGGGCCGGTTGATTCTGTAGGTATGTATTTTATATGTAAGGCAGAAGGCAATCTGTTAGTAGTTGGGGATGAGACTAAGGATATACGATGGGTACCCATTGATGAAGTCAGTAGACTGATGATTGAAGATCCTAGACAATTTTCAGACGTTGACCGGGCAGGAATTAAGTATTATTTAAAGCACAGATTTGAGAATTAGTTCAGAAACGGGGATGTTCATGGCCTACAAATCGATTTTAATTGACCAAATAACTGCATGTTACAACGATAAGAGTTGGTTCATTCCTCTTGAGGAAATATTGAGGGATTTAACATCAAAAGAAGCAGCCTATAAAAGCGATGAAAAACAATCTATATGGTCCATTGTGAATCATCTTATTTTTTGGAATGAGAGATGGCTTGAGCGTTTTGAAACTGAGAATATTATAATGAGTAGTACGATTAATAACGATGAAACTTTTTATTTGGATCCAAATTGCATCAATGAACATGAATGGAAGAAGACACTAATTAGACTTGAAAATATATTTAGCCGTTGGATAGAAGCGTTAGAAAAATGCGAAGAATCAAAGCTAACTAAAGTGATTCCTGATTACTATGGTGCTGCCTGGTGGGGCGTGGTTTCAAATTTATCTATTCATAATGCCTATCATATTGGGCAAATCATGTTACTAAAAAAGCAAATGAAAGATAACTAATCTCAGGAGAGGGTTTATTGAAGAAGTATGTTGAGATAGGGATTGGCAATACGTGGATGATCAGAACGGAAATTGAGCATGAAGATGGAACAGAGACTGAAATGAAAGGCATAGTCAGACCGTTTAGATTAAGGTCAGTTTATTTGAGGCTTTGGATAAGAAGGACCGTTCTCATTCTTGATCTTAAAGAAGGGTTCAAGATTCAGACCAAGAGTAGAAAGAAGTTCAAAATAATACTTGGCTTTTACGGGGTTTGATCAAGAGCAGGACAATTTAGAGACTGTTGGCTAATAGAGTATGAAGAGATTAAGCATATATAAAATGAAGGGGATTTATCTCGAATAGGTTTTATAAAAGGCTGAACTGCGAGGTGGATTATGATTTTTTCTGTGATGCAATTGACGGGTGGAATTATACTCTCATTAGGCTTTATACCGCAGATTGTTCAGATTTTTAAGACCAGGTCTGTAAAAGACTTAAGCTTGAAGTCGTATTTGTTAATGTTATTCGGAATCAGCCTTATGGAAGTTTATGCAGTCAGTTTAGTGGTTGAAGGAACAGGGTTGGCTTTTTTAATGACGAACACCCTTTCATTTATGATGGTATCAATTGTTATCTTGCTGATTTTGCGATTTCGTTCTCGCTAAAGGAGTAGAAATGAAGAAACTAATCGTTCTGTTTAACATGAGGGAATAACAGAGAGAAGGATTGAAAAAATCGATCGAGAGGAGTCATTATGGCGTATACACAGCAAGAAATCGAATTCATCAGGCAGCATTCTCTTGACATGGACAAGAATCGGAGGTTTCCGAAGGCCGTTCTTGATTTTATTTACGACCGGCGTCTATTTCATCTGTTCGTTCCGAATCAGTTGGATGGAAGAATGACGGAGCTGCCGGAGGCTGCTCGTCAATTTCAAGCATGCTCCAGGATCGATGGCAATCTGGGCTGGGCGGTAACCATTGGAGCGGGCGGCGGATTTTTCGCGGCGTTGCTGGAGCACGACGTCAGCCAGCAAATTTTCGCTCGGCGAGAGGCGGTTATTGCAGGCAGCGGGATGCCGACGGGGACGGCCAAGCGGGTCGAAGGAGGCTATATCGTCAGCGGGAGCTGGAAATATTGCAGCGGCTCGTCTTATGCAACGACCTTTACGGCCAATGCGGTAATCGAGGCTGCAGAGACATCGACTGAATCGGATTGTACAGTATCTGCATCTGTAGAGAAGGAGATACGTGCTTTTGCTTTTCATCCGGAGCAGATCCGTATTCATCCGGATTGGAACGCTTTCGGCCTTCGGGCGACGGCTAGCCACACCATTGCAGCGGATGAAGTTTTCGTTCCGGAACATCGGACATTTATGTTTGACAAGACAATGGGTTTTGAGAACGAACCCATCTATCGTTATCCATTCCTGCCGTTCGCACAGGTGTCCTTTGCGGCGGTGGCTATCGGCATTGCCGAGCATTTCCTCGAAGCAGCTGAAGCTTTGGCTGTAGAGAGAGGCGGCGGGACCTACGTTATGGACAAACTTAAAAAGCACTCCGATTTCCTTCGGGATTTCACGACAACCTTTTACAAGAGCGTTGAGGCCTCCTGGCGAGAGCTGCTTCTTCAAGGAGGAATATCGGCTTCCACTGAAGCGGAAATAACCGCTGCGAGCATTGGGGCAGCCAAAACAGCGTTAACCTGCGGTCAAGCCTTATTTCCGCTGTTAGGGTTGGCAGCAGCCATGGAAGACAGCGAGGTTAACCGGTGCTGGCGAGATCTTCAGACGGCATGCTCCCATTCGCTGCTGCGGAGCTATTCTTAAGGCCATTTCAGAAAGGAGTCGCATCGGATGTCGATGCGGCTTTTTTGCTATGTTTGCCTGAACTGGATGAATATCATACGAGTAAAGCAGATTCCTTCCTTAATCAGCCCGGATGTTTTTATTTTCTCAAAGTTATTTTGCGGTTGCATTATCTACCAAAATTTATTAATCTATGTCATGTAATGTAATAATATTACAAAATATTAAAATTCAAGGAAACGAACAAACGAGGAGGAATGTATTGTGAAGAAATCATTGATTTTCTTTATGGTGTTGGTCATCGTTTTGTGTTCCCTTCCCCAAGCTCCGGCAAATGCCGCGAGCGCTCCGCCCCCAACCTGGCAAGAGCACTGGTTTGAGCATAAGGAGTTGCTCAAGTTGGCGCACTATAATGATGAGGTGGCGGTTTATGTAGATGATGATATCGACCCGAATCAAATTGGCTGGATCTACTCGACGGCTGCCGATGTATGGAGATATACCAAGCAAACTTATGGCTCCATGGGCGGGGATGGTCGACTTTACGTCATTGTCCATAATAAAAAGTATAGCGGCGGCCATCCGGGCTACGCTTATAACGCCGACCACGACTACCGCAATGTCATCGATATCGGCGGCTCCGACTTCAAAAGTCCAAGCGGCTGGAATCTGGATATCCTGGTTCATGAAGTGGCCCATATCGTGGAGTTCGCGGCCAATGACACCAAGGGTTCCCCAGCCTTCAGACTGTGGGGAGACAGCAAGTGGGCTGAAATTTATCAATATGATGTATATAAAGCATTAGGATTAAACAGTGAAGCCCAGCGAATTTACAATAGCTTCACCAGCAAGGCGGAAAATTTCCCGCAAGCAGGAACCTACTGGTTTATAAACTGGTATTATCCGATTTATAGTAACTATGGAGAAAAGCAAGTGCTGACGAGATATTTCCAGTTGTTGGCTCAACACTATCCGAAAAATTCATCCGGTCAGTATACGAGAAATATGAATATGGGCGAGTATGTACACTTTATGAGTGGCGCGGCCAAGGCCGATTTGAAATCCCGTGCCGTCACTGCTTTTGGCTGGCCAAGTGAATTCGAAAGCCAATATCAGGCGGCACGTAGGGAATTCCCTCAAGTCACCTATGGGGACACGATCTCGGAGGGAGCTATCTTCTATGGGAACGCCAATTATGAGGGTTATGCTGTAGCACTTGGGGCAGGCTCCTACAACTACAATGAAATGGTAGCTGCCGGTATTGCAAACGATACGCTTTCTTCGTTGAAGGTAACTCCTGGCATTAAGGTCACCCTCTATGAACATTTGAATTTTGGCGGCGCGCAAAGGGTGATTACGTCGGACGTTGCATCTCTCGGTGATTTTAATGATAAAACGTCCTCTCTCAAAGTTGAAAGAATACCTGTAGTTTATAGGGATGCCGATTACAAGGGGGCCGCTGTCAGCCTGGATGTCGGCAGTTATAGCGTAAGTGATCTAGTCGCTAAGGGAATCCCCAACGACTCGATTTCTTCACTAAAAGTACCGAGCGGCTACAAGGTCACCCTTTATGAGCATGGCGATTTTCGGGGAGCAACCAAAGTGTTGCTGGGTGATACTTCCTATCTCGGTAATGACTTTAATGACAAGACATCTTCCATAAAAGTAGAGCGGACCTCTTAGATCGATATCATTGATGACGGGAAACTATGAATCTTTCATGGTTTCCCTTTTATTTTCTATTTATGAAAAACAACTTACCGTTTAAAGAACGGGACAAGCTTTGTGTGCGGAAACCTATTGACGTTATCTAGATGACATGATAATATTTGACCGAATAACTAACATGTCAGTAATCAAAATAGCATGTTAGTATGTTAGTTCTTGCTTTTTTATTCCTAATTTAAGGAGGGCATTTTGTGGATGTAACGAACTATGTAATTGGTTTCTTGATGGTTTTATCATTTTTTGGGCTCGTGTGGTATTGCGTGAAGGGTTACAATCTCATGGTTGGTTTTTTCATCATGTCGGTGCTGTGGACGGGTATCGCTTTAATTGGCAATGCGATTTCGCCCAATTCTATGATGGAAGGGCAGACGTTCGTTTCCGTGCTGACAAATGTATTTCAGACAGGGCCGGAGAACTATGGCAAGGCCATTCTTGTAAACGTTTTCTTCGGGGCGTTTTTTGGCCGAATCCTGATGGACACCGGCATTGCTGCCACACTGATTCGTAAAGTGGTAGAACTAGGCGGAGACAAACCGCGTGTGACGATGTCGCTGCTCTGTATTGTGACAGCTGTTATTTTTACGTCCATGACCGGGATTGGCCCCGTCATCTCCATCGCTGTTATCGTGCTCCCGATCATGTTGTCCTTAGGTATTCCTTCCTCAGTAGCGTTATTCTCCTTCATGGGCTCCATTATGGCCGGGATTTTCGGAAATATCGTGAACTTCAAACAGTATCAAGCCTTTTTCGCTACCGCCAACGAAAGCTATGCCAGCTACGATTACAACGACTACTTTACCTTCGGGATGATTGCGATGGCCGTCTCACTGGTCATCGTGCTTATTGTGGCCAACCTGTCTATGAACAATAAAAAAATCTCTCGTGCCTGGGCAGCCACTACACCTGAAGAACAGAACACTAATGATGCGCCTGCTATTTCCTGGATTTCCATTATTCTGCCGGTCATCGGCGTGGTCCTGTTCAAAATCCCGATTATCTTCGGATTTATCTTTGCGGGCTTGTTCGCCCTGTTGACCTGCGGCAAGCTTAAAGGCGGATTTGCGAGTATTTGCCGGATGTTATCCAAGCAGTTCGCAGATGGTGCCATTGATGTGGCGCCGATGATCGGATTCTTGCTGACCCTTGCGATGTTCAACAATGCCGCTACATATGCCTCGCCTTATTTTAAAATTCTGTTCGGCGGCGTGATGCCGCAGACAGCCTTGTTATTATGTATTGTGTTTGCCATCCTGACACCGCTTGGCTTCTTCCGCGGCCCGATGAACCTGGTCGGCTCGGGGGCGGCTATTCTGGCTGTAGTCGTCTCGACGGCGGCATGGCCCGTGCAATTTCTGTACCCGTTGTTCGCCGTTACGACGGTGGCGCCGCAGCATCTGGACGTCACCCAATCCTGGGTTGCCTGGGGATTTGGTTATACCAAGGTTCCAGCCAGAGACTTCATGAAGATGTCTATTCCTTCCGGCTGGATAATCGGAGTTATACTTTGTGCCGTCGTGTTTGTGATGTACGGCAGCTTGGTTTAATAGAGCAAGCCGGTTGCCGTACTTAAGGGCGGTAACCGGCTATATAAGGATTGGAGGACAAACATGAGTAGAATCATTCGCATGGGAATTGACGTAGGGGGAACTCATACCAAGGCGGTAGCCATTGACAATGAAACCCATGATATTATCGGAAAATCCTCGGTCAAAACTACGCATGACGACCCGCGAGGCGTGGCTGCCGGAGTCGTCAGATGCTTCCAGAATTGCTTGACGGAAAATCAGATTCAACCAGAGGATGTTGTTTTTGTCGCGCATAGCACCACACAAGCGACCAATGCGCTGATTGAAGGGGATATCGCCCAGGTTGGCATTATCGGGATGGGCAAGGGGGGATTTGAAGGTTTTCTGGCTAAGAGGCAGACGAAGTTGTCAGACATTGACTTGGGGAACAGCAAGGCAATTAAAATATATAATCATTTTATCAATGTCAAAAAAATGACGGAAGAGACCGTGGTGCAAGTGATCGAGGACCTGGAAGGGCTGGGTGCGCAGGTGATTGTTCCGTCGATGGCCTTCGGCGTGGATAATGGCAGACCGGAGCAGCTCGTCCATGAGAAAGCGGAGAACAAAGGGCTTCCTACCACCATGGCGTCCGATATTACGAAGCTATATGGATTAACCCGCCGCACAAGAACGGCGGCGATTAATGCCAGTATTCTCCCTAAGATGCTGGATACGGCCAATTCCACCGAGCAATCCGTTAATGAGGCCGGCGTGCATGTGCCGCTTATGATTATGCGTGGTGATGGGGGAGTCATGGAGATTAGTGAGATGAAGAAGCGCCCCATTCTCACGATGCTCTCTGGTCCGGCCGCTTCGGTGATGGGCTCTTTGATGTATTTAAGAGCCTCCAACGGAGTTTATTTTGAGGTCGGTGGAACCACAACGAATATCGGCGTTATTAAGAATGGTCGGCCTGCCATTGACTATTCCATCGTTGGCGGTCATCCTACCTATGTCAACTCGCTGGACGTTCGGGTGCTTGGGGTAGCCGGAGGGTCCATGGTTCGTGCTGACAAGAACGGGGTCATCGATGTGGGTCCAAGGTCTGCGCATATTGCCGGGCTTGACTATGCCGTATTTACCGACCCGGCTAACATCCAAGGACCTAAGGTGGAATTCTTCTCGCCCAAGCCTGGAGACCCTGCAGATTATGTGGCGATTCGGCTGGAGAGCGGGGAGCGGGTGACCATTACCAACTCCTGTGCAGCTAATGTGCTTGGCTTGGTCAAGGAAGATCATTTCTCCCATGGCAATGTTGAAGCGGCGAGAAAGGCGATGCAGGCGCTGGCCGATTACTGCGGTTCGACAGTCGAGGATATTGCCCGGCAAATCATGGAGAAGGCGTACGCCAAGATTGAACCTGTTATTTTGGCGCTGGCGGACAAATACAAGCTGGAGAAAGATCAGATTTCTCTCGTGGGTGTCGGCGGCGGCGCAGCTTCGTTGATTGTTTATTTTGCCGAGAAGATGGGGCTGAAATATAGTATTCCTGAAAATGCGGAGGTTATCTCTTCGATTGGCGTTGCGCTGGCCATGGTTCGGGACGTGGTGGAGCGGATCATCCCATCGCCTTCCAAAGAGCAAATCAGTGCCATCAAGCTGGAAGCGATGAATAAGGCCATCCAAAGCGGGGCCACACCGGAAAGCGTAGAAATTCATATCGATATCGATCCGCAAACCTCGAAGGTCACGGCCATAGCTACCGGTTCTACAGAAGTGAAAACCAATGAGTTATTAAAGGAATGCAGTGAAGAAGAGCTGCAAGAAATATCCGCAAGCGATATGCGTATTCCGGTGGAGCGGACGCAGCTCTTGCAAAAGACGAGATACTTTCATATCTTTGGCGAAAAGACCGACAAGCCAGGAGATGCCGGGGCTATTCGTATTGTGGATAATAAAGGGTTTATTAAAATCCAGCGCGGTCGTGCGCTGGCGATCAAGACGACAGCCGGCAACTATTTGCAAGCTGTGAAGAAGCTGTGGGAGGATATGGCCGTATATAAAACAGAGCTTATTGCCCGGCCTGATTATTATTTATGTATCGGAGCAAGAGTTATGGACTTTACAGCATCCGAATTTGAACAATTGGAGCTGCTGATGGATATCGAGGTGTCCACCTTCGAGCCGGATGAAGAAATTATCGTGGTTGCCGCCAATATGAAGCAAAGCTAAGCTCGTTTGAGAAATGGAGGGTTTATGCGGAATCCGAACCAGTTGGAGGATATGATCGGGACGCTGTTGCAGGTGGACGACCAAGCCTGGGGAGCGTATGCCTTCTCCAGAGATGTACTGAAGCGCCGAATACGCCCGGAGCAAATGGCGAAGATGACGGACGAAGCCATTTGCTGCGGTAAAAATTATGCTAAGCGCATGATCGCTCATTACGGCTGTAAGGATGCACGCATGCTTGCCGAGAAGATGAAGATCAAGGTTCAGTTTGAGCCCTCTTCCATCACAGGCAATCGGATTCTGTTCGCCTGCTATACGCCGCCGGACCACATCGCCATTATGGATGAACCCATACGCAGGGCGGCGTTATTGGTATCGCAGGAGGCCCCGGGTTTGGTTGAACTATTCCGGCAAGATGATATAATGAATACTATCTTGGGGCATGAAATATTTCATGCTGTAGAGGATCGGTATGAATCGGAAATGTATACGCGGACCGAAAAAATAGTCCTGTGGCATTTTCTTGGTTTGCAGAACTGCTCGAAGGTACGCGCGCTTAGTGAAATCGCCGCCATGTCGTTTACTCGGGAACTGAATAGACTAGACTATTCCCCGTTTATTCTGGATTTTCTGTTGTATTTCAGTTACGATTCCTCCGGCGCAGAGAGCATTTATCGTGACGTTCTAGGAGTGGGTTCAGGAAGGTGTAGGGAAGCCGTTGAAGATCATGAATAACAGCAGCTCATTAAACGATGTAACTTACAATAAAATCAAAGAAGACATCATGAACATGGCGCTCGAGCCAGGGATGGACGTAAGTGTTCAGAAGCTGTCCGAACGTTATGGCGTCAGCCGAACGCCAGTTCGAGAAGCGGTTGTGCGCTTGCAGCAGTCCGGGTTGGTGGAAATCTATCCGCAACGCAAAACGGTGGTGTCCAAGATTGACCTGCAGCGGGTACGTGAGGAATGGTTCATCCGGACTTCGCTGGAAGCCGCGGTGGTGGATGATTTCATTCGTAAATGCAGCGAACTGGTTGCGGACACGATGCAGGAACTGATTAACAAACAGAAGAAGTATATGGACAAAAAGCATTTTATCGAGTTTTACCATAAGGATAATCGCTTCCATCAGTTGATCTTCGAGACAGCGGGGGTATCGCTTGCCTGGTATACCATCGAGGAGGTGGCCTCCCACTATAACCGGATTTGTCTGCTGCATGGCAAAATGGAGGGTGCGCGGCAATCTCATATTTCTCAACATGAGAACATGGTGGCCGCCATTCGGCGTCGTGATGCCGAGGCCTTGCGCCAAGCGGTGAAGGAGCACTCGGGCAGCCTGCTGGAGCAAGTGAATAGCATGTCCAAGCAGTACCCGCAATTTTTCTAATAGATATTTAATAGATAATGATGATGCTACATGAATAAAACCGCAGACACCCCGCTATGGGATGACTGCGGTTTTTTGATTACGCTTGACAACTATGGCTGCCAGTCGACCACCATCGTACCGACGCCGCTTGCCGGGGCGGTGTAGGTATGATTAGACCCACCTTCCCAAGTGACGACGGTGCCATTTTTCTTGATAAATTTGAATTGCAGCTCTGTTCCGGCGGGCACGCTTACATCATAGTACCAGGACGGATAAGCGGCAATGATCTGATTGAAGAACGGACCGATCGCTTTGTCCGGGTCCCAGTTGCCTAGCTCAGTAGTATTGCCGGTTAAGTAAACATTCTCACCGAAAGCGGTGGTGGCGTTATTCACGACGAAGCGGACTGATACCTGATCACCTGTCAGCAGGTTGAAGCTATTATAGCTGTTGCTGTCCACGGAGCTTGCCGTGCGCACCTTGATACTCTGCTCGCCAGCAGTAGCCGAAGGAACAATCACTTGAATCTGGGAATCCTCCCATCCTGTGATCTGGCTGCCGGTGACCGCTGTAGTGCCGAAGTAGACTGTACCTTTGGTATTCCCAAAACCGCGTCCGTCAATTGTCAGTGTCGTACCGGCTTTGCCCAAATCCGGTCCGATATTGCCGATGATCGGAGCTGTCTCGTTAGCCGCAAATTGCCATACGGCAGCAGCTCCCGCAGGCAAGGTGAATGCAGTTACGGCACCTGCAGAATTAACGGTTATGCTGTTACCATTTAGCAATCCACCCAGTTCATCTACATAGGTGCCAGCGGGAAGCGAGGTTAGCAGACCGGTTATGGATGCTGATGCCGTCTCACTGCGGTTAATGGCAATCAGGGCTGTGCTGCTGCCGAATTTACGCTCATAAATATAGACGTCGTTATTGATCCAGCGCTCTTGCGTGCTGCCATAGGCGATGGCCGGATTGGACTTGCGAAGCGGGGCCAGCTTGCCGATGACTTGATAAGCGGTGGTATCTGTCGAGAAGCCGGTCATGAAGGAGCGGTTCGCCGGATCGCCATTGCCGGACATATATTGCTCTGTACCGTAATAGATAGCCGGTACGCCGCGCGAGGTAAGCGTGAAGGCCAGTGCTTGCTCTAAGCGGCGATTGTTATTTCCAAGCTTAAAGCGATCCATGTCATGGTTGTCAATGAAAGTAACCTGATCCTGGATATGCGTGTAATCGCCTTCGGTTTCGACCAGCATGTTGTTCAGTCCGTACATATTGTCGCTATTATCGCGGAACACTTGGCGTACCTTTTGTCCGAAGCGGAAATCGAGCAGACTCATACCGGATTCATTGGCGAAGTCAATATTGTTTGGGTCATATTCGCCTACGCCAAGGAACCATTCGCCGAAGGTAAATACCGGCTCATAGTTGGAGATATATGACATCCAGTTCTTCTGCCAGCCTGGCGGCATATGCTTGACCGCATCTACCCGGATACCGTCGATGCCCATATCGAGCCAGAGCTTGATGGCCTCTTTGAAGTAAGCGTCTGTTCTGTTATTGTGATGATTGATATCGGCCAGATCATATAGATTCCGATAGATGCCGTCCTCCAATGAGGAGAAATCAGTTCCCAGATTATGATGGAAGATACCGTTTGTATCACCGGTATAACCGGCAATCAGATTGCCATTATCGTAAAGCTTGCCATTTTCTGCGAAGGATGGTTGTGTCTCGGAGGCCGGTGAGGTATGATTTGGAGCAAAATCAATAATAATTTTGATGTTATTGGCATGAGCCGTGTTAATCAGATTCTGGAAGTCGCTCATGCTTCCGAACGCCGGATTGGTTCGCTTGAAATCCCGTGCCCAATAACCGTGATAGGCGGTGCTGTTTTCGCCCGAGTAGTTGATGATGCTATAGATGTTCTCTACAGGCTGGGAAATCCACAACGCGCTTACGCCCATTCCTGCAAAGTAACCATCGTTGATTTTATCAATAATTCCTTGCCAGTCTCCGCCACAGTATAGCTTGAGGCTTGTACACCCTGGGGAGTAAGCTCCTCCGGTTGGGTTATTGGAAGTATCCCCGTCTGCAAAACGGTCAGTTACAATCTGATAGATAACATCAGTGGAGAAGCCCTGTTTGTTGAGAACCGAGGTGTCAGGTGCTGCGCTTGCCGAAGGAATGGCCATGAACGGATTAAGCCATGAAGTGAATAGAAAGGTGGAAGCAATCACTGCAATCATTGATTTTTTAATCATCCATCTCATTGATCAAGCCGCCTTTCAAGTTTTTTTGTACTGTCTTGCGGGTGAAGCTAGACAACCTCCTTTCCTGCTGCCCATACAAATAACCCCGCAATCTTCGGGTGGAAGATTACGGGGTTGTTCCTGAGTCAGCTCATGATCAGGGAAGCAGTGCCCTCAAATTATAAATGGATACCCTCGGCATATAGTTATAAGACGCACGTCAAGGATACGCTTTCATTTTAAATTACAATCCCATATCTGTCAAATGATAACATATTTTAAAAGAATAGATGATGATTAGAAGTTTATTGGTTTAGCGCTTTGGTCGGATACATGAATAGAGAGGAACTGCTATAATTTCCCTGTGTGGTAACAACTTTTGATGCTGCCTCTAAATGTCTGGACCATGATAAGCATATCTAAAAAGGAGGATAGAGCTATGATTAGTGATTCCGATTTGAAGCACCTGCAATCACTGATGTTCTCTTGAATATTAAAGAAGAATAGGAGATAACAATGTCCTGGAGTCAAGCCCTTAAAGCATTTTGCGATCTTTATACAGCATCAAAATTATCAACCAAGTGGATTGTAGTCGGATCCGTTGGCTCGGTATTGCAACATGCCAGCATGAGCCCAAATGACTTGGATATCTATGTTAAAGATATTGAAGCTGTGAAGCAACTAGCAGGACTGCTGGCTCAATACAATTTAAAGAAAAAGTCTGAACGATCCTATTTTGATTCGGATTGGCGTTCTTCTGATGAAGAACCCTACTTTACTCAATCCTTTTCTTCAGGTTTTACATGGACGAAAGGCAAGTGGAAGATTCAAGATTTTGATGTGGAAGTCGTACACATCTCCAATTCTGCCGGAATACCTGATTCAGATTCAGGTGAAGGCATTTGGGAGGGCGGCAGATATATTTGGGAACTAATAAAGCATGTTGAATTTGAAAACCATCTCGTTCCGGTCGTGCCGTTGGAGATTCAATTGGAATCGAATATCAGAAGGAAGAGACAAGATCGGGTAGATGCTATTTTGAATGCATTCATGCTTCATGGTTATGACAAGGATTTATTAGCGAAAGCATTATCGAGTACTAGTAAAGGTTCATCAGAAACAGTTGCCGCGCTTTTATAATTTGATCATTTTTCGTTATTTTTTGGAGAACAGGAGATGGTCTATTGCAGCTCAGTTTTTGGGAGAAAATGATTGACGCTTTTCGTTACAACGATGCCTTATGGCATAATATTTTTCTTACGATTATTTATGCTTTGTTCGCCTTTGCGGCTTGCTTCGCGGTAGGTAACTTTATTCGTTCAGCCAAACGAAGTGAAAACCGCGATGTGACGGAGCGACGAAATTCACCTCGTCCTTGGAAGACCCTCTATTTTACCTTTGGAGGAGCTTTTGGCCTTCTGATTATTCCTTTACTCATATTCGTTATTCTCAGCATTGTTTTGGGGGACGCCAGCAGTGCAAGAGCGAACAACCAGATCATTGTGTATGAACAGGACAACCATCAGGTGGCCGTTACGGTCGTAAAGAAGTTTACAGCTACTTCACAGGAATATGGCATTACCTCAGGAACAACCCATTCCTATTTGCAGGCTGTAGATATGAAGCGAGGACAAACATTATGGAAGATCAAGCTCCCTGATGGGAGTGAAACCAAAACTATACTCGGGGAGACGGAAGCGAACATCATTGTTTTTAACGGAAAAGGCATTTCAATCGTCGATAAATCAAGTGGTGACGTTATCGCAGACCAGAAGACCTTTATCAAGAACAGCCCTGCACTTGATGGGCAGTTCGCTCCTAATCAGGATTGGTATATCTGGGAAGATCATGGACAGCTTCTTCGTTTCAAAGGGGCGGACGGGCAGCTCTATGAGCTCGATCTCACCAAATTTACAGGCAAGGCTGTGCAGAACGTAGAAGCGAATAATTATCTTGATCAGCATGCCGGTCATTCTCTTTTCGATCCCGGGAACAACGGTCTTGTGCTATTAGCTAAGTCGGGCCGGGAAGACGGGCGTTACATCACCTTCTTGGGGCAAGAAGAGGTGCAAGCATTGAGCGTTCAGGAGCTTGAATCGTCGAGCTTCTCCAGCGAACGGAGGCAGCTCTACATCGGAAGTCTTCATCAGATGGGCAAGCTAACGACAGAAGACCTTAAGCCTATTGTTGATCAATTCTTCATTCATGGAGGCTTCTTAGCCGATCTTGAATCAGATGCAAGCAATCCCTATGCATTCACCAGCCCGCCGGAATTCAAAAGCCTGGTTAAAGAACCTGCAGCCCCTGATCCGGATCAATACAGAGACAGGGATGCTTTTTACAAGGATCGAGACAAATACGATAAAGCTAGAGAAGCTTATAGAGACCAAGAACAGAAATATAATGATCTGTTTAACAAATTAAAGAATCGCGGAGGCTATGTTACCGAACTAGCACCTCTATCAACAGGCCAGGAGGGTACCTTTGTGGTAGCTCATCAGGATTCCACCCTACCCGATGCCCATCTGCTTTTAAGTGCTGTAGATACCGTGAATGGGAAGCTGCTCTGGACGATGGATACGAGTATGCAGTCCCTAGGAACGCATAAAGTGCTGGACGGTTCCCTGGTCATTATGGGGATGTCCCGTTCAATGGAGATTACAGACATTCTAAAAATTTCGCTATCCGACGGTCACTTAACTGGCTTTAATCTAAAATATGAGCGAAGCTACGAACGCTCCCCCTCTTAATCAAAACGCTCTGCAGATGGATTTCTTCCATACTGTAGAGCGTTTTTTATAACGAAAGACTCAGATGACGCCGCTTCTGCGCATCAGGGCTATCGCCCTTTCGGTTATTGGATGTATAATTGTGGAAGAAGCTCAGCAACCATTGATCCAGCCTGAGATAAGAGTTATCAAGGGCTGGGTTGTTTTGCAAGTAACAAATGCGAAGTAAATTCTTAAGCAGGATATGAAGGCGCAGGTTATATTTTGGAGGTAGCAGAAGGTCGTATCTTAATTGTTGAACAAAAATATTTGAATAAGACTTGGAAAGAAATCATGAATGATTACGTTGGAGAAGCAATCTGGCTAAGAACTAAAACAAAAGATTTAAAGCCAGGCCAAAGAATTTATTACCGGATAAAAGGCGGAATTAATGATTCATATCCATCACAAGCAGATGCTAAAGAAATAAAGATAATCAATGAATAATTATGAAGTGGCACTATTAATCCTGCCTTTTGACGGGTTCACAAACATAGGAGGAAAATCGAGTGAAGTATATGGATCATCCAAATAAGAAATATCATGTTCTTGCAAGAGGTGTAATGATCTCCTCTGAGTATATTTTTGTAGCGCATTGTATCGGAATGGATAATACATTCTTGCCTGGCGGTCATGTTGAATTTAATGAAGGGTTAAAGGATACCTTGAGCCGAGAGATCGGGGAAGAATTAGGATTATCATGTGAGGTTAGCGGATATTTAGGAGCTGTGGAAGCTGAGTTTGAGGATCTTGATACCTATCATCAAGAAATTAATCATGTATTCACGGTGAAGATTCAGGATATTAATCACAAAAGAAACCCAAGCTCAAAAGAAGATCATTTGGAGTTTTACTGGATCCACATTAAGGACATGGAGAAACACAATCTCCAACCTCATCCAGTCAGAACATTAATAATGAATTACTTAGAGAATAAAGTCCAAGGGTCCCATTTTTTAAGCACTTTTGATGATGGAAGTAGAGTGTAATTCGAGAAAGAACATACAAGTAGGAGGGATGTAATGACGTGTTAAATCAAATCCATATTGTTGGGGCATCTGGTTCGGGTACGAGTACGCTTGCCAAAGCAATATCAAAGGAGTTTGGCTATAAGCACTTCGATACAGATGATTATTACTGGTTACAAACCGAAGAACCATTTACAGAAGCACGACCAATTGAGGAAAGAATTAAATTACTTACGGCGGATCTCCAAAGCCATCCAAAATGGGTTTTATCGGGATCCTTATGTGGATGGGGGGACTTATTTATTCCGTATTTTGATCTGGTGATCTATGTATGGATTCCTAAGGACATCCGAATGAAAAGACTGAGGGATCGAGAAATATCAAGATATGGAGAGGATATTGACTTTGGTGGAAAGCGATATGAGTCATATCAGAAATTCATAGCATGGGCATCCCAATATGATGAAGCGGGAAGAGAGATGAGAAGCAGGGCATTGCATGAGGAATGGTTGGAGGCATTGCCATGTAAGGTCGTGAGATTAGAAGGAGATATAGAGGTTGAGGAGAAGCTGGACTATTTGAAAGAGCTCTTAGTGTAAAGAAAATAAAGTTGTAGACCTACGTAAGTTCCTTAATAGGTAATTGAAAATGATGTTGAAACTTATTTCTCATACGTCAGTCCCACGTTAGGTATTATAGAATATGTTTTATCGTTAAGAATTGGATGAATGTAAATAGTACATATGGGGGTAATTAAGTTTTGAAAACTCACTACTATCTCAGTTGGTTTAATGATTTTTTCCCAGAGAAGCTGGTCAAATGGTTGCATGAGGATATAACAGACAGAAAATCGCTTGTTATGATTAGCGGGCAACCGTCTGGTTATAAAGATGAGCAAGTTAACATTGATGATATTTATGAAAGGGCATGGTTTGATCAGGCTAACATTATTTTTGATGAATATCATTTTATTGATTACCGCATGCAGAAGGAAGATGCCCAGCGATTCATTCGAAACGCTTCTGTCATTTTTTTATGCGGCGGATATCCTGTTTTGTAGAATGATTTTTTGGTGGAATATGAATTATCGGATGCGATTAAGAACAGCAATGCCTTTACAATGGGTGCCAGCGCTGGTGCGATAAACATGTCTGCAAAATGGTTATGCTCGAAAAACGGTGGCCATAAAGTTGACACGAGTACGATTTATAATGGTATAGGCTTTGATCGGTTTGCCTACGAATCTCATTCTAGACTCGACTATGCTGCGCTGGTTCAAGGCTACCTGTTCCCCTTGTCTGAGGAGATGGATGTTTATGCGGCAGAACAGGAGAGCGCTATGCGTGTAAAGGACGGCAAAATAGATATAATGGGTAACGTATATTTAATTTCCCACTCAAAGATTCAGAAATTGGCTGAGACGTTTTAGTTAGAGTTAGTGGCTGTGACCTGTACTTAGATTAGAACATATTGTAGCAGGACTATAGACATGGTATATTCTCCCTGAGGATCTATTTTTTCTCTCTACATCAATAAATAGAATATATTCATCATGTTCCATGCTAAGCACGCTATACTACTTCGCCATTCGTCGCAGATCCTGCCACTTTTTTTTATTTATCATAAATTAACGGAAGTAAGCAAAGGGAATTATGGCAGATGAATGGAATTAGTATAATTAAGGACTGTTAGAGGTTTCTGATGTAGTACAAGGAGGAATTTCACTGAGATATTTCCCTAGGTTTCTTTTATTTATGAGTGTGTATATGCTTATCCCACTTTTAATAGTCTATACCATTCACTATTTAGATCAGTATGTAATTGAGTCTGAAAGGTCCGACGTACTTTCATTTGAGTCTATATTGACATGGATTATTGGTTATTATGTCATTGGTATGTTGAATATAGTGTTTTTTCCAGAGGGGAAAAGAGAGTGAGCTTTTTTGTAATTTGGATAATAGGGCAAGTGCTTATTGGGCTTGGATTTGTCTTCTTCGCTTTTCATGATACACAGACAAGTTATGGTAATGGTTTTATTATTTTTTCGTGGGATTTTGGAATAAGGTTGTTTGCATTTTCGTACAGCCTGATCTATAGTCTTATCTTTTTTCTTATTGCCCATGGAATTATTCATAAAAGGAAGAACAGCGTTCTAAAAGGAGAGAATTATGAGCAATCTTAAGCAGATTCTGCAGCAGGTTAGAGACACAACCACACTATTCCAAATGATCTTACCGTCGAAGATTTGACCTTGGCGATGATAAATAATATCGGAGCAATAGATAGTGAACTGTGGGATGAACTAATCTACAGTACTTTCAGTCACGGATACTTGGTAAGAAGCTGAGCACTGATTTTCTATCCTGCTTATACCTCTGGCCTTAGAGTATCATGCGACAGAACCCTTTTTATCAAATGAACAATATGATGATGTGTACTCCAGAGTGTGTGATTATTTTATCCATGAACAGGATGCTTCTACTTACTGTTCTTCAGATCAATGTATTGAAATATTAAGTTTGGTTAAAAGAAAGTCCTGTATCAATTCCTACACGTTCATTAACGGTGAGGATGATAGAGTGGCAGAAGTAGTATTTCGAATTGTCGAGAGAGGTCTTCTAAGCAAACATATAATATCCGATTGGATCAAGCAATTCAGTGGAACTACATATAGTAACAGTTATCCTAAAGATGATATCCTACGAACCAACACTAAAAATCTACTTAGAAGTATTTGTTTTAAACTTATGTCTCAGGATACAGATTCGCACAAGGACCTTACCGAAGATCTAATCCATGTTCTTTCAGAAATGTAGTTTAGTCAGATGTATGGACTGAGAAAATCACAAGTTAGATCATTTACTTTGAGATGTAGTACGAGGTGGAACAATGGGCAGCTGTTCAAAATGTCAGAATACGAATGTCATCCAGAGAAGCTCACTTCTTACAAGGCTATTGCTATCAATCTACATTTTTCTTAATTTTTACTTTTTTACGGGTGAAGTTGATTACGGGGCAATAATCGCACTACTTCCTTTACTCATTCCTTATCATCATGTTTGTATGGATTGTAACGCTGATTTTTGGGGAGCACCCAAAATTAGAATTCGTAATTTCTGGTTGGAAAATCTTTCTGAAAAGTATTTATTGGCAATGGCACCTTCAATACTTACAATGACGATTTTGATTCTTAAATTCCCTTACACAGGGCTTGAACGCATTGTATATTTACCTGCCATTTATGTTATAAACAGCATTCCAATTCTGATCTATCTCCTGAAATTTAGTAAAATTAACGGTATATTTAATTTATTCTTAGGGTTATTTATACAATTGGTAACAGTAGTACTGTCCATATTATTTTATCCCAAATGAGGTTTGATAATGATCATTCAAATGAATCAAGATAATATGAACGATTATAGCAGTTCAAATGAGCATTTCATTGTTTTTGGACGTCTAGTGCCTAGATACGAGAATGATGAATGTGGATCAAGTAAGAAATCGAACACTCGAATTTTTCAAGTCTGTTAATGATGATTGGTTGGATACGGAAGAGGATTTTTGGTATGAGAAAAAGGCAAATTACTATTTCATGTGGTTCCATGTTTTTGAGGATGAACTCAATCATAGAGGTCAAATCAGACTGATCAGAAACAGACTGAAAGTAAAATGAAATGGATATCACATGATAAGGAGCAAACTTGATGACGATCATTTATATGGTTAGGCATGCTGAATCACCGTATGATGAAGGCAATGAGAGAACAAGAGGGCTGACTGAAAAAGGAAAATCGGATGTTGAAAAAGTAACACAAGTGCTTATTGATGAGGGGGTAGACGTTGTTATCTCTAGTCCTTATACACGAGCCGTACGGACTGTAGAGGGGACAGCCCAACACTTTCATTTAGAAGTTGCAACGTTTGAAGATCTTCGTGAGCGTGACTTTGCCGCAGAAGATGATGTGATTGATAGAGGCAAATTAATGTCCAATATCAGAGAGAATTTCAATGACTCGGAATATGCTCTGTATGGTGGTGAGTCTAATGCTGAATGCCAAAGGAGAGCCATTGCAGTGCTTAAGTCGATTGTACAAGAGCATACCGGAAGAAAAATTGCAATTGGAACACATGGTCTGGTAATGACGCTAATGTTGAGTTATTTTGATTCCAGCTATGGGTTTCCTTTTCTAGAACAATTAAATAAACCTGATATATACAAACTGCACTTTGAAGACTTCGAATTAATTGAAGTAGTGAAGTTATGGGGATGAGTATCGATAGACGATTCAATGCGGGTTCAGGGAGGAATGCCACATAAATTTTGTGTGGGACAGAAGCAAGCCTAACGTGAGATATCCCCAAGAGGTCAGGGACTCCAAGCTAAATGAAATTGTGCATAGGGAGTCCTGGATCATTGAAGGAGTTCATCATAAGTGGGGACAGGACAGCTTCAGAGAAGCAGATGTCATATGTATCATTTGCCCAAATAAATATCAAAGAGACTTTAGAGTCGTTAAAAGATTTATTCGAACCCGCCTGGGTATGGAGTCGTCGAATTACAAGCAAACCCTTAAAAACTTATACCAAATGCTATTTGTATGGAACAGAGCCTTTGATCAAGAGAATCTGAAGGTTATCATGAAAATAACAGAACAATATGCCGAGAAGAGAGTGCTGCTAAGGAACAATAATCAAATAGTGGAGCATATAGAAAACTTGGTTCAATCAGAGAGGGGTGTCCTATGAATCTTGATGTTCTTTACGAAGACTTTCCTATCATTGAGGGTAACAGGCTTAGCTTGAAGAAGATAGAAGTAAGTCATCTGGATGATGTATTTTCGATTTATAATAATGACCGTGTATTTGAATATTGCGGGATTCTTCCCAAACATAATATCGAGACAGTAAAAAATATGATCGGACATTTTGAACGCGATTATAATAAACGGTCCAGAATCAAATGGGGGGTCCTTATTCCAGGATCGTCCGGCAAGCTGGTGGGGATCATTGAGGCATTTGATTTTAACTCTAAAGTCAATATGGTTACCATCGGGTATTATTTTGATGAGAATTATTGGGGTCAAGGCTTTGCTACAGAGGCGGTCCAGCTTCTAACCCGTTTTTTATTTGAACAAGTCAACCTAAATCGAATCCAAGCAGAAGTCATGCCGGCTAATGAAAATTCAAAGCGTGTACTGCTCAAGAATGGGTTCCTGAAAGAAGGAACTCTGAGACAAGCCAGCGTATGGACGGGAAAGGGCATTGTCGATTTAGAATTATACGCGCAGCTGAAGGAAGATTATAAGCCCTAAAAAGTCTTTTCATGCAGCTTGCTAAATAATACATCGGGAGTGATAAGCATATGGACATAGCTTCTGAAGTCATTCAGAGCATTTTAGTGAAGTTTAAGTCAGAACGGAAATGGACCCTGCAGGCCCTAGCCCAATTGTCGGAGGAGGATATCACTTGGTCGCACACTCCGGAAAGCAACAGTATTGCAAATTTAGTGAGCCATATTCGAGGCTGTGTTCATTCAAGAATTGAGACGATCTATTTTGATATCCCGGACACTCGAGAACGAGATAAGGAGTTTGAACCTGGACTTCAATTATCACATGAAGAAGCTTATCGAATGGCAGCAGAAGCCTTCGATATCATCATTCAGTATCTTGAGCATCTCCAAGCTCATCCAGAGCTATTATTGTCCCAGCCGTTCATAAATCGTCCCCCTCTGACTTATAGCCAAGTGGATAATGAGACAACCGCACTGAACCTTATGATCGCAATGGTTAGAGAAATTCATTACCATACAGGGCAAATCATCTATGCCGCCAAGATTAGAAAAGGACGATTAGAATGGCAATATGACTGATTCGAGGAGAGGGATGACATGAAAAGATTGATATTTGTTGAGGGAATTCCCGGCTCTGGAAAGTCCACCTTAATGAATTGGAGGGATAATTATGAAATGGATCGATCTAACTCATATCATGCGAAATCGTCTCCCTGTGTATCCGGGTGATAGTGAGATGGAATTGGTGCAAACCAATGAATTGGCGAAGGACGGCTATTGTAATCACCAATTAACAGTCAATATGCATACAGGCACTCATATCGATGGACCGATGCATTTAATCCCTTCGGACCGGTACATAAGTGATTTCCCGTTGGACACATTTATAGGAAAAGGCACCTTGATCCATGCTGCTGGAATGTCCCAAATTGATTATAAAGAGGAGTATGAGGACTTCATCCAGGAGGGAACGATTCTAATTCTTTACACCGGGCATAGCAGCTATTTTGGTGAAGATAACTACTTTTCAGAACATCCGACTCTGACCAAGGCGTTTGCTGAGTTATTGGTCCGCAAGAAGATCAAGCTGATCGGAATGGATACCCCCTCACCAGACAAGCATCCCTTTGAAATTCACAAATATCTGTTTGAAAATCAGGTGCTTATAGCTGAGAACCTAACGAATCTGGATCGTTTGCTAAGTGCAAAGTCTTTTGAAATCATTGCGCTGCCTTTATTTATACATGCAGATTCATCGATTGCTCGGATTATTGCACGGGTTGAGGAATAAAGATGAGAGGAGGCTGGTCGCCCCCTCTCTATTTAAATTACATGCTTCCATGCTGATCCAATATATGAATAATAACGGGGGAAGAAACAATTAAGAGTGTGAGTCTAGAAATTAAGAAAATCGCCCGTTTTGTTTTCATTTCCATATACCCCTTCTATTATATTTTTGTAGGCTGAAAGCGTAACAACGTCACTTTTATCTCGAAATTTTTCAAATAAACCTACACAATTTAATATACGTGATTTCAAATTAATGGATACAGATTTTTCCAGGGATCTAATGAGATATTCAAATCCACCCTTATATTCATGAATGTTGAGGTAATAGTAGGATAGTTCATAATAAAATCTCGCTAAGCGTTCTTCAGTAATTTGCCTTGTGTAGGTATTTTCCTCAGAACCAATATTTACAAGCTGGCCTATATCCATCCTGCGGATAATTTCATCTATGTTGATGCTGTACCGATTGGCTGCCGATACGACATTTAGAAAGGCCAGAAGCAACTCCTCGGCATTAGATTCCATGTAAGAAAGATATTCAGTAAATAAAGTCGAATCACCCGCCGCTATTCGTGTTGCCATTTTGTTAACCTTGGCCCAGACATGGAATTTATTTTTCCAGAGTAAGCTCGATTCATCCTCTTCCTTTACCCAATTCAGGCTGGAATATAAATCGATAAAATCTAGAGCTCTCAGGTAGTCTCCTCTTGCTTCGTAAACACTGCCCAGCAGCAAATCAGAGTAGGCTATATACGTAAAGAGTGGCCGCACAGGTTCCTGCTCAAGATCAAAGGGCTTCTTTAGTTGATAATAAAATTCTGCCTTTTCTTTAAGTTTTAGGGCAATTTCTTCTACTTTGTCCCAGTGGCGTAAAGAGCGGTATGTATTCGCAAGATCCTTTAGTGCTTCTAGGTGGTTAAATCCATCCAAACGATCAACAAACATTTCATATTGAATTGCAGTTTGATAGTTCTTCTCTTGGTTAATTCCAAGTCTGCAGGTAAAGAGTCTGTATTGGCAGAGAGCCAGTCTCTCGGAGTGCTGATTTTTCTCGCTAAGAGCAACATTTTCATAAATAATGCGCGCTGCTTCCTTTTGACCGTTTCGAAAAAAATTCTCTGCCATTTCAAAGAGCACTTGTGAGTACATTAGGTTATCGAGTAACAACTCAACAGATTTTTGAATGAGGTCCAGGCGGCCAGCTTCTTCACAAGCAAGTAAAAAAGGCTTGATACGACGCCAATTGGGAGTTGCTTCGACTAAAACCTCCTTGAAATACTGGTCGTAAAATAGTCCCTTATTCTCTCCTAAGCCCTCAGTAATCATGTCCAATTGCTCTATCGTTACTTTTCTATGCCCGTTTAGAATGTAACTAAGAGAGCCAACATTGAGTCCTACTTTATTTGCAAACTGGTGCAGGTTTATACCCTTTTGCTTCATATATTCATTTAGCATGGAACGAAATGTAGCATTAGATTGCAAGCCATCACCACCCGGGAGTCATTTGCTTTTTTCAATAATATCCATTTTATGATTGACGGTCAATTTCTCTTTTTTAGGGATAGATCTCGAATGGGATGTATCCCTTCTTTATGCTTGGAGTAAAGATAACAGCCAAAAGGGACAGGGGATGGTATAATTAGGGAAATTAGTTTGTGAGCTGGATACAAGGAAAAGAGGACTTATATGGGATATATTTCTGAGCTAAGAGAGCTAGTTGGAACCAGGCCTATTATTTTGACGGGTGTGACGATCATCGTCTTGAATAAAGACAATCAAATCCTTCTTCAGAAAAGAACTGATACGGGAGATTGGGGAGTCATTGGAGGCGCGTTAGAATTAGCGGAGACATTTGAAGACGCAGCAAAGAGAGAGTTGTATGAGGAAGCTGGTTTAAACTCTAGTGAATTTAAATTTATCACTTTATTATCCGGCAAAGATATGTATTATAAATATCCTCATGGAGACGAGGTCTATAACGCCATAGTCGTCTTTGAAGCGATGAATGTATCAGGCATCCCAACAATCAATGATGATGAAGGGTTAGAATTGAAATATTTTAGCTTAGAGGAATCCATAGATCAATTAAATCCAATGACGCATAAGATTTTGAAGAAGTCGGGATATATTCACTGGTAGTTCAAATAATACTTAATTGTATCATTATCAGCACGAATATTTCGGAAACAGCCATTAATTCCGGTAAAAGGCTTGATCCGATGTATGAGACAGATCAGTTAATTAGAAAACTTCAAGGAATCTATTCGAAATGGGAAATTTTACAGCAAACTGTAAAGCCCTATGAACTTGAAATTGAGAGAGACGGGCAACGAATTTTACTGCAGGGCGACGTACTAACATGGGCAGTGAGAAAGATGCAATGAAGAACTTGCTGAGGGAATGAAAGAGAAATTACTAAAGGAAAGCATAGCTTAATACAGGGCAGAAACGGAGGAGTGGAATGGGGAAAAGAGTGCTTTTTATTGTCATGGTTGTGGTGGGGCTGTTACTCATAGTCAATAATCATCTGCATTATACGCCAGGAGATTATTTGTTTCAATGGATCGGAGTGCCGCCTTGGACGAAAGGACATAACACTGGAGTTCATCTCCCTGTAGTGATCGGGTTGCTCCTGCTGCTTATCGGAGGAATTGGAACCATCAGAGTCTATCGCCATAAATATCCCAAGATCCGAAGTCGCCTCATTATTTCCTGTATCGTGTTTATTATTCTATTTCCAATAGCAACGGAGCAATTTATGTTTCTAGTGCATCGCAACACAACTGGAGTAGGATCCGTCGATATTCATGTGAAGGAGAGCGAATGTCAGCTTCGGACCGAAGATGACTATGTGAAGGCTTATTGTTCCATTCCTGTCTTTAACTATGGAGATGAAGTCCAACTAACATTAAGACCTGTGTATGATCCTGATCTAATCGAGTTCGAAGAGACGACACTTTCTGTAGAACCTCACTCCAGGTTTACTCTTGGCTTGGAGTTTCGCGGAAGTACGCAGCAGGATGGAAATAATATCTTCGGCAGCTTCCGTGGAGAAGGCATCGAAATTAAAATTCGCGGAGAGAAGAAAGTATTCTATTGAATTGAGGTCAGACATGAAGACTCGTAACTAAAGGAGAATGTTGATGTCTAGAATCATGATCATCGGATCCGGTGGAGCCGGAAAATCAACGTTGGCCAGACAGCTTGGAGAAATTCTGGATTGGCCGGTATATCATCTGGACACGTATTACTGGAAGCCGGGCTGGGTCCCTACTCCGAATGAGGAGTGGGATGTATTCCTGGAAGAGCTCGTTCAAGAGGAGAAATGGATTATGGACGGGAATTATGGACGAACACTCGATATAAGATTGAAGCAGGCAAATGTAATTATATTACTGGATTTTTCCAAGTGGATCACGGTCTATCGGGTACTTAAGCGAAGAGTGATGTATCAAGGCAAGAGCCGTCCTGACATGAATGAGGGTTGTCCGGAAAGCCTGGATCTTGATTTTGTGAAATGGGTGTGGAGTTTTAGGAAGACGAAGCTTCCAGGCATTATGGAAAAGATTCAGCAGCACAAGGACAAGAACGTCATTATTCTGAAATCTCCGAAAGAAGTAAGGAGGTTCCTGGCACATGCAGGAGAATTAAAACGATGAGCCTTTTTTTGTACCATTATTTTGAGAAAGAACAGGGTCCTTTCAAAAATTTATCGAAACTGTCGGTGCAAGATGCTATTGAGGTGTCGCACGTAATACGCAAGGAGGGCAACATATTCGCCAGTCAAAGGAGTGACGAATACATTGTCATCAGACGAGAATTGGAAAAGATCGCACGGGAGCAATTTATCCTTAAGGGTGGAAAGCCAACCAATACGTATCCTCATTACATGACCCTAGGACCTTGTTCTTGGCTTCAGTCCTGGTACAAGGAAGCTGCCTTTCTTAAGCTAAGCTGGGATGTCATCCCCAAGGAATTGATGAGCTTTACGTACGGAGATTTATTCCCAACCATGCGGTATGAGGACAATAAGCCTTACAGAAAGCAAGTCTATACAAGAGAGGAAATTGTTGGGGTTATTGATCAGTTTAGGTTGCCGCAAGATTGGAATGCCGATGGATCACGAGGGCCGGAGCGATACATTGAAGTGCAAATCTGGGATGAGCAAATACTGGAAGCTTTGATTCAAGGTTTGTCTTTTGATTAGGAGGTAACGAATTGAAGAAGATCATCATGGCGGTATCAGCACTGCTAGTGATTTCTGTTGTAATGAATATCGTATTATACAACAAATCGAAGAAAGCAGACCGCTACGAGGTTGCCGTGGATACAGCACTTGGCTATTTTTCTTCGGAATACAGAATAGGCTCTTTGCATGAATCTTTGGAGAAGGCCCTATCTGAGCAAAGGCTGGATTTTGGAGAATTGGGGAGATTCAACAATTATTATAGGGATGATCTGAAAAAAGTAAGCACAATGCATCGCCAGTTAACTCTATTATATGGACCTATCTTTGGCTACGAGCAATACGATCGGATCAGCAGTATTGGAACGAATAATTTGTTCAATCTGCTTGAGGATTGCTCGATATTTTTTGATGATCTCGGTGAAAACTCAAAAAATTCTCTGTCGAATGATGGAGAAAGGCAATATGTAGATCTCGGCAAATTAGATGATGAAGTGATGGCTGGCGTTATGATTATAACTGAGATTATCAGTGAACTTGAAGCTATACGAAGCTCCAGCTACGACCAAAAATCCGGAAGCGATTTGGCTGCTCTACATGACTATTTACTGAGAAGTGCAGATTACTTTGACACCACGGATTTGCAGGAAAAAGCAAAGATGATAGAGAGCTTGAATGCCCATGGGAAGCAGGTGTGAAAAGTGAAGAAGCTCATCATCGACCGAAGAATCTTAGCCGGATTGATATTAATCATAACTGGCTTTGTACTTCTGTTGATTGCTCCCCTGCTGTTGGATAAAGGAAGAGCTGATTTATTTATCATGAGTGGTTACGGGGCCTCCCTATCAGAAACGCCTGCAGAGAATCAAGTCTTATCCTACTCCCTAGATTTAAGCAATAATGGCAGATCATACTATAAAATTAAAAGTTTAGAGCCTGTAATTTCGCAAGAAATGGAACCTTATGTGCTAGAGGGGATCACAATAGTCCCTGTGAATAAGAAATTAACTCCCAACATAACGATTAAGATTCACGTGAGTTAAAAGTAAATACTAGCCATATGAATCAAGAGGAGATTAGAGACCTATTATACGATTTGAAACAGTTTACGATCATCTATGATGATAACCAGGAAATGATTTTGGATAATGAAATTCCGAATAATAAAGAGAATCAGATAAATATCGCGGATGTGTACACCCGAATTTTTCAGACCATAGCTTCTTATAGATAAGGAACGAAATGAGCATGATGAGTCAATTTAGGAAACTTTTCACTTTTCTAATCGTTATCTATTTAATGATCCTGATGTATTGGATGTTATTCGGGTTCGGTAGAACTCCGCAGGATGAGTATATGTACAATTTACAACCATTCGTTACTATAGGCCAGTTCCTTCAGGTGAGCCGCTTCACTCCGAGGGCCTGGATGATAAATCTGCTTGGGAATATTGGCGTATTTGTCCCATTTGGAGTTTTGATGCCTGTTGTATTTAGAATGAAGCCGCTAAAAGTGTATGCCCTATTTCTAGTTGGCTTGATTACTTTGGAGCTTACACAATTACTTTCCAGGCGGGGAAGTCTCGACGTGGACGATGTGATATTGAATTCACTTGGTTTTTTTATCGGGTATGGGATATATAAGGCTGCAGCACAATATTTCAAATCAAGAAAAGAATAATGCATCTGTAATGTGGGGTGAGCGAAATGAGAACCTTACTGCTTGGAACTCCCTCTATTGCTGCTTCCATCCTTATTTACATATTTACGAACTAACCAACAACGGCATGAGGCTGAGCGTTTGACTGAATATGTAGTGAACAATCGCCGAGCAGAGGGAGGATCCCATGTCAGAATATTATTGGGACAATAAAATCGACTATCTCAAAAATACCCGCTGGCTATATTACAATGATGATTATCTTCAGTTTTTAGTGAGGGATGTATGGAAAGTCAGCAGGCCGGTCAGCATGATTGATTATGGCTGCGGATTTGGTTATTTGGGGCTCAAGCTGCTTCCTTTGTTTCCGAAAGGAACAACCTATACAGGGATTGATCAAGGAGAACAACTAATTCAAGAAGCAAAGGAAATCTTCTCGAATCTTCCCTATCAGACCAAGTTTATCGTTCGTGATATTGAAACTGAACCGGCCGCTGAGCTAGAGCAAGAATATGATATAGCCGTCAGTCATGCGTTTTTACTACATATGAATAATCCTGAGAAAATACTGCAGCAATTAATAAGCAATGTGAAAGAAGGCGGAAAAGTTATCTGCTTTGAGCCGCATTGGGTTGGCAGCATGGCGAATTATCATTTGGAGGGTGCCAGGCAAAGTGAAATCATTAGACTTGGTATCCTTCAGAAATTATTTGAAGAAGATCGGATGCATAAAGGAAAAGACGGAAATATCGGAATGCGTTTGCCGATCCTGATGAGTCAACTGGGCCTGAAAAATGTAGGGTGCAGAATCAGTGATAAGGTCAATTTTTTAGATCAGAACATGGCCGAGCAACAAAAAAGGAACCTCTATCATTCGTTAAGAGAAGAGGGCATAGGTCAAGAACCTGCAGACTCCACCAAGATGATTAATAGCTTGATGGGTAGGGGATTAAGTCTAGCAGAAGCCACTGAGCAGTATAAAGCTGAATTGACTTTTTCAAGCGTATTTCACGAGTCCTCTTGGCTTGCTTATGCAGCGGGTATGAAGATTTCATTTGGAACGGTGTAGTGAAATCAGACTGTCCGTTTAAGTACCTGAGATTATAGAAGGGCAGGTGATCCCCGATAACTCAATTGCTGAAAATAAACACCATCGCAGTTCTGTACGCTCTTTATGTGTTCATACCAACTGAGCTAATGGTTAATGTGTATCGAATCCATAGATTGACTGGATGGGAATTCAGGACAATAAATAGCCTGTCAAATATTGTTCTGTTAGCCGGGATTATTCTGGGATCTATCTTTTTCTATATGATAACTGCAAGGTGGCTTGTTCCGTCGAAATGGAATTTTATTACGATGCTGCTCTGGCTGCCGTACTTTTTATTGTTCGTATTTATTTTTGCCGTCCTGTTTCCTATGACAAACGGCGGGGATGACCCCAATCCAGCGACGGGTTTAATTCTTTTGGGGATGCTGGTGTTGTATCCCTTTTATATTTTTCTTATCAATTGGATGAGCATGTTTACTAAGAATCCAGAAAATGTAACAGACCAATCTAAGTGAAGGAGCAATGATGATGGCAAAAACAACCTCGGAGATGGTAGAAGAATTCAGCGGATTTATTTCTTATGTTCAAGAACTAGGGGGATTAAGTGAAGAACATTGGAATAACCCGATTGCAGAAGGGAAATGGACGCTGAAGGATATTGTAAGCCATATGATGCTTTGGGATAAGTATTTTTATGAGGAAGGTATTGAGAAGATTACATTGGGACAACCCGTAACGGTAAAGCATCTGAACTTCAACGAATTCAATGCCAATGCCATGGAGTATGCAAAGGGTCAAACGAAAGATTCGATGATTAAGCAGTTTGTGGAATGCCGCAGCAAGATTATTAATGTGGTCAGCGAACTGCCGGAAGAAGATCGCTTGAAAGAGTATAAGGATGGAGACGGGAAGAAATTTTCGATCAGGGGATATTTAAGAGGTTTTGTTCCGCATGATAAACACCATAGGAAACAAATTGATAAGTATTTGAAAAGTATCGTAGAAAGGTGATCCTATGACTAACCATTATCAAATAAGTAGACGAACGCCTACGCCAGAGGAGTACAAAGCTCTTTGTGCAGCTGTTGACTGGGCGGATTATATGAACTTAGAGGTTGCTGAGGCCTCTTTACAGCAGTCAGTCTTTGCGGTGGTTGCCCAACTCGGAGAGGAGATTGTCGGGATGGGGAGAATCGTGGGGGACGGGAAAATTTACTTTTATATTCAAGATATCGCCGTGGCGCCGGAGCATCAAGGCAAAGGAGTCGGCAGTATGATTATGGATGAAATTACGGAGTTCTTGAAGGAAAACGCTCCAGAGAAGGCCTTCATCGGTCTCTTTGCCTCGCAGGGCAGGGAAACATTTTATCGCAGATATGGTCTCCATAATCATGATGGCATGACAGGAATGTTCGGTGTTATGCATAGGCGGGAAATTAAATGATGGCATCGAGATGGGTACTCTTGTCCTTATTATCTCTCCTTATTCTCCCTTTAAGCAGCTGCGGTATGTCATCGAGTATGGAAAACGTAATAACAGCATTGCCTGAAGCCGATCCGATCGAAGAACCTGCGGAAAATTCGCAACAATCTCTGATTTCAGGAAATCCGATTGATGAGGCATTTAAAACGGATTTTGATATCGCATCCTCTACACCGGAAATAAATTATCTATCTAATGTTTATCTTGAAGCCTGGCAGGACGAATGGGATAATATCACTACTGCACTGCTGAATCAGTTCGAAATGGATGAAGACCGGCAGGTGATCAGGGATTACCGCTTGAACTTCCAGGCTTATGCAGAAAGCTTGTATGAGGTGGAATGGCTGGACTATACAGATACCACTGTTCCTGCGGAGGAGCACCGTTTGGTCGGAACGGGAGCCATGAGTGCTGCTGCGCTGGCCCAAGCTTCCGCATACAAGCGTGAGGTGCTCTTATGGATTGACCGGTATTATATCGAGGACAGCTATAGTTACAAATATAAGGGCTCCGGCGCACAGTTGCTTCAGAGAAGAGATAGAGAATAAGCCGACTTGACATATGTGTGGTATAATTAATTTATAGACAATTTCAGACGGCATAGGGAGTGCCCCAAGCTAAGGATTTTGTTATCCAGGTAGCTTCGGGGTTTTTCCAATATGTAAGGGAGGCGAACCTGTGTTTAAGATTGGAGAGTTTGTTGTATACGGTCATAGCGGAGTCTGCCAAGTTACATCTATTGATTACCCGGAACTTGCATTTCATGTCGGGGATAAGAAGCTTTATTATAAGCTGGAACCGGTATGCAGCACAGAAGTGATCTATACGCCGGTGGATACGAAGGTGCTGATGCGGCCGGTCATCTCTTCTGAACAAGCCCGTCAGCTGCTGGACCGAGTAAGAGAGGAGAGCAAGGCCCCAGCTGATGTACGGTCCAATATGCAGGATGAATATGATGCATTATTAAAAAATCAGGAATGTACAGGCTTGCTCCGGATTATTAAAAACATCCAGTACAAGAAGAAGGACAGCCTCCAGAGCGGTAAGAAGCTGACAATGACAGAGCAGAGAATATTGAAGCAGGCGGAAGAATTGCTCAGCAGTGAGCTATCGGTTGTCATGGACAAGGATTTAGAAGCGATAAAATCAATTATAGACGATGTAGTTACAGAGTGGCTGGCAAGAGTATATGTCTAACTACTCAGCCTTTAATGGGGCTCTCTCTCGGCACTGTTGTGCCCGGGAAGAGGGTCCTTTTTTGTCTTATCATTGCCAGATTCGAAATGATGCAGAGAAGGAAAATGATTGTTTCAGGAGAACATGTATATAGGACAATCCATGATCTAATTTGACGATAAAGAATTGTGAGGGGATTTCTCGTTGAAAGACATCAATTACTACAGCACATTCATTGCAGTCGCAGACGACTGTCCGGTAAGCGCAGCGGAAGTTCCCCAAGCTAAAGGCGGGGTGAAGACCGTTCCTGTAATACAGTATGAAATGATTTCGCGCAGTCCGTATGTCTATACCCAAGCGGATGTGCTGTTTGAAGTACATGCTGATCTGGAGCGGGAGAGTTTTTTTTCCAGGAGCCAGGCCTGCTTGCGTGCGTCTGCATTGGGCAAGCGATACGGGTGGGGAATACACCATAATGCCGAAGGGAAAATGGCGCTTTACGCCGTTGAATCCGAGGAATACCGGAAGCTATTGCAGGACCGTTCAATTAAGCAAGTAAAGGCAATGCGTTCCAGCCGGAAAAGCTGACTTAGAGCGAATAACTTGATGAAGAGGAAGAAGAGAGAAACCATGGTAGCGATCAACTATGCAAAAGAAACTGACCGGGGTATGGACTGTTTGCTGCAGGAGCATGATCCTCTTGAAGTCATTTTTGAGAAGACATTATCATGACTATGGTATATGGATGGCTAATCGTTCTCATTGCCAGCATTGCGCAGGGGCTGACAGGCTTCGGCTTTGCGCTGATTGCGGTTCCATTATTGTCCATGGTCCTGCCGTTTAATCAGATTGTGCCTATCGTTGTCGGCCTAAGCCTGGTGTCTAATCTGGTCATGCTCTGGAGACTATACAAGCATGTGGAGTTGAAAAAGATCTGGCTGCTTATTGTCTTCGGATTTATCGGAATTCCTATCGGCGGTTATCTTTTGCTGGTATTAGATGGGGTCATCCTTAAAATTAGCGTCGGTCTGTTGATTTTCGGCTTTGCAATTCTGCTGCTCAGGAAGATCACATTTCCGATTCGGAATGAATATCTGGCTTATCCGACGGTAGGCCTGTTAAGCGGCATACTCAATGGCAGCATCTCCGCCAGCGGTCCTCCGCTCGTTCTCTTCCTTGCGAATCAGGGGAAAGATCAGCAGGTATTCAAAGCGAATTTGGCATTTTATAGTATTTTCCTTAACCTCTCCACATTAGCGGTATTTTATTTTAACGGAACGCTGGATAGAGCGGTTGCATCCATTATCGTCCAACTGCTCGTCATCATGATTGCAGGCACTGGAATGGGCATGGCTATGGCGAGGCGGATTGACCAGCAGATGTTTAGAAAGCTTGTCATTTACTTATTAATAGCCTCATCCGTCTCGATGATCCTGGGGGCAATTCCATTTTAGTCGTTCTGTAGAGGGTAAAGACAGGATACCGATGTAGGAACGTAACGTTCATTCAAACGTATAAGTTAGACAACAGCACAAAATACGGAGGGATACGTAATGAATAAACAAGGTTGCATCAAATGCGGCAGCAGGGACGCAAGAACAAAAGAGGTGGCTATGACCGGCACGGGTCTTTCCAAGATGTTTGATATCCAGCATAATCAATTTGTTGTCGTATACTGCGCAAAATGCGGTTATTCCGAGTTTTACAATAAAGCTTCATCCACGGGATCTAACGTGCTTGACCTGTTTTTTGGCTGATTTCAGCCCAATCTTAACTAATAGATGTAAGCAAAGACCGACTCAAGTGCTTGAGCCGGTTTTTGTTTGAGCTAAAATCTTGTAGCTAGGCCTTATTCGATGAATATAGATAATGATGTTTTCGCATTCAAGATGTATAATTATGGAATGAGTTCAGTCTATGAGAAGCTAGGACCCAAGAGGGATCAGGCGGGGTTCGGGTGCTGTGGAAATGAACTAGTCAAGCATGTCATTGAGCCGACCAATTGTGACTAAGTGAGGTTGCATGTATGGTACAAAACTTAATTATCATTTCTGTTCTAACAATGATTATCCATATGGTTGAAACTTCATCCTATGCATTACGGTTGGCAGGAGTGAGGATAAATAAGCTTGCGGTAGCTCTTTCATTACTGGGAATCACTGTTCTTGTTTCTAGGACTGCGAACTTGATTCAGGCACCCATGACGGCAAAGTTTATCGACAACAGCAAGACTGCCGTTCAATTTGATGTCTTGGAGTATTTGCGGATTATATTGCTTGCTGCGTCTTTGGGCACGCTGTTGGGTATTCTTTTGTTTCCTACGCTTGTGAACCTATGGCAGAGAGTGATCTCCAGATTTGAAATCGCAGGCTCTTTGCCCAAATTATTTCTGAGCGTAACCGTCGGGCAGTTGAAGAATACCCGGCATTATATTCAAAGACCCTCTTTCCGGCTTTCAGGGTTGCGGTATTTGGGTATTCCCAAGCGGTTCATTCTTCTAAATGTGCTCGTGACTGCTATCTACACAGTAGGTGTGCTGTCTTCACTCTATGCTGCGCATCTGGTTCCCGAATTGGGGACGGCAGCTTCGCAATCCTCGGGACTGATTAACGGAATCGCGACGATCCTGCTGACCATTTTCATCGATCCCCAGGTCGGACTCATTACGGATAAGGCCTGTAACAGCGAACTTTATAAGGAGAAGCTGGGGAAGATTTATGTATTGCTCATGATCTCGCGTTTTTTTGGAACACTGCTTGCTCAGTTTTTGTTGGTACCGGCAGCTTACCTCATTAGCATTGCAGTCAAGCTTTTTTAACTATCAGGACAAGGAGAAGTGACGATGAACAAATTTGGACTTTACACGAAATTTACCACCCATGAAGGGCGGCGGGATGAATTGGCCGGTATGCTGCTTGAGGCAGCCCAAGGCATGGCCTCTGTGGAGGGGTGTGACGTATATGCTATAAATATCCCGGATGAGGACCCGACTGGCGTATGGGTGACCGAAGTATGGAATGATTCGTCGGCTCATCAAGCCTCTCTGTCATTGGAAGAAGCCAAGAGCTTGATCCAAAAGGCAAGGCCGCTGATTGCAGGCATCGAACAAATCAAATTAACCACCTTGGGCGGGAAAGGAATCTAGTGAGCTGGAAAGGAGAGTCCAATGGTATCCATAAGAGAAATAAGGGGAGAAGATGCCGAGAGGCATCTGGCCCTATGCCATAAGCTGGATCATGAGACGAAGTTTATGCTGTATGAACCCGGAGAAAGAAACACGTCTCTTGAGCATCACAGAAAATTTATACAGTCTTTCATTGCTTCCGATAATTCAACAATCCTGATCGCAGAACACGGCGATCAGCTTGTCGGATATCTCTTAGTGGATGGAGGGAAGGCGAGGCGAATCAAGCATGTCGGATATATTGTTGCGGGAATCCTGGCTGCTTATCAAGGACAAGGGATTGGTACCCGTTTATTTCAAGCTTTGGAAGAATGGCGGAAGAACACCGAATTAAAGAGACTTGAGCTAACCGTTATATCTCATAACGAAACGGCCGTTTCTTTATATAAGAAAATGGGATTCGAAATTGAAGGCACCAAGAAAAAGTCGTTATATATCGAAGGAAGATATATCGACGAGTTCTATATGGGAAAAACGTTTGAATACGCGCGGTTAGAAGGAGGGGAATGATGAAGCCGAAGAAGAGATCCAGACTAAGAATCAAGGCAGGTTCCTATTATTTCAAGCTTAAGCGGTATATGAAATGGTATTTCGGAAACGTAACATTCGCAAACCGTATTCTCGACGATCATCTGCCTCATTCGGCTGCAAGTCATGCTACCCCGCTTCTTCGAAAGCTGAAAAATGTGGATATGTGGCTCCAGCACAATAAGATTAAAAATCTGCAAATCGCAATCCCCCGGCTTCATCAAGTCGTGATTGCTCCCGGAGAAACCTTTTCCTATTGGAAACTGATCGGCAATCCAACCAAGCGAAAAGGTTATGTAGAAGGAATGGTTCTCTATTATGGCACCTTTAAACCCGGAATTGGCGGGGGACTGTGCCAGCTATCCAATTTGATCTATTGGATCACACTCCATACTCCGTTAATCGTGACCGAGCGGCATCGTCATAGTTACGATGTATTTCCGGATGCGAATCGAACCCAGCCATTCGGAAGCGGGGCTACCTGTTCTTATAATTATCTGGACCTGCAAATCTATAATCCCACGGATCAGCCCTACCAATTGCTCGTTTATATGGACGAGGAATCTTTGCATGGAGAATGGCGGACAACGCGTAAGCCAGCCCACTATTTTGAAGTGTATGAGCGAGATCACCGAATATCCCAAGAGTACTGGGGAGGATACGTCCGAACCAATTCCATCTACAGGAAAAAATTTAATCTAGATGGCGAACTGCTTGCGGATGAATTCATTACAGGCAATCAGGCCTTGATGATGTACCAGCCTTTGCTGAAAGCGAAGGCGGAATAAGAAGGTTTAAGGGAATTACCTTAGCTATCTAATCACAGAGGGGCTATGGTCTATTTCTAGAGAAAGGAAGACGATATGGAAGATGCAAGCTTGAATAAAACATATGACATTAAGCTCCCGGCTTCCAGCTGGGTTGCGCTTATTTTACAGCTGCCGGTCATATCGATGATATTTTTTTCCGCTTTAACAGGTAGAGGCTTTTACTCTTCTATTTCACCGATGATCGGAACTCTATTTTCTCTATTTTATACAGGCGCACTAATAGCACTCGGTATCAGAATGGTCATCCAGCCGCGTTCTATGGAAATTATCGGTGAGAAGATGATTGTAGGACGTAAGGAGATTACTGCAGTCCATATCGATAAGTTGGTTATTCAAGGCTACCTCAGCCAGATTATCGGAATCAAGCCTAAGGGAAAACGATTAGTTCCCAGCTTGCTATGCTTTAAGATCAAAGGAAATGAAGAGGAGAATATCGAAGAAATTATCCAGTGGGCCAAACGGAATGGAATCCAGATTAAATACGGGAGGATATTCCGCTGGATCTGAATTCTGCTGATCAATTATTAGCGGTGTCTTGGAGGAGTGCGCTATGAGCGAAAAAAGGGATGGGACCGTGATTGGCATTGATGGCGGAGGAACGCATACCCGGGTGATGATAGCCGATCTTTCCGGTCGTGTTCTTTCGTACATACAGAGCGGTTCTTCCTCCATTTACAAAGATTTGCGTGCGAAGGAAAATATGCAACAGGCCATGAAAGAAGCTTTGGAGCGAGCAAGAGTAAACCCTGCTGAGGTAAAAATGCTGGCGGCGGGTGTTGCCGGCTTGGATACGGAATCCGATTATGAATGGGTTCAGCCATTGACGTCTTTAAACGGGCTGGCTTGTCCAAGAAAGCATGTGAACGATGCAGTCGTAGCTCATTACGGCGCTTTTCTAGCGGAGCCGGGAATCGTATCTATATCGGGAACCGGTTCAATCATCTATGCAAGGACGGAAACAGGAAGAGAGATCAAAAACTATGATCTGCATCATTATGCGGCGAGTGCGGCAAGATCGTTGGCGATGGAGGCTACGTTTGAGCTGCTCGCGGGAAATAGTGATGATAGTGATTCGGGCTTGACCCGGGACATCCTTCATTTCTGGAAAGCAAGCAATGTTCAAGAGCTATCCCTGCTAGCCCTCCAAGGCTTTATTAAGGAGCCGCTTGAACGAAACCGAAAATTTGCCGAACTGGCCCCGTTTGTTACCAAAGCGGCGATGCAGCATAGCAGGCTGGCTCGGCGGGTATGTGATCGTGCTATCCGGCAAATTACTGTCGGAACGGAGCTTCTGGCCTCTTATTTCTCAGAACCGGAGGTTAGTGTGACTTTCATGGGAAGCGTAGCGCAAAGCGATTATTTTCAACAGCAGCTCACTGCGGCAATGGCTAGAGGCAATAACAAGAAGTATCGGCTTGTACAGCCGGCATTCACACCGGTGGCAGGTGCCGTATTGCTGGCATACAGAGAGCTTGGTATCGAGATAACTCCTCAAATTTTGAGTAATCTAAGCGGTACCTGCAAGGCATAGTCAGAAAATAAGACCCCCATCAGAAGCATGTCTCTTCTGATGGGGGGTTCGCATGATCTTTGGCTATTCAACGAATTGATCGGATGTGAACTCAATCGTACGATCGGCCATTTGAAGCTCAACTTTATACGCTCTCTGCGCAAAGCTGCTCATCGTGCCGCCAAACATGAAGGAGTCGTTTCCTTTCTCCAAGAGTGGAGAGGGCACGAGCTGATAAGGTTTCAACCGGATTCCGATCACCCGTCTGATTCCGTTGGCACCGGGAGTATCATAGATGGGCTCCGTCCTTACAAGCAAGGACTTTCCATTTGTAAGCTGCAAGTGTATACGCCATTCTCCACCTTCAATAGAGGTGGTGTAAGTGAGATCTTCCTCGTCTACAAGGGATCCAATTGCGAGAAAATAAGTTAATAAGGAAAAAATCAATAAGAGGAAGATGCCCCCGGCTATCCATTTTTTCGAGGTCCTTTTTCTAACTTTTTTCAAATAATCTAATTCTTCCATATCAGCTGGGGGAGGATCCGCCAGCGGAGCGGACAGCTTATCATGAAGAGCTCGGCAGGACTCGCATACCTGAAGGTGTTGCTCAATATCTTTCATCGTATCCGGGTTCACCAAACCATCGACATAATTTGGCATTAAGTCTTGGACAATATGGCATTTGATCAATTATAGCACCTCCATAATTTTCTGCTTGGCCCGGTAGAAAGTGACACGCGCCCAGTTCTCAAGACATGGTTGGCGTATTCTCTATAGATTCCATCCAAATCCTCCGCCACTTTCTCACCTCCTAAACTATATATCTGAAATTATCGCATTTCGTTACAAGGACAAGAAAATAATTATGACATGAGCAGAGAAAAGAGGATTTTTTTAAGACAGGTCAGAATAGTATCTTAATCTGCTATCGGTACGGGCGCAGCTGAATCTATGAGAGCGGAAGGGGCCACGCCGAATGAACAATCTACAGCGTATCAAGCCTGCCATAAAGAACCATTAATAGAAGCACGAATAAGGAGTGGAAAAGTTGAAAATTCTTATCGGCCTTCCTAAGCTGGAGAACCAAAATCGGCAGCTGGAGGAGGTATTGCGCGGAGAACCTGAGGTCGATCTGGTCCTCTTCCCCGAAGGGTATTTGAATGAGGACCTGAAACTGGCTAGTACGTTAATGAGGTCCTGTGGAACAATGCTCGTCTCGGGGTATAGAAAACCCAAGGATCGACTGGTTATAATCGGCCGGAATGGCGAGGTTGTTCTAGACCGGGCGAAGTACGAGCAGCACGGTTCGGTGGAACTGGAGGGAGTACGAATGACTTCCCTTTTATGCGACGAGCTAGTGAAGCAAGGATTAATAGGCGATGGTCATACTTTGGATCTCATCTTCCATCCGATCGGGGTAGGCATGTTCAGCGAAGAGCAATTCAGCGAATGGATTGGACTGGCGAAAAATATAGCTAAGCAGCATGGAGCGATAATGATTGGCACCAGCCATGCGGATGGAGCTTACCGCGACAGTGAAATATCGATTCCAATAGCCTATTGCATTAACCAGAATGGTGAAGAAATCTTTGTAAAGAAAAATGATGTCCGAATGGTAATTTTGGATACAAACACGGGAAGTTTTCATGAATATGCCCTTGTTGAAGGAGCGTAGACAATGACACCGCTTTTTAACGGCCTGCTGCTCGGATTTTCTATCGCTGCACCAGTAGGACCGATTGGAATTCTATGTCTGCGAAAAACCTTGACCCAGGGAAGATCATTTGGATTCGTGGCGGGTTTAGGGGCGGCTTCGGCCGATGCAATCTACGGAAGCGCGGCTGCCTTGGGGCTGACCATAATCTCACAATTTCTAATTAAATATGCTTCATGGGTTCAATTGGTGGGCGCTTTATTTTTATTATTTCTTGCTTACCGTACGTTTAGCTCCCCGGTTATGCATAGGGAAGACTCTGACATCTCCAGGACCGATTACCTTAGGACCTTCGTGACTACTTTCTTCCTGACGCTCACTAACCCGTTGACGATCCTGTCATTTATAGGCATTTTTGCGGGGATGAACTTGGCCTCAGGCTCAGTGTCTTCGGTTTATCTCATCGTTGGGGTATTTCTAGGTTCGGCTGCATGGTGGCTTCTTTTAAGTACGGTAGTGGGGCTGCTCAGGAAGATGATCGGATCTAAGACAATGAAGTTCATCAATCTCTTCTCAAGTCTTATCCTATTATCCTTCGGAATTTACAGCATGTATTCCGCTTATGAAGGGTTAGTTCATCCATAGGAACCATCGTAAGGAATAATAAAAAACCAAGACAGCCGCCCATCGGCGGTTGTCTTGGTTAATATCAGTTAAGCAGCTTTCCTGCAGAAAGCTTTCACTTCAGCACACTTCACACTTATGCTCTTACTACGTAGTTTTTTTGATCAACTTATTCAGTTCTTTTTCTTCACAGGAATGTAAATGTCCATCTCTACCAACTCGTTGCGGTCACTCCAGCAGCGCTCGTCATAATATTCAAAATCGGGCGCTCCGGAGTGCTCATAGCCTGAATGAGGGAACCATTCACTGAAGATTGTCTGCCAGGTTGCTTGAATGGAATCGGTGAACTGATCCAGGGGCACTCTCGGAGTTGTAAATACAGCATAAGTCTGCTCCGTTATATGATGTCTTTCCGCACCTTCAGGAACAACGGCGTCGGCATGAGCTTCAACGCCAATGATGTATTTAAATTCTTCCGTCTCCAAATTGCATGGGGCACAGATGCCATACTCTGCATTGGAAGCGGCCTGATCATACAAAGTCTGCCCCAGCTTCTCTTCCATATAACGTTTCCAGAAGGCGGGGATTTCCCGGCTGTTTTCTCCTTCCTGGGAAGTTGTAAGGATTGAGTAGCCAATGATGTCAAAAGCAGGTTTCGTCACAATTTCATAATTCATCTGAATTCCTCCTAAATATGAATTGTAGCATGGCTGCATGACGGATACTTTCGGGTAAGCAGGAGGCTGGATGCCCCGCTTCCGATATTCTCCAGGCGTCATGCCATATAATCGGCGGAAGGCGCGAGTAAAGGTTTCTGGAGTACTGAAGCCGCAGTCCAGGGCAATATCCAGCAGCCTCTCATTGGAATAGGCTACCTTATTGGCGGCGCAAATGAGCCTTCTTTTTCGAAGATAATCCATCACCGTAGTTCCAGTCATGGCCTGGAAGACCCGATGGAAATGGAACTCCGAAAAGCCGGCCTGCTTAGCCAGGGTTGGAAGAGACAATTCCATAAAGAGATGTGCTTCGATATAGTCTATGATATCCTGAATTATAGCCTCGTAAGTCGAAATCATGCTCGCCTCCTTCTGAAATTAGTCTATCATCGCGGGAACAGATGTTCTTGACGTTTTTTGCTTCTTTTTTGAAGGGCAATTAAGAATATGTAATCAAAGTAATCTTACTATAGGTAACTGGAAGAAATCACTAGAACAAATTTTAACTATTATAGATGGGGGAAGATCATTCTTTCAATCAGCGGGGTTATCGGGTTCTTGCTTGTGAATTTCCGGGGCAGAAAGCGAGATCATGAAATGGTCTTGGGGATTGCTTGTTTAGCCTCTTGGATGTGGCTTGTGTATTAAAGCATGATATCGATCATATTCCCATCGGGTTTTATATTATATAGTTCCTTCAAAGTATTAGCTCATTGATGAAACGGCAAGAGTTGAATGAGGAGGCGGCTTATGAGTCGGATTGTCCAAGCATATTACGATAACCATGCGGACCGGGAATGGAGCCGGTTGGAGAACCCTTATAGCAGGGTAGAATGGCTATCAACCTTAAGGCTGATGGATCGGTATTTTCCTGATACAGGCCATATTTGCGATATTGGATCCGGACCGGGAAGATATGCGATTGAATTACTGCAGCAAGGCTATCAGGTAACGCTTATGGACCTGTCCTCCAACGAGCTTGCTCTGGCTCAGAAGCGCATTGAGGGTCTGGGGCTTCAGGCAGAAGCTTATTTGTGCGAAAGTGCGATTAACATGCATGTTTTGCACGATCAATGCTGTGACGGCGTCCTGGTACTGGGTCCGTTATATCATCTGCTCAAGGAAGAAGAACGTTCACAGGTGATACGTCATGCCTACCGGATCTTGAAGCCCGGGGGAGTCGCGTTACTTGCCTACATCAATTCATGGGGAGTCCTTAAAGCCGGGGTTTCCGAGTTTAGTGAATCCTACAGAGATCCTGAAGAGATATATAAGTATTTGCAGGAGCAGCAGCTTCATGAAAATGAAGGCTTCACCCAATGCTATTTCACCATTCCTGCCAAAGCTATGGAAGAGATTAAGGCCGGAGGATTCGAGATTATTACGTATGCCGGTGCGGAAAGCTTTTTGGCTGGAATGCGAGAGGAAGTGAGCCGATTGTACATAGAAGATCCAGTGGTCTATGGAAATCTGCTGCAGGCTGCCAGTGAGACGAGCGAAGCACCGCAATATCGCGACGCTACAGAACATATGGTAATTGTGGTCAGAAGGCCGGAAAATTCAGAATTTGGAGGTTAATCCATGCGTGATGAACAACGGAAGTCCGGGCTTGAAGCCTATCTCAAGGATTTGGTGCTGACCGGGAGCTTGCTCCAGGATGTGGGTGCTTTCTTTAAATTGCATGGTGATTTAGCGACCTGGGATCATACCCTTAAGGTGACCAGTCATGCAGTTAGAATTGCGCGGCTATATGATGTGGATCCGATGAAGGCAGAGCAGGCGGCGCTTCTTCATGACATCAGTAATGTCATTCCGGTGTCTCTTTTTCTGGAGACCGCACATGAAGCGGGTATAAAAGTATTGGATGAGGAGCACGCCTATCCGCGGATTATCCACCAGAAGTTGTCTCGAGTCATGGCAGAGCAGCTGTTTGGAGTAGACGATCCTCAAGTGTTGGATGCGATAGCTTGCCATACGACACTCAGAGCAGAAGCTACCTGTTTAGATAAAGTAGTATTTATCGCAGATAAAGTGGCTTGGGATCACGCAGAGGAGCATGCTTATCTGAATGAAATTCGACAGCTTGTAGATGAGGAACACTTGGATCAAGCCGTCCTGGTCTATTTGAATCATGTATGGAATCAGCGCGGCAAGTTGAAATTAGTTCATTCCAGCTTGATTCAAGCAAGAGCTTATATGTTAGAGCAAAAAGAGGTGGCAGAGGATCCTGCCAAGCGCAATTTAAGGCGGATGTTTCAGCATATGGACTGGTCCAATCATCAGATTCTGGAGGTTTTGGACCGGGAACAGCCTGAGGGTGATCGTGTTAACAAGCTGTTTGCTCATATCCTTTCAGCGGAAGCTATATGGATATCCCGAATCGAAGGGAAGAGGGTTCAGGCGGCAGTTTGGCCGGATCATATGCAGTTAGAAGATTTACGGATTTTGGTGTCGGAAAATAGAGACCGGTTCTCGTGTTATTTCGATGAGGTTACCCCGGAACAGCTGCGGCAACCCGTCACTTATGTTACGGGAGCGGGAGCGGAATATACTACTGAACCTGTAGATATATTGATGCATGTGGCGCTGCATGGCAGCTACCATCGGGGACAGATTGCTACCTTGCTGCGAATGGAGGAGATCTCCCCGCCCGCCACGGATTATATACTTTATGTGCGGCAATTGGAGCGCAAGGAATGAAGAACTCAATACTTGGGATTCATGATCTTAAGTCAGGAACCACGTTACAGCAGGAAGTTTACAAATTGCTTCGCCGACATCGCTTCATGGAAATTCTGCATAGTTATCAACCGATTCTTGTCGGAACGGTGCCTTTGGACATTCAGGTTCCTGGCAGCGATCTGGATCTGATCTGTGAAGTGCATGATTTTGAGACGTTTCGCATGGAGTCCGACACTCATTTTGCACATTATGCCGGGTATACGGTTCATGAGCGGGAAGTGGACGGTGTACCTCGCATCAAGGTTAACTTTCATTGTGAGCATTGGCCGATAGAGCTGTTCGGTCAGCCTGTTCCGACGACACAACAGAACGGATATCGACATATGATGATAGAAGCTAGATTATTGTCGCTTTATGGAGAATCCTTTAAGCAAGCTATCATTCAGCTGAAGCAGAACGGATTGAAGACCGAGCCTGCCTTTGCCAAGCTGTTGCACTTGGAGGGAAATCCCTATGATGAGCTGCTGAAGCTTGAGGGAAGAGAAGATCAGGAACTGCTTAAGCTGTTATCTGTAAGTGAATAGAAATGCAAATTTGTTGAGGAGTGATGAAAATGCCGCATTTAATAGGAGAACGGATTATACTGCGTGAGTACCGCATGGAGGACATTCCTGCAATCCGCAAATGGGTCAATGATGAGGAGATCACGGATACGTTAAGCGATATTTTTTCTTTTCCGCAGAGCTATGAGAACTCAGAGTCCTTTGTTCGCTCCATGGTGGAAGGGAAGACTGATACGAAGGGCTTTATTATTTCGGAAAAAGACACGCTGGATTACATTGGCCAAATCGATTTGTTTAAATTCGATTGGCGTAATCGCTGTGCAACCATCGGGATTGTGATTGGGCGCAAAGAGTTGCTGGGACAAGGCTATGGACGCGAAGCGCTGCGGTTGATTCAAGAGTTTGCTTTCAAGACACTGAATCTGCACCGATTGGAGCTTCAAGTGATGGATTTTAATGATCGGGGATATCGGTGTTATGCCAGCTGCGGCTTTAAGGAAGAGGGGCGGCAACGACAACGGATATTTTATAATGGTCAATATCGGGATATGATTACGATGAGTATTCTCTCCCATGAGTATAATTAAATAGATGTTCATCAAGCTGATCCTGCATCGCCGTCAATTTTGCGATGCAGGATTTTTTATTTGAGCAACCTTCCAAACCCTTCCAACGTCAATAAAACAAAAAGCAATACAAGGGGGAGTCTATGTGAAAAAGAAAATGTGGTTTCAAGGGATATTCTTGCTGCTGAGCCTGCTGCTGCTGCTTAGCGGATGCGGGAGCGCTAACAATGCTGATCATGCTTCCAGTGCGTATGACGGCTCTGCCAACTCAGGCGGAGCTGAGACAGAGAGCTCATCCATGAATATGGCTGCTTCCTCTTCAGCAGAGGCGCCTTCCTCCTCGGCGATGGATAAGGCGGTTACGGCAGCACAGGAGCCTCAGTCTCTGCCTTCCGGTTCAGGGATTCCTTCGGGAAGTATCGCAGATGATTTGAACAAGAAGCTCATTTACCGGGCAAATGTTGTTATGAAGGTTGAAGAATTTTCAAAGACACAGGCACAGATCAAGGATTTGGTTAGCTTATCCGGCGGTTATATTGTTGAGTTCTCGGAAAGTCAGTCTACGTATGAGCAGGGCGGGAATTTTGTGCTTAAGGTTCCGGCGTCCGGATTTTCCTCTTTTCTGGAGCAATTAGAGCAGCTTAAGCCCGAATCTTTTCAGCAAAGTATTCAAGGACAAGATGTATCTGAGGAATATGTGGACCTGGAATCCCGCTTGAAGGTTAAGGAGGCTGTAGAAGCAAGATATCTGAAATTTGTTGGGGAATCAAAGAGTACAAGTGATCTGGTTCAATTCACGAATGAGCTGGAACGGATTCAGACAGAGATTGAACAGATTAAGGGGAGAATGAGGTATATCGATAATAATGTCTCCTTCTCCACCATTGAAATTCGTGTGTATCAAACAGATGATAATTCCTTGACCAAGCTGAGTCAGGATCAAAAACCACTCTTGAAACGGGCCGGGAATGCGTTGCAGGAAAGTCTTGAGGCAATCTCGGTCATCCTTCAGTGGCTCGTCATCTTTATTTCCGGAGCACTTCCGGTAATTGTTATAGGCGCGGTGATTTTTGCAATTATTTGGCCGTTGAGACGGCGGAGAGCCCGGTTGCGAAATGAGAAAATTGACAGTCCTTTAGTTGAAGCAGAGCCTGAAAATAGGCTAAAAGACTAGTGTTCTGCAGAGTTGAATGGAAGGTCAATATGTGCGCTATGATAAATTTAACAGCCGAGCTCGTTGACAAGTCGATTTTTTTGAAATATATTGAAAACAAGACAGACGAACGTGAGCGGCAGAAATAACAAACGGGACTTTTTGACTAGATAATTAAATAATTTGGCACACCAAATCGAAAGATTGGGTCGCAAAGCCTTGGAGTCTAATAATCCAGTGATTAATGACCGTCCGGCTGCATAACAATAATTATTGTTTATGCAGCCGTTTTTTGTTTTTCTCACGTTCTCTGCGGCTATATGCCGTGAGATAAAAAATACCCAACAGTAAGGAGGGTAGAAAATAACGTGCCTGAAAGGGAGGAAATCTATGAAAAAATGAGGAGGAACTTATGAAACGCGGGTTGAAGATTGTAGTATCTTGGCTATGCCTATTTTCACTTTTTGTTGGACCGTTGTCTGTATTTGGAGCAGGAACAGGGGAGATCTCCTGGCCCAATCCGGGGGCAACACAGCTGACGAAGACGGCTGAACCTACCGGGAAGTCAGGGGAGTGGGAAATAACCCTGAAGGTGGAGGGAAAGAACATTCAGTCTAGTTCGGATGTTGTGCTGGTTATTGATAAGTCCGGGAGCATGGACAATGGCTGGTGGTGGGAGGATGGCAAAATTGACAAAGCAAAGGAAGCAGCAAAGAAATTTGTGGACAATTTGCTTCTTTCCGGTTCAAATAACCGGGTAGCCGTTGTTGACTTCAACAAATCGTCTTCTCTTGTCTCCGGATTTAAAGGGCCTGCCCAGAAAACTGCCCTGAAGAATGCAATTGATGATATTGAAGCAGACGGTGGTACTAATATTCAGTCAGGGCTTAAAAATGCCCGTGATCTATTGGGAAGCAGTTCGGCACAAAATAAAATCATTGTTGTACTGAGTGATGGTGAGCCGACATACAGCTTCAAGGGAACACAGGCAACAAGCTACAGCTGGTCGAACAATAGTTATGGCTATGCCTTAACAGCTTTTAATTATAATGAGACCCTTGGCAGTGGCTCAAATTTCAATATTTCCAATTATAACGTCAATGGATATAGTGTAAAAGACAATGGAATTGGAACGATTTCGGAAGCCAAACTCGCCAAGGACGCAGGCTATAAAATTTACTCTGTCGGGCTGGATGTTTCCAATAACAGCAATGCGATTAAAGTGCTGAAGGACGTTCAGAGCGAGGGCTACTATTCCGCGAACAGTCAAGAATTGAACACGATCTTCCAGCAAATGGCGAGTCAAATCACTTATGCAGCTCAAAACGCCAAAGTGATCGACCCAATGGGAGAAATGTTTAATCTCAAGAAACAAGGAGCCGTAGTTAGTCCAACGGATTATACGGCCTCACAAGGAACGGTTACCTGGAACGCTACGACAGAGACATTCACCTGGGATATCGGCAACATTGCAGAGGGGACTCCTGCGACCCTCACCTACACAGTGGTCATGGACCAATCCAAAAACCCCGTTTCAAACGAACTCTATCCTACGAACGGAACAACAACGTTGACTTATACAGATGTAAATAATAAGAACGTTTCGAAGGATTTTGAGGTACCGAAGGTAAGTGTCGGTAATGGTTCTATCCTCATTAAAGGTTATCTTGTAAATGAGGCTGGTAATCCGATCAATGCAGAAGGCGTTGAGGTGGAGGGGCCAGCATTTGCAGAGCCTTTGTACAGTGAGTATTACAAGGATCAAAGTGGTAAGGAAGCATTCCCTGTAGGCACTACACATTCTATAGCGGCAAAGACAGTGGAAGGATATCTATATCAAGTCGGGGGAAGCCCTAAGTCGGTTACTCTTACTGTAACGAATCCAACCCCAACTGTGTGGTTCGGTTATACGGTTGCAACTGAAACCTCGGTACAGGTGAAGTACCTGGAGCAGGGAACGGAGAAAGAACTGCGAACTGCAACAACAGTACCAGGTGTAGTCGGCCAAACATTGAAGCTGACAGCGGAAGTTATTGACGGCTATACGGTAGTAGGAACTGGTGAAGAGAATTACAGCTTTACTGGATCAGCAAACCAAGAGTTCGTGTTCTATTACACAGCGAATGAGCAAACTGTCACTGTGAAGTACATTGACCGTGAGAGCGGCAATGAAATTGCTGCTGCGACCAGTGAGTCTGGCGTCACTGGCAGTACGGTAACGCTGGAAGCGAAGGAAGTAGACGGCTATACCCCGGATAACAGCACATACGAGTACACGTTCTTGCCGGAAGGTAACGAATACACCTTCTACTACAATGCTGCTGAGCAAAGTGTAGAAGTGAAATACCTGGAGCAAGGAACGGAGAAAGAACTGCATCCGGCAACAACAGAGCAAGGCGTAACCGGCCAGACCTTGGAGCTGACAGCGAAGGATATCCCGGGCTACACCCCGGTAGAACCAAGCTATAGCTACAAGCTGGGAACGACAAATGCGCCGCATGTGTTCTACTACACAGCGAATGAGCAAAGCGTCACTGTGAAGTACATTGACCGTGAGAGCGGCGATGAAATTGCTGCTGCGACCAGCGAGTCTGGCGTCACTGGCAGTACGGTAACGCTGGAAGCGAAGGAAGTAGACGGCTATACCCCGGATAACAGCACTTACGAGTACACGTTCTTGCCGGAAGGTAACGAATACACCTTCTACTACAATGCTGCTGAGCAAAGTGTAGAAGTGAAATACCTGGAGCAAGGAACGGAGAAAGAATTGCATCCGGCAACAACAGAGCAAGGCGTAACCGGCCAGACCTTGGAGCTGACAGCGAAGGATATCCCGGGCTACACCCCGGTGGAACCAAGCTACAGCTACAAGCTGGGAACGACAAATGCGCCGCATGTGTTCTACTACACAGCGAATGAGCAAACTGTCACTGTGAAGTACATTGACCGTGAGAGCGGCAATGAAATTGCTGCTGCGACCAGTGAGTCTGGCGTCACTGGCGGCAAGGTAACACTGGAAGCGAAGGAAGTTCCAGGCTATACCCCGGATAACAGCACATACGAGTACACGTTCTTGCCGGAAGGTAACGAATACACCTTCTACTACAATGCTGCTGAGCAAAGTGTAGAAGTGAAGTACCTGGAGCAGGGAACGGAGAAAGAACTGCATCCGGCAACAACAGAGCAAGGCGTAACTGGCCAGACCTTGGAGCTGACAGCGAAGGATATCCCGGGCTACACCCCGGTAGAACCAAGCTACAGCTACAAGCTGGGAACGACAAATGCGCCGCATGTGTTCTACTACACGGCGAATGAGCAAAGCGTCACTGTGAAGTACGTAGACCGTGCGAGCGGCGAAGAAATTGCCGAAGCAACTAGCGAGTCTGGTGTCACTGACGGCAAGGTAACGCTGGAAGCGAAGGTCGTTGAGGGTTACACGGCAGAGGTAGCGAGCTACGAGTACACGTTCTTGCCAGAGGGCAACACGTACACCTTCTACTACAATGCTGCTGGGCAAAGTGTAGAAGTGAAGTACTTGGAGCAGGGAACGGAGAAAGAACTGCATCCGGCGACAACAGAGCAAGGCGTAACCGGCCAGACCTTGGAGCTGACAGCGAAGAGTATCCCGGGCTACACCCCGGTGGAACCAAGCTACAGCTACAAGCTGGGAACGACGAATGCGCCGCACGTCTTCTACTACACTGCGAATCCAGTTGTGACAGTTACCGTTGCTGTGTACCACTTGGATATCGACACAGGGGAAGAAATTGCTGCTCCAAGTGTTCTGGATGGGATTGGCGGCCAAACTTTCGAATATACTCCTCAGCCGATTACCGTAACAGATGGCACCTACACTTACTATCCAAAGAAGCCTGTTTACAGTATCGACCTGACTTTTGAACCGGAACAAAGATTGGATGTCTACTATGAAAAGGGAGATCCGGCTAATGCTGTGACACTTACAGTCATTTATCTGGATGAAACAACCGGAGCTGAGTTAGGAAGAGATGACTTTATCAGAAGTGCCGGAACATCGGTAGCAATAACAGCCAAGGACTTTACGGGCTATACCCCGAGAAAGTCCAGTGATGTGATTAACCTTACTGATGAGCCATCACAGACCTACACCTTCTACTACACGAAGGATGCTCCTGCCCAGAAGACGCTGACGATCAAGTACCTTCTGAACGGCACGACTACTCAACTGGCCAACCCGACGACAGACAGCGGAACGTCAGGCGAGACGAAGACCTATTCGGCGATTGGCATTTCGGGCTACACCCCGGTTCAATCGACGAAGAACTATACGTTCAGTGACGAAGACGGTCAGGAATTGATTTTCTACTACACTAGAAATTCAAGCTCTGGACCATCCAATCCATCACCGTCACCGTCACCGTCACCATCGTCTAGCGTAACACCGCTGCCGGCTGTGCCGCCATTGCCGCCGTTGCCAGCTGTACCGCCAGTACTTGATAGAGAGAACCATTATGACTACATCAACGGGTATCCTGACGGCTCCGTCAAGCCGCTCAACAATATCACCCGTGAAGAAGTTGCGGCGATCTTCTACCGCCTGATGAATGATGAGAGCAGATCCGCATACCTGACGACAACCAATTCGTTCTCGGATGTGGGAGCAACCCGTTGGTCCAATAAGCACATTTCCACCATGGAAAATGCAGGTATCATCACAGGATATCTCGATGGCACCTTCAAGCCGGGACAATACATCACCAGATCCGAGTTCGCGGCAATCGCTTCCCGATTCGACCAGCTCGATGAGCGGGTGAACGATATGTTCAGCGACATTACCGGACACTGGGCAGAAAAATACATTGTCTCAGCTGCTAACAAGGGCTGGATCAAAGGATATGTGGATGGCACCTTCAAGCCGGATCAATATATCACCCGTGCTGAAGCTGCTGCATTCATCAACGGCGTATTGAACAGAAAAGTAAATCATGAAGGTATTCATGAGGATGCAAAAGAATGGCCGGATAATATCGCAGGCAAGTGGTACTATTACGATATTCTGGAAGCCACTAACCATCATGAATACACCAGAGAAGAGGATTCAGACGCAGAGGTGTGGGAAGAAGTGCTTCCAAACCGGGTCTATCCTTAAACTCAGTAAGAAATTAAATTCAGGCTCTCTTCCCACAGAAGAGAGCCTGAATCTTTTTTTATAGGTTAGAGAACAGCTTGTCCAGAAAGTCGTAGGTTAAAGGCATATCCTCTTTCAGTTCTTTGCGCGTCTCTTCACTGTAAAAATAGAGAGTGGCCGTCTCTGCGAAATATTCAGTCGAGTATACCGATACATAACCGTCATTCTTGTAGTTCACATCAGCTTCTTTCTTCCAGACGTTCAGAAAAGCAGCGGAAGAACTAACATTGTTCAGCACAAGCCGGTCGATCGCGTGGAAGGTCTCATGAAGCTCAAGGTTTTGACCATTATGTCCCTTGCCTTTATTGCTGTAACCAATTCTGGCAATCACGACATTTGAGCTTACACCGGGAACATCGTCCCAGGTTAGACCTGTATTTTCCCAGCCTCTTGGAGTCACGCCTTTGTATTGGGCGAACTCGGGTTCATCCGTAATTTTTCCGTTAACGAGCTTGATCTTGACGCTGTTATCCTTCAACCCTTGCAGAAGGGAGGCCGGAATAGCTGATAATCTGCTGACCATTTTGTCTGCAGAAGCCTTATTGTAATCAGACTTCGGAAGCACAACGATTTGGCTAAGGAGCTCATCGGAAGAGGGCTTGGCCGAAGTTTCGGCGGATACCGGAATCACTGCTAGATTTATAGATAGGATCAGGGCAATAGTCAAAGTTAGTATTCGCTTCATGTTTCTTCCTCCCAAGGAATCTCTCATCCGAGCTAGGAAGAAACGAAATAGCACTATTTACGTTGCTTCCATATCGGTAACTGGCTGGCATTGCGGATGAACCGCTGTAGCCCCTGTAGCTTTGCGTCGCCATCTTTCGATGGATTTGCCTTTATCAATATGAAAATTATGAAGTTATTCTACGAAAACAAAAAACCTTCTTACCGAATAAGAAGGTTAGCAAGCATGGTTACACGCTTCATTCTTTATCGGTAGCTGGCTGGTTTAGCGATGAATCGCCTTAACCCCTGTAGCTTTGCGTCCCTAGCTTTCGATAGGTTTGCCTTTGTCAATCAAGAACTATGAAGTTAATTGTTGAAATCTACCAAACTATCTATCCATAGAATAAGTCTAATAGACTATATAGTCAAGACTTCTTTTAAATAATCACAAGGAGAATTAGAGGTTTTGTCGAACTATGTCGATAGAGCCATGAAACAAGGTGAAGCTGGGATATCCTTCTACCATTTAATAAGAGACCCATAGGAAAAATATCATAGTTTTACTAAGGAGAAGATATCACATTTGTCCATCTAAGTGTTTACATTATTAACGTTACTCTTTTGGGGCAGCATAGTAGAATGAGATTGAAAAGTGAAGTTCCAAAACTGTCCAGGAGGGTACAAGGAATGCCTATTTTTTATAATGAAGAACAGGGGATCTTTCATCTGCAATCCCAAAACTCCAGCTATATCATTCAACTCATTCACGGCTATGCCGCGCAAGTCTATTATGGGCCGAAGCTGCGGGAGGGTGCCAATCTGACAGGAATGCTCACGCGGGTTGAACGCAGCTCGTTCTGCCCGAATCCGGTGAGAGAAGATAAGACATTGTCGCTGGATACATTGCCTCAGGAATATCCCCAATATGGAACCAGCGATTTCAGAAGTCCTGCTTATCAGGTGAAATTAAGGGATGGCAGCAGAATTACGGAGTTGAAATATCATTCCCACTCCATCGTACCGGGGAAGCCAGGACTGGAGGGACTCCCTGCAGTTTATACGGAGCAAGATCAAGAGGCGGATACATTGCTGTTGGTGCTTGCAGATCCCGTAACGGGACTTGCAGCCGAATTGAGCTATACCGTATTTAATGACTTTAATGCGATAACCCGATCCGTCAAGCTTCGCAATGATGGGCAGGAGACAGTAGAGCTCGAACGAGTGCTGAGCGCTTCTGTAGACTTTCCTGATGCTGACTTTGACGCTTTGTACTTGTCCGGGGCCTGGGCGCGTGAGCGTCATATCCAGCGGCGGAGACTGGCACCGGGGATGACCGGGATTGGCAGCCGCAGAGGCTCCAGCTCGCATCAGCACAATCCGTTCATGGCTTTGCTGCGTCCCGAGGCAAATGAGCGCCAAGGAGAGGTGTACGGCTTCAGCCTAGTGTACAGCGGCAATTTTACCGCGGAGGCAGAGGTGGATCAGTTCGGAACAACTCGAATGCAGATCGGCCTGCAGCCCTTTGATTTTGCCTGGAATCTTGGGCCAAGTGAAGTCTTTCAAGCTCCGGAAGTTGTGATGGTCTATTCAAGTGAGGGGCTGGGCGGAATGTCCAGAACCTATCACCGGCTATACCGTACCCGTTTGTGCCGCGGCACACATCGGGACCGCGAGCGTCCGATTCTTGTGAACAACTGGGAAGCCACGTATTTTAACTTCAATGCAGATAAAATAGAATCCATAGCGCTGGCCGGCCGTGAACTGGGCATAGAACTCTTCGTACTGGATGATGGCTGGTTTGGCCACAGAGACAGCGACAATTCATCGCTGGGGGATTGGGTCGAGGATCGGCGGAAGCTCCCTCGCGGACTGAAGGACCTGGCTGAGCGCGTGGAGAAGGCCGGCCTGCAATTCGGATTGTGGTTCGAGCCTGAAATGGTATCGCCAGACAGCGATTTGTACCGCAGTCATCCTGACTGGTGTCTTCATGTTCCCGGGCGGCGCCGTACCGAGGGGAGAGAGCAGCTTGTTCTTGACCTGTCCAGAGAAGATGTCCGGAATTATCTGTATGACCAGTTAAGCAATATTTACGCTTCCGTGCCTGTGTCTTATGTGAAATGGGATATGAACCGGAACATGACGGAGATTGGTTCAGCGCTTGCGCCCGGCCAAAGACAGAAGGAGGTTGCTCACCGGTATATTCTCGGTCTGTATGAGCTGCTGGAGCGCTTGACAGCAAGCTTCCCGCACATCCTGTTTGAGAGCTGCTCCGGCGGCGGCGGCCGCTTCGACCCTGGCATGCTGTATTACATGCCTCAGACCTGGACAAGTGATGATACAGATGGGGCGGAGCGCTTGAAAATCCAGTACGGCACAAGTCTGGTGTACCCGGTATCTACCATGGGAGCTCATGTATCCGCCGTACCTAATCATCAGGTGGGCCGAACGACCCCGCTGTCTTTCCGCGGTGATGTGGCTATGTCGGGTAACTTCGGTTATGAGCTGGATTTGACCAAGTTTACCGAGGAAGAGTGCGAGATTGTTAAATCCCAGGTCGAGGCCTATAAGGAATTACGGGGGTTGGTCCAGCAAGGAGAAATGTACCGTCTGCTTAGCCCATTTGAGGGGAATGTAACTGCCTGGATGTTCGTCAGTCCCGACCGTAGTGAGGCCCTGCTGTTCTATTTCCGTGTGCTGGCTGAGCCGAATGCTCCGCTCTCCCGGGTTAAGCTGCAAGGACTTGATCCTCACCGTAACTATCAACGGGTTCAAGGGGGAGAAGTATATGGGGGTGACCGGTTAATGTATGCCGGCTTACCGATGCATGAGGTTCATGGTGATTTCTCCAGCACCTGGATTCATCTTAAAGATACCGCCAAGAGCTAACAAAAAAAAGCAGATGCTTTCGGTTCACCCGACGGCATCTGCTTTTCAGTTATACATTCAAGTCTGACTTAGAATTTGAAGATATGAATTGTCTTTTGCAGCTGGAATACAGCATTTTTCATAGCTTCTGTCTCTTCACTCATCTTCTGAATTGCCCCGATCTGCTCATTCATTGAAGCGGACACTTGCTCTGTGCCGGCAGCCGACTCTTGAGTAATCGCAGAGATATTCTGAATCGAGGATGAAATATGATGAGCGCTCTCCAGCATCGATTCACTTTCTTTGGAAAATGCGGATATTTCTTCGGATATGTATTGAACACTCTGGACAATTTCCGCGAAGATACGTTCCGATTCCATAATCATTTCATTCTGCTGGCGCACTACCTCTTCGTTAATTTTAATATTATTGTCAGCCAGCTTGATATCCTGCTCAATACTGCGAACCAGATTGAATACTTCCTTCGTCGAGGCGGTAGACTCTTCAGCCAGCTTGCGAACCTCTTGGGCAACAACTGCAAAGCCCGCTCCGTGCTCGCCGGCCCGTGCTGCTTCAATCGAAGCGTTCAGAGAGAGCAGGTTAGTCTGTTCGGCGATTTCAGAAATCGTTGCGGTGATTTTCGTGATGCCTCTGGCGTTTTTGGCAAGCTCCTCAATAGACTCGGCAACCTTTCCGGTCGCTTCAATATTTTTGCGCATGCCTTCAGACTGCATGGAGACCGATTCACGCCCTTTTTCTACAAGCTCCAGCATATCGATTGAGCGGTTGTTCATCTCTCTTGTGGAATGGGTATAATTACTTACCTTATTTTCAATCTCTCCGATAGAGTCTTTCATGCCGCTGACATCTTCGGAGATTGAATTCGCGCCGAGTGCCAACTCGTTGGAGGACTGGGCCACCTGGGTCATTACACTTGTTAATTCCTGACTCCGATCAGCAATGGAGCGGGTCGAGTCCATAACCTTTTGTGTAATCTCGGAAGTCTCTTGTAAAATTTTGCGGAGCTTGTCCACCATGCTGTTAAAAGCTTTGTTCAAATCCTCCATGCCGCCCGACTCCATGATTCGGCTGGTAAAGTCGCCCTTTGCAATCTTGGCAGAGGCATTGGTGATGTCGCTGAAGGAGCCGAGCAAGGCGCCTTGGACGTAACGGGTAAGCGGATAGGTAAGCGCTGCCAAAATAATAATGACGATCAACCCTATTACGAGCTTGCCGATCAGTGCAAAGACGACAAGCACCGGTACGGCAAACAATGCAGCAACAAGGTAACAAGCAGCAGGGATCTTCTTAGCTAGAGGGAGTCTGTTGAACCATGTCATATGTATGATGCCTCCTTGAGATTAGGATATAACTACCATTGATTATAGCATCGTTCTGTGAAAGGGGATACATAAAAAAATCCCGGACAACGTCGAAAATTGTCCGGAATTTGTGTATAATCCTGTCTTATCCGAGCGTGACAAGGACTTGATGCACACCGCCGTCGCCAATCGGCTTGATGATATTGCCTTGCACTTCTTTTCCGTCCACGGTCATGCTCTTAACGCCTTTGCTGACATGGTTCGGATTTTCAATCTTGATCACGTACGTATCGCCGCGGTAGACCCGGGTAATTTCATATCCATCCCAAGCGGAAGGAATACAAGGATCAATCTTGAGTCCGGTAAAATCAGCCTGAATACCCAAAATGGCTTGTGTAATAGCCACATAGTTCCACGCGGCAGTACCTGTCAGCCATGAGTTTTTAGCTTCTCCATGACGAACCGCATCCTTACCTGCAATCATCTGAGAGTATACATACGGCTCCATCCGGTGAACTTCGCTAATCTCCTCAAGATAGGCCGGAGCAATCTTCGAGTAAATCTCGAAGGCTCTGTCGCCATGTCCAAGCACGGTCTCGGCAATCATAATCCAAGGATTGTTATGACAGAAGATACCGGCATTTTCCTTATAGCCCGGCGGATACGTCGAAATTTCCCCAAGGTTCAGGTAATACTTCGAGTAGGCAGGCTGTTGAAGCACGATACCGTACTTGGTATCCAGTCTCTCGGCTACAGAGACCATGGCTTTGTCGGCCAACCCTTCTTCAACACCGATGCCGGCCATGACGCAGATCCCTTGCGGCTCAATGAAAATTTGTCCTTCCTCATTTTCTTTGCTGCCGATTTTCTGACCATAGTGATCATAGGCACGCAGGAACCAGTCCCCATCAAATCCGTGCTCCAGCGTAATGGCACGCATGCTCTCCATATGGCTTTTCGCTTCGGCAGCTTCCTGATCCAATCCGCGCATCCGGCAAATTTCGATGAAATCGGGGCTTACGTAGACGAACAAACCGGCGATAAACACTGACTCTGCTGTTCCGCCTGCGATATTTTCGGTAGTCTGGAACGATTCGCCTGGCTCCTTGGAGAAGCAGTTCAGGTTCAGACAGTCATTCCAGTCGGCGCGGCCGATCAGCGGCAAGCCGTGAGGTCCGAGATTGTGGATGACATGATAGTAAGAACGCTTCAAATGTTCGAACAGTGTGGCCGTGTTGTCCGGGTTGCTGTCAAATGGAACTTGCTCGTCGAGAATGCTGACATCGCCGGTCTCTTTGATATAGGCAGCTGTGCCGAGCACGAGCCAGAGCGGATCATCATTGAAGCCGCTGCCGACCTCGTTATTCCCTTTCTTCGTCAACGGCTGGTACTGGTGGTAGGCGCTGCCGTCTTCAAATTGAGTGGCTGCAATATCAAGGATCCGTTCTCTTGCACGCTCCGGAATTTGATGGACGAAGCCGAGCAGATCCTGGTTGGAATCCCGGAAGCCCATTCCCCGTCCGATGCCGGATTCGAAATAAGAGGCAGAGCGGGACATATTGAACGTAACCATACACTGATACGGGTTCCAAATGTTAACCATCCGGTTCAGCTTCTCATCGCCGCTGTTAATCTGATACTTGGACAGCAGACCGTCCCAATAGGTAGCCAGCTCTTCAAGCGCACGATCCACGTCGGCATCGGTAGCGAACTGATCGATCATCGCCTGCGCAGGCTTCTTGTTAATCACACTTGGCGCTTCCCATTTGTCTTCCTCAGGCACTTCCACATAGCCAAGGATAAATACCAGACTTTGCTCCTCCCCAGGGGCGAGGGTCAGCTTTACTTCATGGGAGCCGATGGGGGACCAGCCGCTTGCAACCGAGTTCGAGGCTTTGCCTTCAACAACCACTTGAGGCTCATGAAGACCGTTGTACAGGCCTACAAAGGACTCGCGGTCCGTATCGAAGCCGTCAATCGCACGGTTCACCGAGTAGAAGGCATAATGGTTTCTGCGTTCACGGTATTCGGTCTTGTGGTAAATGACAGAATCCTTGACTTCAACCTCACCCGTGCTGAGATTGCGTTGGAAGTTGGTCATGTCATCCTGCGCATTCCAGAGACAGAACTCGGCAAAAGAGAAGAGGGAGACAGTCTTATTGGCGGAGCTGGTATTTTTCACTGTCAAACGGTGAACCTCGCCCGTATATCCAAGTGGGATAAAGGCTAATTGCGAGACAGAGATGCCGCCTCTTTCTCCTGTAATAGAGGTGTATCCCAGCCCGTGGCGGCATTCGTAGAAGTCAAGCTCACGCTTAACCGGCATCCAGCCCGGTGTCCAGAAATCGTTGTTGTCATGGTCGCGCAAATAGTAATAACGGCCGCCGGTATCAAGCGGAATATTATTATAGCGGTAGCGGGTAAGGCGGCGCAGGCGTGCGTCGCGATAAAAGGTGTATCCGCCGGCTGTATTGGAGATCAGCCCGAAAAATTGCTCGTTGCCCAGATAATTGATCCAAGGGTAAGGTGTTTTCGGCGTGTTGATTACATACTCTTTACGGACATCATCAAAATTACCGTATTTCATCAAAATACTCTCCCTTCTTTTTGTGAACGCGCGTTTATAATAGACGGAAAAGATTGCCCCCGAAAGGGCAAGGTGAGTGAAACCTGTTGTGATGCGGTTACTCGCGCTCCTTAAGCTCTCTGCAGGATTCCCTGACGATCAGGGCAGTAGGGAAGCTCAGCGTGCTGAACGCCGATTCCTCCGCGTTGCACAGAGCAATGACCTTTTCTACAGCAGCCGTCGCCATTTCATGAATCGGCAGCTTGACCGAGGTAAGCTTGGGATTCATGCGGCCGGCAAGCTCAACATCGTCAAATCCGACCACAGACAGATCATCGGGGATTCGGATGCCATGCGCTGTGAAGGCTTCCATCGCTGAAATCGCCATATCATCGTTACAGCAGAACAGGGCGGTAGGCCATATCCCGCTCACCGCAAGCCGCTCGGCCTCTTGGTAGGCGGTTTCCTTCAAGAAATCCCCTTCAAGAATGAATTCCTCCTGAAGCGGCAGCCCGTGCTTGCGCAACGTATCTTCATAGGCAACGTAGCGCTCTCTGCCAGAAAAAGTACTCATTCTTCCCTTCATGATGCCGATGCTCCGGTGGCCAAGCTCGATCAAATACTCAATAGCATGAACTGTGCCCTCATAGTCCATAGAGTTAATGACGGCCAAGTGATTCTTGTTCAAGCGTTCAGCCATAATCTCCGAGATATCGTAATCGATCAGGACAAGAGGAGCCTCTTGGCCAACCATCTCACGGACCAGCTCACTATCCTTCTGGGTGCCGACAAGAATGCCGCCGTCGATCCGTTTCTGTTGGTAAGCCTGCTTGATTTTTTGAAAATCACCGGGAGAGTAAACGGTATGAATGAGTACATAGTAGCCCAGGGAGTTTGCCGTATCGACCACCAGATCGACGATCGGGCCGAAGTAGCTGTTCTGATAGATTCGGCTTGCATTTTCCCGTTCATTCATACTAATGGCGAACAGGCCAATCGTGTCTGTCCGCTTGCCGGCGAGGGCTCTGGCGAAGCTGTTCGGCTCATACTGATACTGCTCGATTATACGCAGCACCTTCGCTTTTGTCGCCTCGGGCACGTTGGCGTAGTTGTTGATGACCCGGGATACCGTGCTGCGGGATACCCCGGCTAATTTTGCAATATCTTCGCTGCGCAATGCTGTTCACCTCTTATAAACGCGCGTTCATAGTCTTATTGTAATGGAAGCGTTCCCTAAATTCAATTCTTTTCTTCGTCTATAAAAACAGGCGCCGTAGGCGCCTGAACTAGCTTTATTCCGAGGCAGGAGTCGTCTCCAGATAACGTTTAATCAACTCAACAGCCTTGTCTTTGTTCTCGGAGTCGATCCGGACCGTCACAATCATATCTGGCAGATACAGCGGAAGCTGCTTGGCCAGTTCGCTATCCTTTACCCGAATGCCGTAGATGTGATCCTCAGTATCCTCTTCAGATCTCCCCGTAACGATGGAGTCCTCTTTTAACAGCGGCTTGAGTTCACCGTTCGCGTCTTCGTCCAGGTTCATAAACAGGCCGCTGTTCATCAGCCAGTCTAATGCGTTCTCATCAACAATATATACGTCTGGACGCTCCGTTGAGAGCAGGGCCATCGCTTTCTGCTGAAATGCGATATCCTGGGACCCGATCACATCTGCCTCTTGCGAAGGCAGATAGACGAGCTCCACCTCTGTACGCTGCCAATCCGGCATCGTTGCTGTGAAGGCATCCTCTAGCGCATTATCCCCGCCTTTGCTGTCATCAGCCATGAAGGTGCCAAGGAACATGACGGATAAATCGAGCGGGGGAAGAGCCGCGATTCGGCGTTTCTCCTCCAAGTTGTTCATAATGGCCGTAATTCCAACAATAACAACGATAACTGAGATGATTCCGATTATGATTTTGGTCTTATGAATTCTGAAAAAATCATTGCTTTTTTCTGCGGTGCCGGCAAATCTGCCCCATTTGGAGTAACGCTCGCGGCTAAGCTCTTCGATCTTTTTCTTCTCTTCATAGTCGACAATCGTTCTGTATGCCTTCAGCTTCAGCTCGTATTCATCCGGTTGGTTCTCGGCAGTATTCTGAGCAGGCTTGCGGGAGCGGGATTTGCGGATCAGAATATCAAATTCACGGTCCAATTCCTCCCGGGAAGCGCTCTCGGGAAGGCCCAGAATCTCATAGGCTTTTTTCAGTTCATCCATCGATCATTCGGTCTCCTTGTATATGTATTTAACTAGCTTTAATTATACTGTGGATGAGCATGAATGTGAAATTTGCGCACAAAGCAGGGATAGCCGCCCGGCATTCAATGCCAGAGCGGCCCAGCGGTATCCTTATAGAGACTTGATAGCTAGATTCGGCGCATGGACAATATTTGTTCGTTCCAGTATCCCGAATCCAGCGGGCTGATCTGAACGCCGGGATCTCCCCAGGTATGAATGAATTTTCCGTCTCCGATGTACATGCCGACATGACCGGGGATTTTGTCGCTGGAGAATCGTCCGGGAACGGTGAAGAAGATCAGATCCCCTGCCTTAAGACTGCTTCGGGATACGGCAGAGCCCCTTTGGGCCTGATCCCGGGCGAGGCGGGGGAGATCGACGCCGAAATGGTCATAGATATGCTGAGTAAAGGAAGAGCAATCAAAGGTTTTGGACGTCGAATAATCCGCGGCTCCAAATTCGTAAGGAACACCTAAAAACCGCTTGGCATAAGACACCATCTCGCTGCGGTCCGATGGAAGACTCAAGATACGGATTTGTCCGGTATCGGACTCTGACTCTGACTCAATTTCGGTTGCTCCGGAGCCGCCATGGGCCTGTTCGAGCGAAGATACGGAGACCTTGCCGGTCGCTTCATCCCGCTGAATCGAGGTCTGCAGCAAGGCTTCCGCAGATCGCGGGCTGATGTACACCCAGCCGTCGTGCCGGATGGGAGCATCAGGGAGCATCACTTGCTTGCCGAAGGACAAGGCCTCCTTGCTTCCGGCTGCCACCTCGAAGATCGGATCCGTGTAGCCCATCTGAATCAGGTTCTTCCGGCTGACAAGCCGCAGATTCATCGAATCGGCCAATTGGTTCATTTGCAGCCAGGTATTCTGGGTGTTGTGTGCCTCGCGCAGGGAGGAGCTGTCTTGAGATCGGAGCGACTGTGCAGTGTAACCATTCGAGGCATCTCCACAGGCGTTCAATATCCCCGTAAGCAGAAATAGAAGCAGGCAAAGAGCGGTTGTTTTCATGCGACTGCTGTTCATTGATATAGACACTCCATTTCTTTAGTGAATATTTGAAGTATGCAGAAATGTAGGTTTTTTATGTATGCAATCCGGATTTTCATAACCTGTGCCGGTGACGAAGGGAGCCCGGATTTGATATAATGCGTACCAGAACAGTCTGTCTGTCCTATTAAGGATTAGGAATGTGGCGAAGGGAGATCAAATAATGACGCAGTTCAAAGCTTATGAAACGGTATTTCATGGGGAGCCGGCGATCGGGCTTCAGGCGGGGAAATATGAGGCGATCATGTTGGCGCATGTGGGAGGCAATCTGATTGCTTTCCGCGATAACGAAAGCGGTTACCGCTTTTTGCGGGAGCCGGCGGAGTCGGAAATGGAGAGCTTCAAGAGCAATCCTGGCGTGCACGGAATTCCGGTGCTGTTCCCGCCCAATCGGTATGAAGACGGCCGCTTCCCTTGGAAGGGGAAGGTTCTGAATTTCCCGGTGAATGAGCCGGCGACAGGCAACCATCTGCACGGTTTCCTGCACACGGCAGCCTGGGAGGTTGAAGAATTCGGAGTTGCCGGCCACGAGAGCTTCGTAACGGTAAAAATAGACGTTGATGAACAGCATGCCATTTATCAATACTTGCCATTTCGTTTTACGGTCAAGCTGACCTATTCCTTGGGAGCCGATGGACTTCGTCAGCATCTGTTCGTGAAGAACAATGGGGAGGAGGAGATGCCCTGCCTGCTCGCCTTCCATACAGCTGTTAATGTACCGTTCGCACAAGGAAGCTCGTCCGAAGATTGTACTGCGAAACTGACGATCGGAAAGAGATGGGCTTTGAATGACCGGATGCTGCCGACCGGTGAGTTCCAGGAGCTAAGCAAGGAGGAACTGTTGCTGCAAGGAGAAGGTATTAGCCCGTTCTTCGCTGCGATGGATAATCACTACACAGCCGCACCTCAGAATGGACGGAACCGGATGGAGCTGACGGACCGCAAAGAAGGCGCCGTGCTGGTATATGATGTGGGAACGTCATACAAGCAGTGGATGGTTTGGAATAGCGGAGCAGCAGGCGGATTCTTTTGTCCTGAGCCGCATGTGAACCTGGTGAATGCCCCGAATGTGGATTTGCCTGCCGAGGAGATAGGTCTCTTCAGTCTCAAAGCGGGGGAGATTTGGGAAGAGACATCCCGCTTCTATGTGAAGCCGATTTAATGGCAAACTAAAAGAAGCAGCCTGATGCAGCACTTGCAATAAGTGCCGACGGGCTGCTTCTTTCAGATTATTTGCCCGCTTGTTTAAGCAGGAATCAGCCGTTTGATCTCTTCCAGATTACGTCTTGGAACCTGCAAGGTTTTGATTCCGTGAATTTGATCCCGGAACAGAATCTCATTCTCCCGGATCTCGGAGATTTTGGAGAGATTCACATAGCAGCTGCTGCTGATGCGGTAAAACGAAGGGTCTGCGATGAGCTTGGAGACTTGTTCCGCGGAGAATCTCTTTTTTATGCTGTAATATCTGCCGTGGAAGCATACCAATCCCTGGACTCCAATCTTGAAGAAATACGTGTCGTGCGGCTCTAAATCCTCGTACACATCGAACACATGATTCTTCTCCTGTCCGACATTCATCATTCCAAATTCCCCCTTTAGAAGATGTTGTGGAAGCGCTTGCAGTATAACATATTTTTCTGGATTTGTGTAGGGGTGCAATTTTAAATTTTAGCTATTCAAGGAAGGATTGCTGGACTTTTCAAGGAATATACGAAAAAATAGAGATTGAATAAGGAGTGCAGAAGGAGGAAATTATCAGCATGAAATCAAGTCCAAATCGAACCTTGCTTATCGTTGGCTCCTATGCCGACCCCGAGCAAAACGGAGTATATGTATACGAACTGGATAAAGAACAGGAGACGTTAACCCGTCTGGATGCGGTGTCCGGTATGAAGAACCCGACCTTTGTCGGATTGGATGAGACAAGAGGTCTTGCTTATGCCATTTCCGAAACAACCGAGAATGGAGAGCGGATCGGTGAGATTGTGCCCTTCCGGATCGATACCGAAACCGGCAAGCTTGCAGAATTGGCCCGAATCAAGACGCTCAAGCCCTCGACCTCACATATCGAGATTGACCCTTCCGGCCAGTATGCGGCGGTCTCGGGATATCACGGAGGAAATGTCGGGCTGATCAGATTGTCAGGTACAGGCAGACTGACTGATGAACAGCAGCATGAGGGGCAAGGAGCCGATCCTGTCCGTCAGGACCGCCCTCACCCTCATTCTGCCAAATTCAGTCCGGATAATCGCTTCCTGCTGGTAGCGGATCTAGGGCTGGACCGGGTGCGCAGCTATGCCGTCGATGTTGCGGAGGGCAAGCTGTCTCCCGCTTACGATGCCGTAACTCCCCCCGGATCAGGGCCAAGACATCTGGCCTATCATCCCGACGGGCTGCATGTGTATTCCATTAACGAGGTAGGCAACTCGATTACCACTTATGAGTATGAAGCAGAGACTGGTAAGCTGACTCCTGTGAATACAGTATCCTCCTTGCCGGACAGCTATACGGGTGAAAATACGACCGCCGAGATTGCAGTGTCTAACGATGGACGTTATCTTTACGGGTCCAACCGCGGTCATGACAGTATTGTCCAATTTGCCATTGAACCGGCCAGCGGGGCATTGTCCTTCGTTCAGCATGTATCCACAGAAGGCGGGCATCCTCGTCATTTTGCGCTGACACCGGAGGGCGATTATCTGATCTGCGCCAACCGGGACAGCAACAATCTGACTTTATTCCGCGTTGACCCTGCCAGCGGCAAGCTGACGTTTACAGGCCAATCTGCTGAAGTAGCCAAGCCGGTATGTGTAAGACCTTTTAGATAATCTTTATTGATGGAAAAGCCCAGAATTGAGTATCCCGCTCCATAACTGCTCAAACTGGGGAATATCCAGCTGCTGTGCGGCATCGGACAACGCAGTCTGCGGGTCGGGGTGCACCTCGACCATAATGCCGTCCGCGCCCGCTGCAAGAGCCGCTCTCGCACATGGCAGGAGGATATCCTTTCGCCCGGTGGAATGACTAATATCAACCATCACCGGCAGATGGGTCTCCTGCTTGAGCAGCGGTACGGCGGAGATATCCAGCGTGTTTCGTGTCCACTTCTCGTAAGTGCGGATGCCGCGCTCAATCAGCATGACCTCCGAATTCCCCTTCACGACGATATATTCAGCGGCGTGAACGAATTCTTCCAGTGTAGCTGCAATTCCCCGTTTAAGCAGAACGGGGATTTTGGCTTCTCCGGCTGCCTTAAGCAGCTCGAAGTTCTGCATGTTTCTTGCGCCGATCTGAATAACATCAATATATTGTTCTGCCAGTTCCATATGGTCCGGGTGCACAATCTCACTGATCGTGACAAGCCCGAACTCATCAGCCACTTCCTTCAGCATTTTAAGTCCCTCCACCCCCAGCCCCTGGAAGTCATATGGGGAGGTTCTCGGCTTGAATGCTCCGCCGCGCATGACCTTGATGCCTGCCTGCTTCAAGGCAGCCGCGACCGTGCGAAGCTGGTCATAGGATTCCACCGAGCAAGGACCTGCGACCATAACCTGTGTGTCGCCTCCAATAAGAGTTCCTTGCAAATTGATAACTGTACTTTGTGGCTGCTTCTTGCGGCTAACCAGCAATTGCTGCTTATGGTCCTCCTCCTGAAGGTTCAGCGACGCCTTGAAGATTTCCTTAAAGAGATGCCTAATCTCGGCATCCTTGAACGGACCGGGGTTAACCCGGGTCAGTTCTTCCAGCATAGCCCGCTCCCGTACAGGATCGAATTTCGGCACGCCCTGCTTTTCTTTGATCTCTCCGATTTCCCGAACAATGCTTGCTCTTTCATTGAGCAGTCTCAGTAATTCGTAATTGATTCCGTTCAGCTGCTCCCGCAGTTGATCCAACGCTTCTGCCATTGCTCCTATCCCCTTTGCATGTAGTAGTGCGCCGATGTACAAAAAAAGGCTGTCTCTCAAGGGACGGGATTACCGCGGTACCACCCTTGTTAGACAACCTTTCAGTTACTCAGCTCAAAACACGATAACGGCGTGTTGCCGGAGCTCCCTAATGGACCGATATGGCCGTTCAGGGCTCGACTCGGGAGCGAACTTCGGCAGTGCGGCTCCATCCGGGGTGCTCTCAGTCTGCGGCACCGCCGTCCCTGTCTGGACGCATCTGCGTACTTTTCTCCGTCATGGTCATTATTGCTGTGCTCATTACGTAATTTATTCGAGATTATAGTCTTTTGTGCATAGGATGGCAAGAACATGCGGCCCAGTGAAGCAAGGGTGAAGCTTTAACGCATTGAATCGGATGGAGAGAATTTTTAACAGATCCAAGGAAAAATAAGCGGTCTTGCTTGCTTTTATGAAGCCGGCTCGCGTAAGATGATTTAGTAGGCAGCAATCAAGCAAAAGTTTGACAAGGAAGCGAGTTGTTCTTAATGGCCTTCTTCAGAGAGTTATTCCAGATGCCGGGCTTTCGCCGAGTGATCGCGCTGGTATTTGCCATCATTGTCCTGTACTATTCCCGCAGCATGCTCAATCTGTTTCTGATTACGTTTATCCTGACTTACCTGATCAACCGTCTACATAATTTTACTGTTCGTAATGTAAACCGAATATTCAAGATTAATTCGGTTATCGTCGTGTTGCTTATTTACGCCATTATGATTTCGCTTCTTGTTACGGCCATATACTATTACTTGCCTGTATTCATTGCAGAGCTGACTGATCTGGTCAATCAGGTCATTTCATTCTACGACAATCCCCCGACCAATCTGCCGGATAATATTCTGCTTAATTTCCTTGTAGATTCTTTAAAAGATATCGACTTGTCCTCTTATATTGATAAAGGCTTTACCTTCCTTCTCAGTACATTGACTAATATCGGGGAATGGAGTCTTAATCTGTTCGTCGCCATTATTCTAAGCTTGTTTCTGCTTCTGGAGAAGGAGAAGGTTACGAATTTTACGGCAAAGTTCAAAGAAAGCCGCCTGTCCGGATTGTTCCTTGAATTGGAGTATTTCGGGAAAAAGTTCGTGCATTCCTTCGGGAAGGTCATCGAGGTTCAATTCCTGATTGCGCTTGTTAATGCAGCGCTCTCCACTACATTCCTATGGATTTTCGGATTCCCGAATCTGATCGCATTGGCGATTATGATCTTCCTGTTGGGCCTTATCCCGGTTATGGGGGTCGTTATTTCATTAATTCCGTTATGTGCCATTGCCTTCAAGATTGGCGGACTGATTAAAATCGTCTATGTTCTGATCATGATCGCAGTCGTTCATGCAGTTGAAGCCTATATATTAAACCCGAAATTTATGTCAAACAAAACTCATCTGCCAATCTTTTATACCTTTATGATCCTGCTGGTGTCAGAGCATTTCTTCGGGGTGTGGGGATTGATTGTCGGGGTACCGATCTTCATGTTCCTGCTTGATATTCTGGAAGTGCCGATAAATGTTCCTGAGCGCCGGTTACTGTCCAGGAAGGCGTCTCCACCTCCTGAACAGGACAACGGAACGACCTAAGTGATGAGGTGTACTCTGCGATGATAGCAGGAGCTCCCCCGAGAACTGCGGAGGAGCTCCTTTTGTGTTGTTCTATTTCTGCTGCGGCTCTGCCCAGTTGATCTGGTTTTGCTTGTAGTCCAGAGCAGGGTGGCCGGGTGCAGTTTGATTCCAGGTTCGGTTAATGATCCGCTTAAGCTTGCCTGGGAGGCGTTCTTTCATGCGTGCCGCGTCCTCGGCACTGAGCCTGCCTTCGGCCTGAGCCTTGGCCATATGACTGTTAGCCGATTCGGTTAGCTTCTGGACATATTGCTCCTCGGTCCACCCTTTGCTCGACTGAACGATCTCAAGCAGCGTCTTGCCTTGCTTAAGCTCTTCCACCAGCGCTTGCGGCTTGATCCCGAGCAAATCGGCGGTGTCCTTCACAATATGTCCTCCGTGAACCGGACGGTGATGACCGTGCTTGTGATGATGCTCCTGCTTCTTGCCGTCCTGACCAGTCTCGGCGGCGGGCTTCCATTCGCCTGAAGCGGATACCTGTACCGCGGCGGGAGCAGCGGCGAGACTGAGAGTCACGATGGACAGTAGTGTCAGTTTGCCTAGTAAATTCATGGACTTTCTTCACCTCTTCAGTTAGAATGATTGGGTTTCATCTCTTAGTGTTGACCATAATGAGCTGTTTCTTATCATTTCGGGTAAAAATAACAAGGAGCTTGGACTGTAAACAACAGGAGGAATGAGATGTGACATTTGGTGCCAGAATGCTGAAAACGGGTTTGGCCGTGACCCTTGCTCTATATGTGGTGAGCTGGTTCCAGTTATCTTCACCGGTCATCGCGGCCGTTGCTGCCATATTTGCAATGCAGCCTTCTATCTATAAATCCTGGAGATATTTGATGGACCAGCTTCAGACGAATACCCTGGGGGCTGTCCTTGCGATGCTTGGCGGCATGATTTTCTCCAATGAGCCCATTGCGGTGGGGCTGGTGTGCATCATTGTCATTATGATCTGTTTGCAGTTGAAAATGGGAGAGACGATCGGCATCACGCTGGTTACCGTTATCGCCGTGATGGAAGCCTCCGGGCAATGGGAATTTGCTCTGAACCGTTTCGCCCTCAGTCTGATCGGCATTGTCTCCGCGTTTATTATTAATCTGCTGGTGTTTCCGCCCAAGCCGCACGTCCAATACACCCATCAGATTCGTGAGACCTTTGATCATCTGTCATTGCTGCTGCGGACTGCCGTGTCTGACGAGATTAAGGAGACGGTGTTTCGCAGTGAGAAGCGCTCGCTGGAGGATCGGATTAATTCACTTGCTGACAAATACAAGCTGATGGAAGAGGATCAAAAGAAGCTAAAGAGTCCGAAGTTCAAGGATAGCCGGCAGCTCGTGGTGTACAAGCAGATGCTTAGAACCTTGAGAAAAGGCTACAATGTACTGGATGCGGTGGAGAGTCATTATTTTCAGGCGCAGCGTACTCCGGAGATTAATCAAGACTTTGATGCGCATCTGGAGCGCTTGATCAAATTTCATGAGCATATTATGTTGAAGTTTGATGATAAGCTGAAGCCGAACCTGCTTGAAGGCGAAAAATTTGAACAGGATAACGACCGATTTTTACGCGGATTACTGGACAAATATGAAGGACAGCAAGAGGATTTCCTGCGGCTTACGATCGTCTCCGCGGAAATGTATGAGTATGGATATCAGTTGGAAAGATTAAACCGGTTGGCAGACCATCGCTCAGCCGGAGAGGTTAATTAAGTTTTTTGCGCCTATTACCTGATCCTGCTCTAGCAGGATCATCGTGTATAGATCGACTATATTATATAAGTTGAACTATAAAAGCTACGTAGAAAGGGCATAAGTGTGAAGTGTTAAAAGCTTTCTGTAAGAAAGCTACTTCGGAAGCATAAAGCGATAGCGTTCGCCTTTGCGAGTGGAATTCTACCTTATAATGGTTTATTTCAATCAGAGAAATCCGCGAACAACAGCGATCGTAAGAACACTTCACACGTTGCCCCGGCGTACAAATCATAATTCAACTAATAATTTCTACAACGGGGTGATTAAATGAACGTTCAGGATCAAGCTTGGCTTGAGGAACAGCAGAGAGTAGAACGAGTGCATGGTGTAATTACTTCAAGGATAGCAACACTGGAACAGGAAGTTGGCTCGGTTCGCGGCGATGTTGTGGAGATGCGGAAGGATTTCTGGGACGAGGTAACCGTGAACTTCAGCGAGGCCGATGATGTCGGGGAGACCTCGACAAGTCTGCGGCAGCAGTCCCAGGTCTTGTCCGAACGCGAGAAGAGTCATCAGCATGCCTCAGCCGCATTGGGGAAGATGAGAAAGCTGAAGCAATCCCCTTATTTTGGTCGAATTGACTTTGCCGAGGAAGGAGACGCTCCGGAAGCTATTTATCTTGGCATTGCCTCTCTTCTCGAAGACGGTGGCGAGCATTTTTTGATTTATGACTGGCGGGCGCCAATCTCGAACTTATACTATGACAGTGTTCCTGGCCCGGCCTCTTACCAGACTCCCTCGGGACGGATTGAAGGAACGATGTCCCTTAAGCGGCAGTTTGTTATTCGTGACAGCCGGTTAAGAGTGATGTTTGATACGGGCGTTACGATCGGTGACGAACTGCTTCAGGAAGTGCTTGGACGCAGCTCGGACGCGCAAATGAAGAGCATTGTCGCAACGATCCAAAGCGAGCAGAACAGGATTATTCGCAATGACAAAACCCGCATGCTGATCGTCCAGGGCGCCGCAGGCAGCGGTAAAACCTCCGCGGCCTTGCAGCGAGTGGCTTACTTGCTTTATAAGCACAGGGGAAGTCTGACTGCGGATCAAATGCTGCTATTTTCCCCGAACCCGATGTTTAACAGCTATGTCTCCACGGTGCTTCCGGAGCTGGGAGAAGATAATATGCTGCAAACGACCTTTCAGGAGTACCTCGAACACCGGATCGGCAGGGAGGTTCAACTGGAGGACCCGTTCATTCAAATTGAATATGTGCTGTCTAATTCAGCCGATGCGGATTATGCAGCGCGTGTTGAAGGCATTCAGTATAAGTCCTCCGTACACTTTCTCGAGGCGGTCAACCGGTACAAGCAGCTCCTGGAGCGTGAGCAGATGCTGTTCAAGCCGCTTCGCTTTCAAGGCAAAGAAGTGGTTAGCGCGGCAGCTATTGCAACGGCTTTTTACGCCTTTGATCCTTCCATTCGTCTTGCAAACCGTTGCGAATTGCTGAAGGAATGGCTGCTTAAGGAGCTCGCCGCATTCGGCAAGCAGGAGCAGAAGGAGCCTTGGGTGGAAGAGCAGATTCAACTGCTGGACAAGGATGAATATCAGCGCTCCTTTCAGCGGATGCGGCGCAAGCAGGGACGGCGCGGTCAATCCTTCAGCGATTATGAGGACGAGAAGACGATCCTCGCGAAGATGATTATCAGCGACCGAATGAAGCCGCTTCGCAGATGGGTTAAATCCCTTCGTTTTGTGGATGTGAACCGCTTGTACCGCCAGTTATTTCAAAAGCCCGAGTTAATGGCAACGCTTAGTCCGGAACCGCTTCCGAAGGGCTGGGAGGATATTTCCAGGCTAACTTTGCAAAAGATAGGAAATGGCGAGCTGTTTTATGAGGATGCCACTCCATATCTGTATCTCAGGGAGATGCTTCTGGGCTTCCGTTCGAATACCTCGATTCGGCATGTCATTATTGATGAAGCACAGGATTATTCGCCCTTTCAGCTGCATTTTCTGAAGCGGCTGTTCCCTAGGGCAAGATTTACGGCGCTAGGGGATTTGAATCAGGCCATCTATGCCCATGCATCTGTACTGCAGGGCACGGCAACCCTGAAGGAGCTGTATGGCGAGGAAGGCAGCGAGTCGATCACGCTGCTGCGAAGCTACCGTTCAACCCGGCAGATCGTTGATTTTACCCGTGCGATGATTCCTGGCGGGGATCAGATTATTCCGTTTAACCGGGAAGGTGAACTGCCGGTAGTCAAGCTTGTAAATAATCTTGAAGACTTGCACAGACAATTGCTGTTGAAGATCGAGCAACTTCGGGGAGAGGGCTATGAAACCATTGCCGTTATTTGCAAAACGGTTGAAGAGAGCGAACAGGCCTTTGCTGCGCTTGCTGCTGGTGTGCCCGTCAAGCTGATCAAGAAGACGACCCTGTCCTTTGAAAAGGGGATCCATATTATTCCCGCTTACTTGGCAAAGGGAGTAGAATTTGATGCGGTTCTGATTTATAACGGGTCTAATAACAGTTATACGAGAGAAGCGGAGCGGAAGCTCTTCTATACGGCCTGTACCCGAGCGATGCATCTGCTGCATATCTACTCTTTAGGGGAACCAAGCAGATTCGTGAAGGAGGCCGGCGAGCAGCTTTACCGTATGTAAGAAATCCCGGGAATATTTTATGCTGTACCATCCACACTAACTCTGATGGATTCGTTCCTAAGCGATGAAGGGTGGTACATAAATTGAAGAACAAGAAAACCGGGGACTTGGCGGCACTGGCCTCGATTCCATTGATCATGACCTTGGGCAATTCCATGCTTATTCCGATCTTGCCGCAGATTGCCAAGGAAATTCATATATCCTCTTTACAGGTTAGCTTTCTAATTACGGCCTATGCCGTTGTTGCGATCCTGCTTATTCCAATCGCAGGCTATTTCTCGGACAAATGGGGAAGAAAAAAAGTGATTATCCCCAGTCTGATTGTTGCGGGTATTGGAGGCGGGGTTGCAGGGGTTGCATCCTGGATCGGCGATGGGGCGTCCGTCTACTGGATTGTGCTGGGGGGACGTGTGCTTCAAGGAATCGGAGCGGGTGGCGCTTTTCCCATCGTACTTCCTCTGGTCGGCGATATGTTCGATAATGACGATGAGGTTAGTCATAGCTTGGGAATTATCGAGACATCCAACACCTTCGGTAAAGTCATTAGTCCGATTCTGGGGGCGTTGCTCGGGGCTTGGGCGTGGTATGTTCCCTTTTTGTCCATTCCGATTTTGTGCGTGCTATCGCTGTTGCTTGTTTTATTTCTAGTACATGAGCCTGAACGGAAGGACTCGGGACAACCGCTGCGGGAATTTGTTAGTTCCCTTAAAAAGGTCTTTAAGGAAAAGGGAAGATGGTTGTATGCCATATTTGCCATCGGTGGAATCTGTATGTTCCTGCTGTTTGGCGTCTTGTTCTATTTATCAGACCAATTAGAGAAAAAGCATGGACTCGAAGGCATTCTCAAGGGGCTTGTTCTGGCCATCCCTTTGGCCGCCCTGTGCCTGGCCTCATATTTAACAGGGAAAAAGATCGGCAAAAACAAGCTGCTAATGAAGTGGTGCGGGGTAGGCGGACTTGTTCTGGCCACGGGTTCTTTGTTCGGAATCAGCCTGTTCAATAATATTTACTATGTCATTGCCTGTCTGATTCTGTGCGGCGTCGGCATCGGGATCGTCTTGCCCAGCTCGGATGCTCTCATTACGGAAGGAATTGAAAAGAAGCTTCGCGGCTCCATCACTTCCATTTACAGCAGCATGCGATTTATCGGCGTATCTCTGGGGCCCCCGGTCATCTCCTTATTGATAGGTTCCGGGCATATTGCCTTATTCACCGCCGTAGGAACAGTATCACTGATCGGTGTGATTCTTCTGTTAACCCTCGTCAAACCGGAAGCTGGCGCCGGGGAATCAGGCAGAAAACAACAGATTATGCGGAAGTCTGCCCATCAGCCCTGAGCTTCGAGGAATGACCGGTCTATGGTGATCTTTTTCCTTGACATCCTCTCCATTTATTTCCTAATATTGGGCCACTACATTACATGGAGGGAAATGATGTGACCGGGATAGAATTCACTTTGAAAAGGATGGCTGTACTGCTGCTTGCAGTTGTAGTCTTAACCGCATGCTCGGTAAAAAGGGAGGAGCCAAAGGCTGTGTCTCCCGACCTTGGCGCTACCGAGAAGGTGGGCAGCTCAAAGGGCTTTGATCTTGACAACCAGCCTTATCTCGGCGATCCGGATGCGCCGATTCAGATCATCGAGTTTGCGGATTATAAATGTCCTGCCTGCAAACGGTGGAAGGATGAAGTGTTGACTCCGCTTAAAGAGAACTATATTGATGGCGGACAAGCAGTCTATTATTATATCGACCTGCCATTTTTGGCACCGGACTCCACATTGGCCGCTTTGGCGGGAGAAACCTTGTATCAACAGGATCCCTCCTACTTTTGGACCTACTTCAACCTGATGATGGAGCATCAGGGGAAGAAGGATGAGGAATGGGCGAATCGGGAATTTATCATTGGGCTGGTGGCTGATGAGATTCCGAAGGCAGACCTGGAGCGGTTTACGCAGGAACTGGATGAAGCGAAATATCTGCCGCAGATTGAGAAGGACATACGGATTGCAGATGCTCACGAGGTTGGCGGAACCCCGACGGTATTCGTCAATGGGCAGTTGGTGGAAGATGTCTCGTACGCAGGGATCAAGGCTGCTATAGGTGGAGAGTAAACCAGGGGACAGTGCATGAATATCGCATTCGCGATGGAATGTACTGTTCTTTTTTAGGTTGGTTTTTGTTAAGATAGCATAAGGTGTAATAAGACTTGCAGGAGGGAACCGGGAAGATGAATGCAAAGCAGGCAGCTGGATATAAAGCCGCAGAATGGGTTCAGGAAGGAATGCTTGTTGGTTTGGGGACAGGCTCTACTGCATACTATGTGATTGAACGAATTGGCCAACGGGTAGCAGAAGGGCTTAAGATCCAGGCCATTGCGACCTCGAAGGCATCGGAGGAGCTGGCGGAGAAATACCGGATTCCGCTCATTAAAGCAGCGGATGTGAGCAAGCTGGATCTTGCCATTGATGGTGCGGATGAGGTCGATCCTGCCCTGGCTTTGATCAAGGGCGGAGGCGGAGCATTGCTTCGGGAGAAGCTGGTCGCCATCAACAGTGACAAGTTTATTGTCATTGCCGATCCGGGCAAGCTGGTTCCGCATCTTGGCGCCTTCAAGCTGCCGATTGAGATTGTTCCATTCTGTTATGAATGGACCCTTGTCCAGCTTAAAAGCCGCTACGATATTGAGTTCCAAATGCGTACCCGTGACGGCGGGCTTTATATGACCGATAACGGAAATTATATCGTTGATGCTTCGTTCGGGGTGATTAAGGATCCGGGAACTCTGGACGCGGAGCTTAAGCAACTGACCGGCGTGGTCGATCACGGATTATTCGTGAATATTGCGGATGTTGTAGTTATTGGACATGAGGACGGTACAACCGAGATGATTGAGAAACCGTAAGCGGATGAAGAGAGAAGGAGGAGATCCCTTGCTGAACCATATTAACAGCGAGCCGGTTGATCCGGCGGTTCGGGAATTGATGGAGATTGCAGCAGGCTTCGACCCGGAGCAGCAGGAAGAGATGTGGTCCCGTTACCGTTCTGGCAGAGAAGCGGAACTATATGCATATCAGGACAAGGAAGAATGGATCGGCTTGATCGGCATTGAGATGCTGTCTCCGGAACGCATGGACATTATGCATCTGGCCATTCGCCCTGAGGATCGGCTGAAAGGCTATGGCAGAGGTCTTATTTTAGAAGCGATTGTCTTGAAAAAGCCTAAATTAGTCACAGCTGTTACCGATGAGGAGGGAGCCGACTTTTTCCGGAATATCGGGTTTAGTGTAACGGGCTTTTTCGCAGCACCCGGACAGCCGGAGCTCTTCCGCTGCGTGTATGAAGCCGAAGAATAAATATACAAGAATCCTCCTCAAGGTCTGAGTACGACGCTTGGGGAGGATTTTTTGTTGGCTGTTTGACTTTGAGAAAAAATCGCCATATAGTTTTATTGTCGAATAGTTCTATGATCGAACTTGTTGGTGCAGGAACAGACCGGGGGTGAATAGAGGTGAATCTGGAATCACGAATCGTATATGAGCGTTATATGGCCGCATTCTTTAAGGTTACCAAGCGGATGTACAATGAACTGAGGAACAGTCTTGAAGATGAACTGACCTTGGAGCAGTACCAGCTTATTGATTACATCGCAACCAGAGGTGAAGTGACTTCGACGGAGTTAGCGGATGTATTCTCTGTTGGCAAAAGCTCGATAACGGCAATTACGACGCGTTTGACAGATCGGGAAATTTTGAAGCGGAACAGGGATGAGAGCGACCGAAGGATCGTATATTTATCTTTGGCGGAGTATGGGAAGGAACTGCATTCCCGAACCCGAAAGCAAATTCTTGATGTCATTTCGGCGTATATGGTTCACTACAGTAAGGACGAAATTGAAGGCTTCATCCAAACGTTTGAGAAGCTGGCGAACATGATGGAAAAAGGGAGTGGAGAATCTTGAGATTCATTCTGAGAGCTAGATGGGGAATCGTGGCACTGTGGCTGGTTATAGCTGCTGTGCTTATCTTTACTGCGCCGTCGATGGGGGAGCTGGTACGGGAAAAAGGAGATATTACTGTGCCTGAGGGTTATTCCTCCTCCACTGCGTCCTCGATTTTGAAGGAGATCTCCGATGCAGATGGAGGCGGCAAGGAGCTGCAAATTGCGCTTGTATTCCATAAGGAACAAGGCATAAGTGACGGAGAAAGACAAGAGATCCAGCAAGCGCTGGATGAGCTCAGAACGAACATGAACGAGCTGAGCATCAGCAGCATTACGGATCCCTTCTCTACGCCGGAGGCGGCAGACAAGATGATCTCGAAAGACGGTGCGACCCTGCTGACCTCGCTTAGTGTTCAGCCCGGTGACCGTACGATCAAGGAGCTCGAGCAAGGCATCCGAGAGGTGCTTGATCAGGTATCGGTTGAACATTACATGACGGGTGAAGAGCAGATTAATGGAGATATGATCGACAGCTCGGAGCAAGGCTTGAAGAAATCGGAATATTTCACCGTCATCTTTATCCTGCTGATTCTGGTTGTTGTATTCCGGTCGGCGATCGCTCCATTTGTTCCGCTTCTTACCGTGGGACTTAGTTATGTTGTATCCCAGTCCATTGTGTCGTTCCTGGTGGACCGCTTTGACTTCCCAATCTCAACCTATACACAAATCTTTATGGTTGCCGTTATGTTCGGCATCGGGACGGATTATTGCATTTTGCTGATCAGCCGGTTCAAGGAGGAGCTCCAGACAGCAGCGGATAAGTGGGAAGCGATCGTTCAGACCTACAAAAAAGCGGGTAAAACCGTATTCTTCTCTGGCTTAGCCGTACTGGTCGGCTTCTCGGCGATCGGGTTCTCCCAGTTTGTATTGTATCGTTCGGCAGTAGCGGTTGCAGTCGGAATCGCAGTCATGCTGCTGGCGCTGATTACGATTGTTCCGTTCTTTATGGCTGTGCTGGGCAGCAAGCTGTTCTGGCCGCTTAACAAATCGCTGGAGCACAAGGAGAACCGGTTCTGGGGGGCTATCGGCAGGTTCTCCCTGAAGCGTCCATGGGCAGCGCTGCTGATTGTGGCCGCTGTTACGGTACCCTTCCTCTTTACCTATTCGGGAAATGTATCCTTCAACAGCATGGAGGAAATCGGAGAGCAATTTGAATCGGTCAAAGCCTATAATATTATTTCCGAGAGCTTCGAGCCAGGGGAGACCCTTCCGACCAAGCTGGTTATTCGCAACGATGAAGAGATGGACTCTGCGGAATATATGACGCTTGCCGAGAAAATCTCTCGCGCTATTACGGAGGTGGACGGCGTTGCCAGCGTCAGAAGCTTGAGCCGGCCTGCGGGCGATGAGCTTACGGAGTTTACCCTGAACAGTCAGGTGAAGACAGTGGGGGATGGACTTGGTCAGGGCAGCGAAGGACTCGGCGCCATCCGGAATGGATTGGCTGAAGCAAGTGCGGCACTGAACGAAAATGAGCCTAAGCTGGCAGAGGCGGCGTCCAGCACAGGACAACTGGTATCGGGCACCGCTGAATTGAAATCAGGCATAAGTCAAATGCAAGATGGATTAACAGCAATTCAGCAGGGGATTCAGGATGGCTCTGCTGGAGCAGGAGAATTGAAGAAAGGCTTGCAGCAGGTGAAGAGCAGTGCACAGCAGCTTGCAGATGCCAATTCCCAGCTCCTTGCCGGCTATCAGCAAATTGGCGGGGGACTAACTGAATTGAATAGCGGGCTCGGGCAAATGAGCCAGCAGCTTGAAGCGGCAACACAAGGCTTTTCTGCTCTCGATGCCCGGTTCATCAGCCTGGAGGGCAAATATCCTGAGCTTGCTGCGGATATGGACTATTTAACGATTCGCGGCACGATTACTGAGTTAGGCGCAGCACTTCCGCAGCTTGCGGCAGGCTTAACCCAAGTTCATTCAGAGCTTGGAAAAGTAGTCTCGGGCATGGATCAAGCCAACCAGGGGTTTGCAGCTGCCGTGGCTGGCGGTCAACAGCTTGCAGGAGGACTGGATCAATTCATTGCGGGTCTCGATCAGCTTGAGAGCGGTTTGAAGCAAGCAGCGGCCGGACAGGGCCAAGTGATTGGCAATATTCCGGATGTCGTAGCAGGGCTGTCGCAAATAGAGGATGGACAACAGCAGATACAAACCGGCTTCAGCCAGTTTGCCGGACAAATTTCGCTTTTGACAGACGGATTGGATCAAAGCGTCGATGGTCTTGCTCAGGTATCCGATGGCCTGAATACGGCGAAGGAGTACTTGAATGAGGTCGGTTCGTCCGACAGTGAGCTTGCAGGCTGGTACGTACCGGCAGAAGCGCTTGAGCACGAGCAGATCAATCAGGTCTTCGACTTGTATCTGTCTCCGGACCGCAAGGTTATGACTATGGACGTAGTGTTCTCCAGCAATCCGTACGGTACGGCAGCCATCGATGAGATCGATGCAGTTCAGGCAGCAGTGGCCAAGGCTGTTCAAGACACCAAGCTGGAAAATGCGGAGATTGCTGTTGGCGGAGTCACAAGTACGTTTAATGATCTGAAGACCATTTCCGGAGAGGATTACACGCGTACGGTGATCCTGATGCTGGCGGGTATCTTTATAATCTTGGTCATCCTGCTGCGGTCTTTGATTATGCCGCTCTATATCATTGCTTCACTCGTGCTAACCTTCTATGCCTCGATGGGCTTCTCGGAATGGATCTTCGCGGATGTGCTCCATTATTCAGGCATCAGTTGGGCTACGCCGTTCTTTAGCTTCGTCATTCTTGTCGCGCTCGGCGTTGACTACAGTATCTTCCTGATGGATCGCTTTAATGAGCACAAGGACTGGGGAGCAGGGCAGGCGATTCTGCATGCCATGAAAAATATGGGGACTGTTATCTTGTCAGCGGCTGTGATTCTGGCCGGAACGATGGCCTCCATGTACCCATCGGGCGTGCTGTCCATGCTGCAGATTGCCACGGTCGTCATTACGGGATTGTTCTTGTACTCTGTAGTACTCCTGCCGTTCTTTATTCCGGTCATGGTCAGAATGTTCGGCAGCTGGAACTGGTGGCCGTTCAGCCGTGCTGAATCGGAAGACAACGCTGCAGGACACAATCAAGGCAACCATTATACGATGTAAATTACTGCTGCAAAATAAAGAACGTCCCTTCCAGCCTATGCGGCTATGGAAGGGGCGTTCTTTATTTCATAGGGTCATCCGTTTGAAGAAACTGCGCAAAGCCCATTTCCGCTCATGTCTTTTCTTGTATTTCGGAAGCGTACGATAGATTGCAATAGACTCATCCAGGCTGGCTCTTGCTTCTTCCTTGCGCCCCAGAGCCTGGTACAAACTGCCCAGCAAATAGCATGCCTCGCTGGAGGAGGATTGGATCGTGCCGAACTGTCCGGCATAGCGGAGCGCCTTCTCCATATCCTTATCCCGGAAAGCCATTGCCAGTGTCAAATAGGGCTGTCCGTATTTAACCCGCTCGTTCAACTCAAGGGCCTTCAGGATATGGGCTTCTCCTTCTTCAATCCGTCCCAATCCGATCACAGCTGTTCCAAGATCATTCCAGAATTCTGCAGAGGCTTCCGATTGAGCTTCAACCCCTGACAGCAGATCTGCCGCCTCACGAAAGTTTCTTTTCTCCAATAATAGACGTGCTAACTCACGCTTGGAAGAAACATCGAATTGATTCAGCGCAAGCTGTTGTCTGAGCTTGGATATCTGACGTGAGCGCTTGAAGGGCTTGGAGATACTGGGAAGCACACCGACGAATCGCCGGTCCAGAAAATAGATAATCAGAAGTAATACAAGGATTGCCAGGAGCGGATTTCCCAGCAGCCAGGATAATAGGAAGAACAACATGACCTTACTCATAAAAACCTCCACCTGATATTGTATTTTCCAATTATAGCATAAAGGAAAAAGGTGATATACATATTTGTGAGGACGTCTAAGCGGATCGGATGAGCTGTGCATAACCTGATACTAGGGAGGTGAGAAGATGGACAGGATGGCATTTATCGCGAGGATTGCTCCTGATGCAGTCCGCGATTGGCAGCAGAATCGGATTGCCGCATCTCTTACGATCGCCCAGGCAGCCTTGGAATCCAATTTTGGAACAAGCGGATTAACGGTGAAGGCTAACAATTTGTTTGGAATTAAAGGGACAGGACCGGCAGGCAGTGAGCAAATGCAGACCACAGAATACAGAGGAGGCTCTCCGATACGGGTAACCGCATCCTTTCGCAAATACCATTCATGGGCCGAGTCCATTGCGGATCATTCCAGATTGCTGCTCACGAAGCGTTATCAAGCTGTTCCCGGCAAGACAGGCAAGGAGGCTGCGCGGGCCGTGGCAGCGGCAGGCTACGCTACCGACCCTGGCTATGCAGCCAAACTGATTGCGATGATGGATAAATACGAATTATATAAATATGATCTTCAAGGAGGGGATGAGCCGATGACTACAGAAGAGAAGAAATTGTTTCAAGCGCTGCAGGCTACCGTATCGAAGCAAGCGGAGCAAATTGCAGCGCTGCAGCGCTATCATGAGCTTCCAACTCCGGAGTGGGCGAAGGAGTCGATTCAGGCGGCGCTGGATTATGACCGGAAGAACCCTCTGATCCAGAACCCTGAGCAGGGAAGCCTTGATTTTTATCGGATTATTACGGTGTTGCATCGCAGGGGATTATTTAAGAAAAGTGGATAAAGTCGCAATTTCAGGGGCAAATGCTTTTCCAGATCATACCTTTGGGACCATTTGCCCTCATACAAAAGTAACATTTTTGTCATAATTATATATACTTCATGGCTGAATGGAGTTATAATGTAACCAATACATCCATACAAGGTAACGTTTCTCTAGGTCCGTAATGATATCCTTTGTGATAAGTGCGTTGGACGGAAAGGAGTGTATCTTATGGAGAATATCGAGGAGCTTAAAATTCAATATATGTTGCTGGAAGAGCGAATCCGCAGCTTCATCTTGGTTCACTCCGATCTGGAGTATGTGCAGGGCTCCAATGAAATCGTGGAAGGCGGAGCGTTCACCTGGACGGAATTATCTCCCGAGTCCAAGGCGCTGCAGTTGGAGCTATGGAGAGAATATATTTCAATCAGCAGACAAGCCCGGAAATTTCTGACCGAGACGGACAGCCCCCATCTCGAGCTCTTTGAAGAGAGCTTTCTCGAGGTCAAGACTTGCCTGAAGCAAAACAGCATGCTCTGGGGACCGTGCCTTCAGGATATATTCAGCAATATGAAGAAGGAGCTTGACTTGCAGCGAAGTCTTGTAAGTCAGGTAAATTACTTAAGCAGACTGTAAGTAGAACCGCTCATGAGGATGGGCGGTTTTTTAATTCAGGAGGCTTTGAAACTCAAGCCAAGAATGTCACGGTAGATGACCTGAATCGCTTTGATAGGGCTCGGGACTTTAATATCTGAAGCAACGAGCACTCCAAATGTAAGCACCGATAAGAAGATCGCTGAATAGATGGCAAGATTTCGCCACTGTTTGTTTTTAATCATGTCAGGCAGATCCATCCCGGCGATACCGCAAAAAGCTATAATTACCAGAAGTACCTTCATTCTCTCACCTCCCGAGCTTTGCCAAGCTTTCGCAAGAAGGCGACCAACAAGGACACGGCTGGCAGCAGAAGTTCATAAGTCAGTGAAAAGAAGGGCGCTGTGCTTGCACCCCAATCTATATTCTCCATCGCGGACTCAAATACAATAAGCGAATAGAAGAATACAAGGGCCGTAGAAACGAGCGTGAGAGGCGGAAAGCTTCTCAGACTCGAGGGTTGATCTGCATTAAATGAAGGATTAGTATGATCCTGATTCGGCAGCGGCTGATTTTTTCTGCCCAGTATATGACCTAATCCCAGTATAAACGCATATAGCAGAATGCAAACTTTAAATAAAAAGAGAAGAATCAGCACCACCGCATAAATACTCTCCATCCGTGTAAGGGTATCCGCAAGGGTCACATAACGTATCGACTCAAAGGATGGCAGCGATACAATAGAGACGAGAGGTCCTAGTGTTAAGATATCACGCAGCATGGCAAACGCCATGGAAAAGGCTGAAAGGAGCAGCCCGAACAGGAGTGGCTTTAGCACTTTTTTCTCTTTTTCCAGCATTGGAGTAATCATTGTAAAGGCGATAATCTCGCCCATCGGGACCGCACCTATAGTAACTGTGCCCTGAATGTAGTTCATGAGGTCCATTTGGAAAAAAGGCTTCAGAAATCCCGGGTTCATGTCATTAAGCACCAGAATAGAATTGATGGCTACTGCACCCGCGACGATCATGCTTAAGCAGATCGATAAATACATGAGGTTTTCGATTCCCTTGCGGAGAGCGTAGGCGCATCCCATTAGGGAAATAAGAAGAACCATCGCTACCGGAGTTTCCGGCATCAAGTAACGCACAACAAAGCTTCCAAGGTCATGGGCATTGAGTGCTGCGAGCGATAAGAAGAAAAACAGATAGAACGCAGATACAACTTTCCCTATAATCGGCCCGAAAATACAGTCGCTGATCTCAATGAGATTCTTTCCGGGAAATTTACGTAGCAGCGCTGCGTAGATAGCCACGATCGGAATCGCAAACAAAAAACCGGTCATAGCCATCGCCCAGGAGTCCTGCCGGGTCACAGCAATGATATAGCCTGAACGCAGTACAGTAGCCTGTATAAAGCAAAACACTGCAAACATCAGATCTTTAGGAGATATATTTCCGCCTGTGCTCTTCACTGTGCACCTCCTGGATGACTGGCCGGACCAGACCGCCCGTGGAACTCAGTTTGACATTTACCCGAATGTCAAGTTCAATCTGAGGAAACATGGTATCCCAGTTGTTCTTCATCTTTTCCCATTCTTTCGGATATTCGCGGCGGATGATCTCGCCAAAACCGAACACATCAGCGGAAAGGGATCTTGCCTGACTTAGTGCATTTTCAATATCAGACCGGATGGCTTCTTTCATCAGTTCCTTCAGTTTCTCCACGTTTTCCAGACGAGACAGATCCTCTGTGGTCTCATTACTTTGAATGGCTCCCTCCTCATTGACGGTCAGTTCCATACGAATGGCTCCGTCCTTGGTTCTTACTGGCTTCAAACTACTATTAGAATGGAGATACTCCAAAGCAACCTGACCCCACTCTGTATCCACGGTCAACGCGCCGCCCCGGGTCCTGTCCGTTATCCAAAGCAATCCCCTTGTTTGGGACTTATCAAGCTCGCCGATCATCTTTCCCTTTTTGAAAACCGCTGTACCGTAGAGCTTCACCTTATCCTTCTTCATCTCGACGATCGGAACTACGGGGGCGGTAGAACCGCTCAATGTGGCAATATTATAATCGCGCAACGTTACAACTGCTGTTTCAGAATTTAATTTCTGGTTCTCCATCATGCCGAAAAGATGAAGGGACGGCACCTTTTCCAAATCGACTTCTTCCTCCAGGATCTTGAAGGCCTTGCCTTTCGAGATCAGAAGCTGGATATTCATGCGCGACTCATAGTCCCGCGTAAATGTATCCAGCCCTTTACCCATTCCTAGCTTTGCAAGCTCGCTGCTAATAACAAGCACCTTATTGTGTGAGAAGTACAATCTTCGGTTTTGCATATGCGAGATTCCTCGCACGGCAGAAAGCACGCTTCTGTCGGTATAACTCATATTCACGTAGGCCTTACCGCCGGAGCTGCTTTTTTGGGATCCGGCACTGGCTCCCATCTCAGCCGCTTTAACCACTTGTGCAGTCAGTTTCAGGGTATCTGGCTGGTCGCTAATATCCAGGGCAGTCCCCACAACAATGGCTAATTTGCTCAGTTCCCGCTGACTCCAGCAGCCGGTCAGGAATGAGGCTAGCAGTACACAGATCCCAAAAACAGTAATACTGCGGGGTAAAGCCCCCTTACGGATCGTACTGTTGTTCCTTGTCATGATTCCTCACTCCAGTCGCCTTTTCACTGCTCGATGGATTTCTGGGAGGATTTGATCTTTGTCGCTTCAAATCCTGCGGATTGGTTGCACGAGGGCGGGTATGCATAGCCCAGAGCGGAGCACGCACAGCAGTATCCTTTAGATCCCTTCTTTGAAATGGTGCTAGCGGTGCAAGATAATGGGCGCCGAAGGATCTGAGGGAAGAAAGATGGACGAGCAAAATGAACACCCCTACAGTTATACCGAGGTTTCCCATCGTAGAGGCAAGAATCAGCAAAAACCACCTTATAATCGAAACAGCATCCATGAGAAAAGGAATAGCAAAGCTTGACACAGCGGTGATTGCAACGACAATAACTACCGGCGCTCCTACGATTCCGGCTTGCACAGCAGCTTCTCCCATGACCAGAGCACCCACGATACTGATGGTCTGTCCGATTGGCCGGGGCATGCGAACCCCTGCTTCCCGCAGAATCTCAAAAATCAGCATCATGATCCCCATTTCCACTGGGGCAGGAAAAGGAATACCTTCACTGGATGCTGCCGTTGTAAACAGCAGTGTGGTTGGAATCAATTCCTGGTGAAAGGTGGTGAACGCGATATATAACGCGGGAGCAAACAGACTGATAGTAAATGCAATTAAGCGCAATATGCGCATTGAAGTGGCATAATGGCTGCGCGAAATATAGTCCTCTGCGGTTTGAAAATTTTCGATAAACAGCATAGGCATCGTCATCACAAAGGGCGTGCCGTCTACGGCAACGGCAACCCGTCCCTCCAACAGCTTACCCGCGACTGCATCCGGCTTCTCACTGCACCAAATTACAGGAAATGGTGTATAGGGGTTATCCTCGATGCGTCGGTATCAATTTTTTTTAAACGGCGTTCCACTTCATCTACCAGGACGGGATCGACGATTCCATCTATATAAAGCAGGTTTACCTGCGTATGGGTCCGTGCTCCGATGACAGCAGAGCGGATTTTAAGTGAAGGATCTTTTATCTTTCGGCGTATCATGGCCGTATTGGTGCGCAAATTCTCGGTAAGGCCCTCCCGTGGACCGCGAACAGAGGTTTCACTGACAGGCTCGGAAACAGCTCTTTTTTCCCCGCCTTTCGCTCCGATATCAAGGGCCTGGCAAAATCCGTCAGTCATCAGTATTGCATTACCTGACAGACAGGCCTCTATGACCTCGTTAGGGGTATAGATGGTTTTGACCACTCCAACGGACAAGAGCCTGTTCCGGATTAAATCCAAATCTGAGAGATCAGATGCTTCTTCTTCGTAAAGGAGATGGTTGTCGTGCATAAGCGGCTTGATGATGCTATCGTTTATTATTGTAGGGTTGGTCAATCCATCTAAAAAAATCAGTGCGGCTTTAACTTCTTTGTCCTTATTTGTTCCAAAGGAAAATTCTCGAATGACAAGGTCAGAACTATCCTCGAACGTAGCCCTGAGAGCAGCAAGGTTTTTTTGTAGTTTTGAGGAAAGAAGCTGTAGCATCTCCTCTCCATGCTGTCGAGCGTCTGTCGATGTCCGCCTTTTCTTTTGCCGCTCTTTAAACAGTCTGATTAATTTTGCGGTATAACGCATTTGATCTAGCCCCTCAATGCCTAGATAATATAGTTTAGGTTTGTGCTGTATAGTTTGGAGTATTTGGAGGGAGTTTATACGGCGCGGCTATAACCTCTGCTGTAATAAAACTAACAAAAGGGCTTTTAGTTCTGTTCGCAACTAGAAAAGTTGATTAAGAAGAAAGAAATCTTTTGAAAATATCAATGTGATATTAGTATGCCACCACTAAACATACAAGTTATGTGCAAAGAGACAATTATTCGCTTGTATATAATACAACTGTACTATATAATACATTTGTATTATATAGTTTAATGTATTTCATTATTGTGCACAGTTGCGTTGCCTATGGAATTGTTTTTTTGGAATGAACAACGAGCAAGCGGGGAAAGGAGCGAAACGATTTGCCGAAAATAGTTGATTATGCTGCTGAGAGGGCCAGGATTGCCGAAGCCGCTTGGCGCTTGATTCAAAAAGAGGGGATTGAGCGCGTTTCTGTCAGAAAAGTGGCCAAAGAGGCTGGGGTTTCAGCAGGAGCGTTGCAGCACTATTTTCGTTCACAAGATGAGTTGCTGGGTTTTGCTATGAGATTGGTGATTGAACGAGTGGAACAACGTTTTGATGAAGTGAACGAGCAACTTGATGAAGTCAGTGTATCAGGTGCTAAGTCTTTACTGTTTGGTCTGCTTCCGCTCGATCAGGAGCGAAAAATAGAGGCGGAGGTTTGGATGTCTCTGTGCGTCAAGGCACTGCATCATGATGGGTTATTCAGTATTAGTCAAAGCGTCCATAAAGCGATGCAGGAACTGATGGTGCTGCTCCTTCAACAACTTGCGGCCGAGCGGTTACTAAAAAGGGGGCTTGATTTAGCAAGTGAAGCTGTCAAGCTCCATCTGCTTTTGGATGGTTTGACCATTCAGCATATGATGCAACCGGCTGTGATGACGCCGGAACAGATGCAAAGGATCATGAATCAACATCTGGATGAATTGATTAGTAGAACAGATGATTAGAGGCGGGGATTAACGTGCAATCACATGAGCTACAAGATGAACTCGGATCGAATGGTTAGTGCCACAGCGGGAGATAAGAGAATTGACTGAGGGGGACATGGAGATTGAACAAGAAGGATAAAGAGCGGAGAAACCGTAAAAAGAAGAATATATGGCATTATACTAAAAAGAGTTTTATAGTTCTGTTGAGCGTGTGCATTCTGATCATTGGAACTGGATTTTTGTATGAAGCTGTTGCGGCAAGGAAGGAAGCCCGATTGTATCCGCCACCCGGGGAACTTATAGACGCGGGGGGTTACAACTTGCATCTTGTTAAAAAGGGAAGTGGAGCACCAACAATTGTGTTTGAAGCAGGTAGTGGTGAAACCAGCCTTTCTTGGCGCGGAATTCCCGATGCATTGTCCGAAGATGCCACCGTTGTTGTTTACGATCGTGCAGGTTACGCATGGAGTGAGCAGGCTCCAAGTGCACGAAGCGGGGAGAACATTGTGCAGGAATTACATGAGGCTTTACAGAATGCTGAGCTACCGGGACCATATATAATGGTGGGTCATTCACTTGGCGGTATGTACGTGAGGCTCTTTGCTCAAACATATCCTGATCAAGTGACGGGACTCGTACTGGTAGATGCGCGTCCAGAAAATGATGAACGCGAGAGCAAGCCCATTTTGGAGAAGGAGAACTTTTCAGGCAATCCGTCGGTCTTTACCATGAAGCTGTTAAAGAGTTCAGGGGTTATGCGCATCTTCAAAGACGGGCTGCTTGAAGGACTGATTCCGAAGGAAGACAGGGATATGTTCGTAAATGTAATAGCCAAATCGACTTTTTTTGAGGCGAAGGATGAAGAAGGCAGGCTTGCTTATATTACGGAGGATAGCATTCGAGGGCAGCATCTTGGCAATCTGCCGGTGCGAATTATAACGCGGGGAATAGCACCAGATTATGTATCTGCAGGGATATCCGAAGAAGGCGGGCGCAAACTAGAAGAGATATGGCAGACTGGACAGCGCCAATTGCTGGACATTTCGTCGGATAGCGAGCAAGTTATAGCAGAAGCAAGCGGACATATGATCATTCACGATCAGCCTGAGCTGGTCGTAGATACAATACGGGAACTGCTTCCTTCGCAGCCGTAATTACATTTATCCTGCCCAGGGATCGATGTAGCCTAAATCGACGAAGCTACTTTTCCTGAATCAATAAAAATTAAACCCGAACTATTGCGGAATTCAAAATTAGAATTTCGCAAAAGAGTCCGGGTTTTTCTTTAATTGAAGTTCTTTTAACCCAACCTCATCACAAATTAACAAACGGACTGGATTAAACCCTCAGCTATTGTCTTCTCAACCGCCTCTGTACGGCTAGCAACTTGAAGTTTAAGGTAAGTGGACGAAATATAGTTGCGAATCGTACCTTCGGATAAGTGGAGTTTGAGAGCAATCTCCTTGTTACGTAAGCCCTCTACCAAGTATTTAAGCACCTGAATTTCTCGATCCGTAAGCTCATATGGGTTTGATTTTTCTGAGTCGAACTGATTATGAAACAAATGCTGGGCAATTTCCTGAGAAATCAGCGTTCCCCCACCGTGAATGAGGCGAATAGATGCCGCAAGTTCCTTGGGATGAATTGACTTTAGTAAGTATCCTTCTGCTCCTAAATGCAACGCTTGTAAAGCAATGTTCGAGTCTTCAATTGAGGTCATCATGATTATCCGAACTTCAGGCCACGAGGCTTTAATCTGGCGTGCTGTTTCGATACCGTCTTGTTTGGGCATGTGAATGTCCATAAGTACCACATCAGGTTGATGCTTCTCACAGTAGGTGATAGCTTGCAACCCATCTTCCACCACAACAAGTTCAAGATCCTTCTCTTCTCCCAGAAGAAGCCTCATGCTTTCACGAACCAGAGGCTGGTCATCTGCTAACAAAATATGAATGGGCTGATTGCTTGCTTCAAACGAATTGGGAATTGTACATGTAATAATTGTCCCTGAATCCACTTGGGAATCTACAAACAACTGGCCTTGTAAGGGAGTCAGCCGTTCTTTCATACTGTTCAATCCAAAGCCGAAGTGAAGCTCTTCAACTCCTTGACCGTTGTCTTGGATCTGTAACATCAGATGTGTCAGATCATAATGCAGAACAACCTGAATCTTACTTGCGTGACCATGCCGGCTTGCATTGGTAAGGGCTTCTTGAAGACATCGGGATAGAGCAAGCTTAACTTGGATCATGACCGGGAACGGTTCGCCGGAACTTCGAAAAATGACATGAACCCCCGCGTTGGTTACAAACGAATCGATAATTTGCATTAAAGTTCGATCTAGAGGCAAAGCCTCTTCAGGTGAAGCCATTTGATGGACTTGCTTCCTAATATCATCCAATCCTGTGCGAGCGAGTTGAATCAGTTTCTCCGACTTAGTCTTTCCTTCAGGCGAGGAAATATATTTGCTCAGTGCTTCCATGCCAAGAATTAATGAGGTGAAGTTGTGACCAATGGTATCGTGTAATTCACGTGCTAATCGATAACGCTCTTCAAGCAAAGTCATACGTTCAATCTGTGAAGAATACTGCTCCAGAATGGCATATTGTTCTCGAATCAAAGAGAGCCTATGGCGGATGGACTCAATACCGCGGCTTCCTTTCTGAAGGGCAAAGCTGAAGCCATACAAAATGACAGCATCGAACAGGGCCTGGTAAAAAACCGGAAAAAAATCTGCCGAATTCACAAGTACGCCGGAGCTTCCAATTAACAGCAGAGCGCTGATTGGAAAAGATATGCCATGGCGAGAGCCGCGTGTGAAGAAGGCGATTGTAAATAAAGATGGAAGAAAAAGCCTGGTCAATCCCCATTCATAAGCCATGAGTATTGAAATGCCGCCGCATAAAACGACCTCAGCAGTCAGATAAAGCCAATAGCGGCCTTTTAAAAGCATGAAAGGAATCAGGTTACACAAAATGACCGGTATGAAGACCCACCAGAAGGAAAAGGAAGCCTCATCTTGGTACATCAAGATCAGAACGGTAGTGACCCAAAGAACACGAAGTAGGAATAGGGATTTATCCTGCCATGACCAATGGTTGAAAATAGATAAATTCACAATATATAGACTCCTTGTTTATAAAATAAAGCGCTATGTGCTTGGAATATCGCCTGGACTGTTTGTCATATTCAAAATATGACATCCTGTCACTCGATTATATGATAAGAGATTTGGTATGTATGGTGGTGCAGGTAAAGCGGGTTTCCATGCAGATAGGGAAATTATAGCTCAATACAAAAATGAATGAAAGGATTGGTGGCATTGCCGTTATTAGAGGTTGTGGGATTAACAAAAAAGATAGGCTCCAAAGCACTTGTTGAAGATGTAACATTTAGCATGGAAAAGGGGGAAATACTAGGTTTGCTTGGTCCGAATGGCGCAGGAAAAACAACAACAATTCGCATGATTGTTGGACTGATGAGCAGAACGGCAGGACAGGCACAGATTAATGGTTTAGACACATTAAAAATGTTCAAAGAAGCGATGAGGCATGTCGGTGTAATTGTGGAAAATCCGGATTTGTATAAGTACTTGTCAGGTTACGATAATTTGTTGCATTTTGCCCGTATGACACCCGGTGTTAGTAAAACTAGAATTCAGGAAGTTATTGAGCTTGTTGGTCTGACTGATCGTATATCGGATAAGGTTGCCGCGTATTCACTGGGAATGCGTCAACGATTGGGGCTGGCTGTTGTGCTCGTCCACCAACCCTCCTTGCTCGTACTTGATGAACCCACTAACGGTTTGGACCCGTCTGGTATCAGGGAGTTACGCAATCATTTGAGGCATTTAGCCCATCAGAATGGTGTGGGGGTTCTTGTTTCCAGTCATCTAATGTCAGAGATGGAGATGATGTGCGATCGGGTTGTCGTGTTACAAAAGGGAAGACTGGTGGGTACCCATATGCTCGGCGACATTTCTGGTCATGAGCGCTCACTCATAGGCTTTGAAGTGGATCGAACCGATCTGGCTATGCAATTGTTGCAGACTCTTATGAAGGGTGCGGATATTACAACGGAACAGAATGTTGTCCAGATTATGATTGATAAGTCGCAAATTCCGGAGATTAGTCGAAAACTGATGGATGCTGGCGTAAATGTATACGGAGTTTCCGCTGCTAAAAAAACGTTGGAGGACACTTTTTTGGAAATGACGGGAGGGAAAGAACATTGATTTCACTCATACGAAATGAGAATTTGAAGATTTATAAACGAACTCGGACATGGGTAATGATGGGAATTGCCATCCTCTATGTTGCCTTACAGATTTTTAACATAAACTCGGCCGGGGAAGGTGTGGTGAGAGATAACTGGCAAGTACAGCTTGAACAGGATAACAGGCAACTTAGTAAAGTTGCCAATCAGCTGGATGCCTTGCCTATAGAGATCATACAAGCCGAGAAACAAATCCTTCTCAATCAGTATCATCTTGATCATAATATGCCGCCATCAGTCAGTGGTTGGGCCTTCACAATTGATCAACTACGAAATATTGTTTTTGCGTCATCCTTAATTGCCATCATTATTGCAGGTGAAATTATGGCAGGCGAGTTTGCAGCAGGTACAATCAAGTTGCTTTTGACTCGTTCAGCCAGCCGGACACAAATTTATTGTTCAAAGTATATCGCCTCGCTGGTATTTGCATTGTTCTTAACAACGATCTGTGTAGCAGTGGCCATGGTGCTTGGTGGTGTGTTTTTTGGATTTGCCGGGCTGACCTCGTCCCATCTCTATGTTCAAGATCAGACAGTTATGGGAATACCGGTACTACAGGCATTATGGTCAGGGTATATTCTGCAGCTTCCCTTTCTGCTTGTCGTAGTGACGTTGGCGTTTATGATATCTGCCGCATTTCGCAGCATTACGTTCTCCATTGTTATTTCTATGTTGATCGCGGTGGCGGGATTTGTGATCTCTATTGCGATGGACGGTTGGGACTGGACACGGTATTTTATTTTTTCTCAGACGGATTGGACACCTTTTGTATACGGTAATCCTTCTGTTGAGGATGTGAGCATGTTATGGGCAGTAGCTTTACTATTATTGCATGTTGTAATTTTGCATTCGATTTCTTATTTTTCGTTTGTAAAACGCGATGTTAGACAATAGAATTCAAAGGGAGTCAAGAACATGAAAAAAATCCAATTCGCAAGTCTTGTTTGTCTTTTGCTTGTCCTAGCAGCTTGTGGCACATCTGGGACAGCAGAGACAACAGATACCAAACAGCTTGAATTATCGGCTCAGGAAGTGGCTAAGTTGGTGGTTGACCATCGGAACGGAACAATCAGCGTGAGAAGCGATACTAGTAGCGACCATATTCAGGTTGAGGCAGGCGTACGATCAAATGGGGCGAGTATGAAGAAGCTCGAACTGGATTTAAGAGCAGATCACAACATTGCCTATTTAGATGCCCGTTTTGAAGGACAATTTTTGGCTACCGGCTCAGGAGCTGTTGACTTGGAAGTCACTGTTCCCAAGGGGGTAGATGTAGAAATTAAGTCGCATCGTGATGGTGATATTACACTTAATCAACTGCAATCCAGTGCATCCATAGATAATATTAATGGTGATATCTTTGTTTCTGGGTTGTCTGGTTCGTTGGTGATTGACAATCGAGACGGGAATGTGACTGTTACGGATATTGCTGAGACGGTTATCATTGATAATTTGAACGGACATGTAGCAATAGAACGCATAGATGGTGCAGTAGAAATCCATGTAGGTGATGGTAGTCTGGCAATTGATCAAGTAAAGAAGGATGTAACGATTACACAAACGGGGAAAGGTGAAGTTTCCATAGGAGAAATAAATGGAAATGTCGTTCACAAAAAATAAACAAGGGCTGAATGTGCGGTTTTGATTGACCGAACTTTGTGTATCATAAAATAATATTTTTCTGAAACAAAAAAGGCACCGATCAATTTTCTTTTGATGGGTGCCTTTTTTTAAAATTCAGCTATTTAATGTTCCGCCCCATGACTATATGGGGAAATTATCGGCGGGTTGGATGCGATTGGCCCAAGAATTACACTAACAAGGCAAAAAACTACCATCACGGATAAATACATTTTCTTCATTACTCAATTCCTCCTTAAGAAGTTGATCAATAATTTGGTAATACCGCGTTTGTTGATCTTCATTGCACTTCTTTCGAGTTGACTCAAAAATGACAGTAAATTTTATAAATGCCCTTGTATCATTAAGAATATCAGATAATTCCAAACCTTGTAAAATTATATCTATTGCAACATGATTTTTATTTCGCGCGAGGTAATAGATTGACATTTTATAAAGAACTTTTGTTATGTATAGTGCTCTTTTATGTTTATAGTATTCAATAGCTCTTTCGATTTCGTGTCTAAACGAATCTAATAAATCGTCAATTTCAAAATCATACCTCAATGAGGAGTTAATAATATTCAGTAGTCCTGGCATTAACTCATCAATTCGTGATTCTCTCAGAAATTGGATATACTGATCTAGGTACTCTAGATTCCCTTCTAGAACATTTACTGCGAGCATATTTGCTCTGGCAAACATGCTGAAAAAGGCAATTTCCTCACTGGCTTCTTTACTCCCATCATCCAGCCAAGAAAGGTCGTTATACCTTTCTATGAGTTCTTTGGATTGACTGTATTGTTCTTTATTTTGTAGTGCGATTCCCTTCATTAACTGACTGTACCCGATGTAATAGACGATGTGCCTTTCGTAATGACTGCGTTTAATTCTAAAATTCTCTTCGGACTCTTGAGCTGAGTGATAGAGCTTGTCAGCAATTTCAATCATTTTATCCCAATCTTCTAATGCATAGGTAGCTTTTAACAAGTCCACTAATGAATCCATTTTTAAATCGTTGAGATATGATGATTCCAAAGAAGATCCTCCCATCCACATTTTTCCTTTTTAACTATCATATTGAATAATTTACCATAAGTCAATTGTCTAGAGAGGATGTGTTGTTCTAGAAATGAGATAGACTTAATATTGTAACACATTGTACAGATTCTGCCGTAATAGTGACACAGTGACAATGGCGGTATTTGCAGTTGATGCTCATAGGGATCGAATTAAGCTCATATATATGGAAGAAAGCCTCATCTGGCGGTAGGAAGCGAGCGCCAGTACAATGCCACAATGGACGCTGGATACGATTGCGAACCGATTTACAAGCAAGTTCGTTCACTCGGCTCATGCCGTCATTGCATACAACCGTCGGATAGAACCTGAACTTGTAGGATTCGATGAACATTTTGCACCCACTTGCGTCAGAGAGCATTCCTATCGATATGATAGCTATGATCTCAAGTATGAGACATTGAAGGACGTTCGTCTGAAAGAGTGTGTGAGGACTTTCATTGGCACAGGATTCGCTATGCCAGAAGGTATACAAGATGAAAACGACGACCGATCTTCGCAAATACACTGCCCCTGCACGCGGAACAATGTCATGGAAAGGAACTCGCTAAGAAGAGATCCGCAGTCGAACGAGTAAATGCGTACTTGTAAGAACATCATATTGCCGTTTAAGTATTGATCATTATTAAGACATATGCGACAATGGTAATTAAGGTAAATGTACCTTAAAAAACCATTTTAATACAAGGAAGAGAATTGTGAAAAAGTTAGTTGTATTGTTACTGGCTGTTATTATGCTTGTTTCCGTTGTCCCCAGTACTTTTGCCCAAGATTTTACTAAGGACACTATAATTCAAGAGGAGATTAAATCTAGCTTTACGAAAGATGATATTTTAAAGCTGAGTCCATATGTTTCTGTTGAGAAAGGATATTTTGTATTAGATTCTGAAAATGCGTTGCGGGCTGGTCATAGTAAAGAGTTGATTAAAGGACAGCAAAGTTATTTTGATTATTTAAATAAAGAAATTCAACAGGGTAACTTGGCTGCCAAAGAGAATTTGGAAATTATTAATCTTAAAACACCTTCCGATAATTTCAACATTGCGGCTTCCTGTGAAGGTATATCTACTGCTGTTGAACATCATTGGTGGGGTTATAGTAGATATATGGATAGTTGTGAAGCTGATCGATTTGCGGCAGATCTAGCAAGCGCTGCTTCTGTTGCCACTGGAGTTGCAGTAGTAGCTGCATACTTTGGAGGAGTCCCAGCAATCCCGCCTGGATTAGGAGCTGCTTACTTTGCATTAGTATCGTCTAGAGTATCGTCTAACAATGCACATGGAACGGGAATATTTATTGAAATGACCTGGGTTCTTGTTTTTGATATCACTCCCCAGTAAACTCAAATAGGAGATCTCATATGTCATCAACCACTTGGATTGCTTACACCATGTTGGCGTTATCGGGTTTCATAGTAATCAGATCCATTTTAAAGATCATTAATCGTTCAATAGCAAACAAAGACGAACGTCATTTAACCGCTAAGAAGCTTGTCCTTATAATTGCTGCAACTTTTGTATTTCTTGCTGTTGTAGTCTATTTACTTGTAAGTAGGTAATCTTGATAATAAATATCAGGTATCGCATAAAACTAGCCCCCATGTCTTAGAAATGGGGGCTAGTTTTATGTTTCCCGGTCTATGGTCATCCCCAGCCTGGAAGCTACTTTCGGCTCAACTTAGAAATACTATTTCAACACTTCCGGTCATTTTATTCTGATTACAGATAACTACGGGAACCGCGTAGAATTGCGCTATTTTACGGGAGCGCATAATGGGGCAACGGTGCTGTCCAGTATTCAAAATAGCGACGGACATGTGCCTGCCTTTTGCGGCCGGACGGATCACCGTTTCTCAAACCGGGACCGAGCGAAGAGTGGAGTATGTTACCGCATTAGATGATGAACAACCCATCTTGAGCGAAGTGAAGGATGCGCTGGGGCGGAGTACAAAATATTTTCACTATTACCCCGCGTCCCGTAACAATTTCCTGGCTGCACTAAAGGACCAGGAGACCCTTCAGCCTGTCAAGCATTTCGCCTTATTGCTGCGCTGAATCATCCGGCTTCGGGGACAATGGAACTGGACTATACCCCGGCTCGCAAGCGAATCGGCGAGCATGCTACGGATTTTGTCTTTAAGGACAAGGAACGTAAAACCTTTATTCTACGCCACTGGGAGATGTTGCTCTTCACCCTGCTGAATTCACTTATTCGGGGGAAGATTTGAACAGCTATGGACAAGCTGCAGTGGACGACGACAGTAATGCTCTGCCATTACCTACCCCAGTTCATTGTATTGATAGGTGGCCGTTAGAGGCGAAGACTCGCTTCCCCCTTGCTTAGGAACTACACTGTTCAACCACTCAGCGAATAGTAATTATTTTGGGACCCAAGAAGATAAGGCAGTAGATAAGTTAAAGTCATTAGATTTATGATTCGACTCAGACAAAAACAAATAGAACAATGGGTCAATAGCTGGAGCTTTGGTGATTTTTTCTTGGGGAAAGATTGCGAATCAATGGATGATGAAATAATTTTGAAGCAGTTTGGAGATATCTTGTTATATAACTGGATGAGGAGAGTTAAAGAACTTTTTCCAAATAGAAATGTTATTGTTGAATATGGGGTCAAGGGCTGATGGGTGAGTTAGGTCTTTCAATTACTTTTTATCAACAATAACTTCTACTGGTTGAACCAATTAATTTGAATTGCAGAAACAACCGCTATCTTCGCTAAAACGGTTGTTTTTGCGTATATATTCCTGTTATTTACCTACCATATCACCAACTCCTTACCTGAACTCTTGTTGCTGACTGACGTCAGTGGCAACAAATGGGAGCAATCTTATACCTACGGAGCTGGCGTAGGCGGAGCAGCGTGAGTTATCTGTCGAGTGCAGATGGAAGTAACACTTGGAGCCTAGCAGAAACCAATGGAACTGCACCTCAGTGAACTAGAATTGTGAAGTGGCACCTAGCTACCATCACGATTAGTTCGAGATATTTAAGCAACTGGAGATGTATCGACTTGCCTGTTGGGGACTGGACTGGGATGCGTAGATCACAGCAGCAGTCAGGTGCAATATTACCAGCTTAATGGTCACGGGGATGTTGTGGGTCTGACCGACAGTCAAGGACAGCAACTCAACGCCTACACCTACGATATTTGGGGAAACCCGGAAACTGAAGAAGAGACCGTACCGAACATATTCCGCTATTCGGGCGAGTATTGGGACAGCACCACGGATCTGCAATACCTGCGTGCACGTTGGTATGATCCGAATGCGGGAAGATTTGTTTCCAAGGATCCTTATCAAGGCAGTCTTGATAATCCGTTGAGTTTGAATCGGTATTCGTATGTGAGTAATAGCCCTCTAAAATATGTGGACCCTTCAGGCTACCGACAGGAGTGGGTGGAGATACTCCCAAGTCAGTATGGAAAAAGATTGGTGACGGTGCTTACCAGATAGTAGATCTTTACACAATGGGCGATCTAAGTGACTATGTAGATGTCTCAATAAATAGACCGTATACTGTTGAACACTTTACAAAAGCTGGGTTATTAGTACTCTCAGTGGTTCCCATAGCACAAGCCGAGAAGGCAAGTCTAAAGGCAGCGGATGAGGGTGCAAGCTTAATTCAAAAAGCGGGAAAATGGTTTAAAGTTAAGGTTATGGGTAAGGGGAAGATTGATTTAACGGTTAAACCTATTGCCGAAAACCAAAAGCTTCAAAATGCAATAAACCAACTATATCGTCCAAATGCTACTGTTGGAAATGGAAGTACGATGGATGCAATCAGGCATGAGTTGAATACGGGTCAACTTGTTGGAGGGAAAAGTCATTTGCAAAAAGGTCAAGAGAGAGTAAAGAACTTAGAGAATATACTAAAAAAGGAACAGCTTAGCACTCAAGATAAAGCATTAGCTGAGGCGTTACTCCAAGATTTGAAAGCTGCTCTCTCCGGAAAGTAAGGTGACTAAGTATGGATTATAATAACGTTGTTCAAAAAATGCTCAAGGTAATACCTGAGGTCACTCCGCTATATGAAAAAGAGTTAGAATGGTGGGATGAGATATTACCACATATCGTTTTCGGTGATGTTGTAAATCCCTACATCATTAGATTGTTGCGTGAAGGTAACGACGAACAAATAGCAAAGAATGTTTTCAATTTTCTTGAGGAGATGGCTATTTGTTCGGACGAGAAAGTTCATGAAATATTAGCGGTAACAGTGCTTGAACAACTAGGTGACGACCCGACGATTTTAGAAGAAGCAAGAAGATACATGGGAAATGAAACAAAAAAAATATCCGACGAGGTAGAAAAGGGTTGGGGCAGATAACCCTATGCCTTTATTCACGAAACCTTGATTGCCTAAGCCCTGCATTGAAAAATGGTTGGAAAGTTGAAATTCCTAATGGTAAAAAACCTATTGTAGTACGAATTATGAATGAGGGTTCGGGTGGCAGGACACAACCTTATTTTAGGGTAAGTATTGACGGGAAAAGGCTCCTTTACGTTGGATGGAAAACTGACTAACGATAAAGGACGGACGCATATTGATATGACGGACGACTTCTTGAAGCAAATCACAGACATTGTAAATTCTTATACTGGGAAGTGATTGAATGAATTGAAGTTACAATTAAATAAATTATGGGCAGGGACAATCGAAAACCTAAAAATAGACTTACTGAATAGTTCGATCGCTTTGAAAATTCGGGTGATTGAAAACGGGGTCCTTAGTAATTTCGAAGTGATTTTTTATGAAATCTCTGCACATTACTTTATTAAAAAGAGCGGTGAAAATAGACTTGAGAATATTCAGGTTGAAGAAGGTGATTACTTAGAATTAACGTCTATTGATTACTTTGAAACTGGTATTGGGGATATAACTATTAGATCAATGACGAACAATTGGGTTAGCCAATACTTTTCATCTGCTAATTTTGCATTAGAAATATGGAGTTCATTGCTTTTCATTGAGGCTAAAAAAATTGCCATCAATGGTGTTATTTTTGATGCTTAGAAGATCAAACTGCAATTAGAAAAATAGACTAAAACCTTGATTGGCTTCGTGTCTTTCAAGGTTTTTCTTTGGTGGTGACTGTTTACTGACCAATAAAAGGAGTCGATAGTTTGGACAACCTTGAAATTATTCTAGAGGACTTTCGAAAAGACATGTTAAACAAGCTAGTGTTTGAAGAACTTAAGATTAGTTCATTAGAAGCGAAGTCATCTCATTTCTTTGATAAGAACAGTGGAGATGATATTGAATTTTATCAAGTGAAGAATTTAAAGGAAATACTCTCACCATTAGGAACGGGAAATGTATTTCTGAACCAAGTAGAAATAGGATGTAGCATAAATAATGTTCTGATAATATTTTCCTTTGATAAAGATGTAGGGGATATTACTTTTAATTTTTCAGAAAGAGAGTTATTAGGAGGTGAGGGAACTGAAATAAAGCTGAAAGCTAAGAAAATAGTGGAAACTCTCTTAGTTCTAAAAGACAAATATGATATTCCGAAAATCAGAATTGGTTTTGAGCCTGCATCCGATGATGATAGTTGCTTACTAGTGATTTGTCAGGAAGCGATTGATTTAGAGAGTGCTGTTGAACGAATTTTGAGATAGCACCTAAAAACTTAAGGAGACGTTATATCCCCTTAAGTTTTTTTGGCAAGTGGATCCAAGTGAGTTTACGCATATGCACGGGGCTGGAGTTGTCGGGGAACTCCCAAGTCAGTAAGGAAAAAGATTGGTGACGGTGCTTACAAAATAGTAGATCTTTACACAATGGGCGAGCTAAGTGATTATGTAGATGTCTTGATAATAGGCCGTATACTGTTGAACATTTTGCAAAGGCTGGATTGTTAGTAATCTCAGTGGTTCCCGTAGCACAAGCCGAGAAGGCAAGTCTAAAGGCAGCGGATGAGGGTGCAAGCTTAATTCAAAAAGCGGGAAAATGGTTTAAAGTTAAGGTTATGGGTAAGGGAACAGGGAATTCCCTAAATAATATTAAAGGATTAGATGACATCTTGAATGACACAAGTAAGTTGAAAGGGGTTAAACCAGAAGAGCTTTATAAGTACCTAAATGATAATGGGTATAAGCCATCACCACTAAATAAGAGTCGAAATTATACAGGAGTGCCTTTTGAAGAAGGTGGAGGCTTCAAAGTTAATTGGGGAGGTGACAGAATACTACAATATCATCCGGGAAGTAGTTATCATGGGGATGTACCATACTATAAAATATCTTCAGGTAGTACTGGAACACGGAGATTTGATATTGACGGAAATCTTTTAGAATAAAAAGTAGAGGTGAGACATGGAGACAATTGAAAATAAAATTATTTTGCTATTTAAGGAACTAAACTTCAAGAGGGAGGTAATCAATAATTCTGTTGTTTATGAATCCGAAGGAAAGTATCTCAAATTAACCTTTATTAACAAGCTAAAGTCTTACGTTATTGAATATGCCGATAGTTATGACGAAGCTAACAAGAATCTTTTTGAAGATGGCGATTTATATCCTATAACTATGGATGAAGACGAATTAATTTGTAAGATGCGTAACGAAATAATTAACTCCTGAAAAACACATTTTGCAGGTAAATGAATATGCAAATGGTAAACTGAAAAATAGTTAAACCCACTCAGATAATAGCTCTAAGTGGGTCTGAATATATTAAGATTGCGAGATAGTTAGTGTTCCAGTGCTTGCTGTAACTGTGTAATTCATATTTACTGGGAAAGTAGCACCAGATAGGGCTCCACCACTTGGGGATTGAACAGTCCCATTAAACGACTGGACTAATTTAGCATATCCGCTTCCTGTCGTGTTATTATACGTTGGTGTTGTGAAGGTGCATCCAAGATAAACGCCGTATGCTTTAAGTGTTAATGGATAAGAAGTTATGGTAGCGCTTGAATAATTTGTTATCTTAGCAGTAAGACTACCTTCAACAGTTGCTACTTTATAGTTTCCTAAGTACACACTTTGATCAACAATAAATGTAACATCTTCTATTTCTGCTAATATAGTTATTGCTTTACTAAGCTTCTTTGATCCTGAAATAACAACAAGTCCTTCTTCATTTTGAGAAATACTTACATCGTAACCTTTAGTTAGGTACTCGTTATAAGTAGCTTGTTGGTCAATGGTTAGGTCATGAAAGCTTAAAGTTTTAGGACTCGCATAGGCAGGAATAGCAAGAGCAAAAAGAAAAAGTAATGATAACGATGTGCAGAGTAACTTTTTAATCATTATAAAAAACCTCCCTTTTTTGGTATATTGTATAGTTCGACATACACATTTTAAATTCCTTCTTATGGAATATTGGAAAAAATGTGGTGTTTTTGTGGATTATTTCTTCATATTGTCATAATATAAATACATCACTTCATTTTGCACTCCAATATCACTTAAGGGGAATGAGTTATGGAGATCTTGTGGGGAATAGGGAAATTTTTTCTTTTTATTGGGGGAATAGGATTGGCAATATATGTGTATAGTTTAACAATAAGAGGTCTCAATCAAATACCTGACCATGACGACAAAAAGGCAAAAGATAATGATTAATTATTAGAAAAAGCAGAGGGGTATATCCATAGGGCAAAACACATGTCCTGTAAGGAATAGGATGCCTAAGGTTGCTTAGGAAATAGAGAATTTCAAAAGTTACGAATGGACATCGAGTACTAATTGCTGAATAAACAAGTATACCTGGCATTTGTGAATAAAGTTGCCAGATTAATAAAACTTATTAGTTAGGTGACGCACTATACCATAATAAACTAGCCTAGACGATAATTTATTCCGTGGAATACCATGAATTGATGGCCTGTGATTGTTATTCACAGGTCTATTTCTATTTTGAAGGAGGAAGTGTCCAATGAGTTTTAGTGACAAACGTGAGTTTGAATTTTCGAGAACGTTAGCTAATAATAGTACGATCTTCCAGTGATTTTTTCGCAGTTAGCTCAAATATTGAAACAACAAAATGTATCAACAGAACATAAGACTCTTGATGTTAAAAAAGCGGCAGCTTTTTTAAGGGTCTCCACTTGGATGATTTACGAAATGGTACGAAAAAAGAAAATTCCATTCTTTCGTATCGGCAGTCGGATATTTTTTAGGCAGGCTGACCTGGAGATGATGATAAAAGAGCAAGTGCAAGGTAATGTGAATCGAAGATAAATGAGTTCTTTTATTGGGGATTTGGTCCCCAACTCATCAAGAGGGCTTATGTTATATTGTTTAATACTGCTCTGTATCAGTCCTAAAGGCCTTATCTAATACGGGCTAAATAAACTGTTATAATAAAAAAGCGGGGCTCTCTTTCGAGAGCCCCATCATGGGAGAGGAGAAACCGGACGAAGAGCTTATGGGGAAACGTAAGTCTTCTCCGCGGTTGTCTACGACATTTGTGATGTCGATAGCTCCATTGTGTCCCTTCCAGCCAGAATTATACATAGTGTGATGAAAAACTTGTGTGGATTGCATTTTTCAATCCTTATGTGATTGTGGTACGATATCGACAGGCATTTCAGCAAAGAAGGTGTGCAGACAATGAGAGTAATATCAGGTCAAGCCCGCGGGAGAACGTTGAAGTCGGTTCCCGGCATGGGAACAAGGCCGACTACAGATAAAGTCAAGGAGGCTCTGTTCAGCATGATTGGGCCTTATTTTGACGGAGGGCAGGCATTGGATCTGTTCGCTGGAAGCGGCGGCTTGGGAATTGAAGCGTTGAGCCGGGGGATGGACAAGGCTGTATTCGTTGATTTGGAGTACAACAGCATCGAGGTGATCCGCGCCAATTTAAAGGCAACCGGCTTTGAGCAGCAGGCAGAGGTGTACAAGAATGATGCGGAGCGGGCGCTAAAGGCGCTTGCCAAGCGCGGTGCTTCGTTCGATCTTGTCTTTCTGGATCCGCCATACCGATTGAAGCATGGAGACAAGCTAATGGATACGATGGACAGCCTGAATCTGTTGAATACCGGCGCAACAATAGTGCTTGAATATGAATCTTCCTATACATATCCGGAAAGACCGGGTTCTTTTATCGAGCTGCGCAAAGCACTATATGGTGAAACTGCCGTCTCCATTTACAGCTTTGAAAAAGAAGACACGGTCCGGCAAGATGCCGGACAAGGAGGAGAATGATGGAACAACCTTTTCCAACACCGAGGGTTGCGGTGTACCCTGGGAGCTTTGATCCTGTGACGAAGGGCCACATGGATATTATCCAGCGGGCTTCCCGCCAGTTTGACAAGTTGATCGTGGCCGTACTGAATAATTTGAGCAAGAAGCCGTTGTTCACGGTGGAGGAACGCAAGGAACTGCTAGCCGCTTCGACGAGCCATCTGCCGAATGTGGAGATCGATAGCTTCCGTGATCTGCTGGTCAATTACATGGACTACAAGCAGGCGCATGTCATTGTTCGCGGAATCCGTTCTGTAACCGATTTTGAATACGAGCTTCAGCTGGCTTCGACCAATCATAAGTTGAACAGTGAGGTCGAGACGATCTTCATGATGACCAACCCGAAGTATTCTTATCTTAGTTCCAGCGTGGTAAAAGAAATTGCCTGCTTCAACGGAGATGTGTCGGATCTGGTGCCGTCCGAGGTTGAGCAGGCATTAATAGCGAAATATCAGAAGCCGCAAGGCTGAAGCCTGTCATTCATGAAATCAGCGGATTCTGAGCCTGCGGAGCCAAAGAGCTATGCAGATGCTTCCTGCCAGTATGGCGGCTAGCAGCAACGATTGAAGCTGGAGCATACCGGCTATTTGCTCCCAGGTTGGCAGGGGCGTATAGCTCGTGATGTCAGGATCAACGGAAGCGGTATTAATCCCTGAGGCGGCCGGCAGTGTGCCGGGGAACCAGCGCAGCAGCGGTTTCCATAGCACCAGGGCGAGCAGACAGGCATAGGCCGCATGGATCATTCGGTAGAGAATAAAGCTGCGGATGCCGATTCCCGCGGGATATAGAATCGAGCGAACCTGAAGCAGCGCACAAAGCCCTCCCCAGCCCAGCATTGCGGAAATCCATGCAGCAAGTACGGATGGCGGAAGGGCCATTTTTGCTGCGGTATAGGCCCCTAAATGAAGCTCCAACAAGCCCGACACCAGGGCTTGTGGCAAGAAAGAGGGCCATGCGCGGGTTAAGACATGAATGACGACGGCAAATATCAGCATGTAACCGCCGATGTTCATTAAGGTCTGAACGCTTTTACTTACGGCATCCCCTAGAAGCTTTCCGAAGCTGCGCCCGTCCTCCTCTTGCGCCCGTCTCATTTCCGAGAAGACAAGATGCAGGATTCCTTTGTTTTCGGAAGGCTTGGAGGAAGAAGGGAACCTGTTGGAGCTGCCGGGACTGGTTCCGCTGCTCCTCAGAGTCGCTGCTGCGCCGAGCCCTGCGAGCCAATGGATCCCTAGAAGCAGGAGGCCAAGTGCGGGTGAGCCGATGAAGCCCGTGCCAATGACGACGGTCAACAGCATCGGGCTTCCGAAATGAGCCGCGGCGGCCATTCGTTCCGCTTCTTTAGAGGTTATTTTTCCTTGCTGATATAAAGAAGCCGAAGCTGTCGCGGCCGCCGGAAATCCAGCGATCAACCCTAAGGGGATCACATAGCCTGCCAAGCCGGGCAAACCGAGGATACGGCGGGTGAATGGCTCCAGGAGCACGCCAAGACCTCGTGCAAATCCGCTTGCAAGGACAATTTCGGTCAGCACGAGAAAAGGAAGCAATGCAGGAAAGACGATGCGCCACCAGATTGCCAATCCTTGACCGGAGGCCTTGAAGGCTTCACTGGGGGCGTATACGATACAGATCACAAGAATGACGGCGGCCAGCCCGAACACTAGCGTAGAGCTGAGACGGCCGGCCGTTGAGGAATTGCTGGGCAAGGCATTCACCTTCCTTGGCTCTCGTAATGGGTCGTTGTGATAATCTAACAAGTACAAGTCTTAGCTATACCGAATATATGCTGAAGCTGGGGCAAGCATGACTCTTCAACAGCAAGCGTAGTAACAGAGGAGGACAGGAAATGCGCAGAACCCGATCGCCCGTAATCAAGGCGGGCTTATATGTAATTTCTATAGCTATTCTGGTCTATGTGGTGGTCTATATGCCCACTCCTTATATGGTGAACCAGCCGGGCACGGCGGAGGAAGTGAAGCCGATGGTTACGATCATCGGAGGAGATACAGAGGAGCAAGGCACCTTTATGCTGACTACGGTATCCGTGAGCTATGCTAATTTGGCGCTGCTTTTATCGGCTCAATTCAAGCCTCATGCTGAGATTGTTCGCAAGGAGCCCGACAGAAATGACGAAGAGTATCAAACCCAGCAAAGATACTACATGAGCACTTCCCAATCCAGTGCGATTATGTCCGCGTACCGACAAGCCGGAATCGAATATGAGGTGGTTCCCGAATATGTATTCATCGTCGGATTTTCTGATGCGATTACACCGAAGGGCGACTTTCATCCGGGTGATATTCTCAAGGAGATTAATGGCAGTCCGATCGGCAAATTCGAGGATTTGTCAGGTCTTCTGAAGGGGATGGCTCCGGGTGATCAGGTGGAGCTTACGTATGATCGGGGCGGTAAAATAGCTACCCAGAAGGTCGAACTGGTGAAGATTAGCGAGGAAGATGGCAATATCAGAGCCGGCTTGGGCGTGACGGTGGGCGAGGTTCGGAAAATTGAGCCGAAGGATGCGGATAAAGAGGTTCAGTTCGCAGATACTCGAATCGGCGGCCCTTCCGCCGGGCTCATGTTTACACTGGAGATCTATAATCAGCTAACCCCTGGCGATCTGAGTAAAGGCTACCGGATCGCCGGTACCGGAACGATGTCTGAGGATGGTGCCGTCGGCCCGATCGGAGGCGTAAAGTTTAAAATTGTTGCCTCGGATCGGCAGGATGCGGATATTTTTTTCGTCCCGGAGGGCAATTATAAAGAGGCAAAGACCAAGGCCGACGAGATTAAAAGCGAGATGAAGCTCGTGCCGGTTAAATCAGTACAGGATGCGCTGGATTATCTGGATGGTTTGGAGCCAGCGGCATAAGGGTGACTGGGGCCGAACAGCCGCCCCTCATGCCCCGCAGTCACCAATAATTAAAGACTGGGGCGGATTGGCGGCTGACGGTATTCTCTCAGCAAGCCTTCTGTAGTTCGGGGACTATAGCTGTTGGCATATACGGCAGCCGCTTGCAGATCAAGCTCTAGCTGGTCTCCGCTCATTCCTGCGACCCTGGTCAGCACAGGCAGCAGGGCAGTTTTCTTCATTTTACGAAGCAGCTCCCGGCCTGCATCATTGAAGCCCAACACGCGCAGGTATTCAGGTCCGGCAGACAGAGAGGACTCCGAAAGCTTGCTCCGGTCATGCTGCAAAAGAATATGAGCAAGAGTGCGCTGGAGCTTGGTGCGGGTATAGCGCTTGGTCTTGATCTGATCGAGCAACTGCTCCACGCTCGGCGAGGTTAGCTTGGGGAGAGCTTGCTTGAAGCGGTATTCAAGTCCTTCGGTCATGTCATACAGACCGGAGAGCTGCTGGGGCGAAGCCAGCAGCAGCTGGTGGAACAGCTGGGGCGCGAAGCTCTCCCAGCTGACCGGCCCGCGGCCCGCGGCGAATTCGCGGGCCAGGATTTGCGCCGTGCTCGGCGGCATGTAGGGCGCTGCGGCCGCGAGGCCGACGCCCGACAGCAGTGACCGCACGGCGGTAGCGCTGGCGATGTCCGCAGCCTGCGGCGCGGCATCATGGTACCCCGCGGCATAGCGCCGCACCGTAAGCGGCGCTATGCCGCTCTGCAGCCGCCGCAGCGCGATCAGGTAATGCAGCCCCAGACTATTGTTGGGCTGCATCAACAGCTCGCGCGCTGCGGCGGCATGCAGGCCCGCGCCGGCGCAGGTGCGCTCGGCTGCGGCTGCGTAGGCGGCGGGATAGCTCGCCCCGGAGGCAAGCTCCTCGGCTACCGCCGCCTTCATGTCGGCGCTCTCGTCCGCCAGCCGCTCTGCGAGCGGCTGCAGTGTCTCGAGCGCCCCCGCTTCGCTGCCGAAGCACAGATGCGTCACGACGCCGGTGGCGTCGAGCAGCGCGGCGGCGCCATAGGCGAACCATTCCGCCGGCTGCAACGCATAGGCGACCGGCAGCTCCAGCACAAGATCGACGCCGAGCGCGAGCGCCATCTCTGCACGAGCCCACTTGTCGACGATGGCCGGCTCGCCGCGCTGCAGGAAGTTGCCGCTCATGACGGCGACCGCGGTATCCGCCCCCGACAGCCGCTTTGCTTCGGCGAAGTGATAGGCATGCCCATTATGTAGCGGGTTGTATTCGACGATTAATCCAACGGTTTTCATGCATTCATCACCCTTTAGAGGTAGTTCAAAAGTCAACTTTTGATCACGAAGTGTTTTCAAGAGGTTGATTCGACATCGAATCTTACGTTCACCCTAGAAGTCCAAGCGGATGCTTACGAGGTATGCTTCCTTTGGAAGCATTTCGCTCATGTAGGTTCTGCCTACACTCTTAAGTATAGAATATACCATAGGAATGGTTTTTGTCGGAAAGTCACGGATTGATATGGGTCAAATGGTAAACTAAACGCCTTACGGCTGTTGACAAAACTTGCTCGGAATCGGTATAATAATTTTTGTTTGTTTGGAGTGATATTTCATGATTTTGCAACTTCGACAATTGGCTTCATCCGATCGACCGGTGGATCTCCATCAGGAGCTGGATATAAGCCATGTGATCAAGGGACGCAAGGATATCGCCGGCGCGGGGCCGCTAAAGGCCGACCTGCGGGCTGCCTCTTCTGAGGGAGGAGTCGTCCGTGTAACCGGAAACCTTGGAGGCCAGTTGGACATGTTCTGTTCCAGATGCCTGAAGCCCGTGAGCCACAAAGTTGATATTCCATTTGAAGAGAGCTTCAAGCAAAGCGATCATCCGGACAGCGAACCGGAGGACGGGGAAGAAGAGGTTACCTATGTGACGGAGGACCAGCTTAATCTGGTGCCGTATATCGAGGAGGCCTTGCTTCTGAACTTGCCTTACGCTGTAATTTGCAGTGATGATTGCAAAGGGCTTTGCCCGATTTGCGGAACCGATCGGAATGAGCGGGATTGCGGCTGCAATACGGAGAGAATTGATCCTCGTCTGGCCTCGCTCGGCGATTTTTTCAAAAAGTAAACAAAGCTTGAAGTGAACGGTTTGATCTGATTAAGGAGGTGGGAACCATGGCAGTACCTCAACGGAGAACGTCCAAAACGCGCCGCGACAAACGTCGTACGCATTTTAAATTGGCTGTGCCGGGCATGGTAAAATGTGAACAATGCGGAGAATTGAAGCTTGCTCACCACGTATGTAAAGTATGCGGAACATACAAATCTAGAGAAATTATCAACCAATAAGATAATGATTCTAGGAACCACGAATAGTATCTCATTCTTTTGAGATACTATTTTTTTGCCATTTATGAGGTAGTTCAAAAAGTCAACTTTTGATCACGAAGTATTCCAAGGGGATGATTCAGCGTCGAATCTTGCGTTCACCCTCGAAGTCCGGTACTCATGTAGGTTCTGCCTACACTCCGCTCCTCCTTCTTCGGGTTCTCGCAACCTTCTCGGTGCTGAAAAGCTGACTTTTTGAACTTACACTTTATGCTTGATTCGCTGTGATTCGGATGATGAATGGGGAAGAGTCTCTTTCTTTTTGAAGGAAGATGTTTTATACTTGGATTTAGTACCTGGTTCTAAATTAATGATATCTCAGAGTATCCTTAGATATAAACCTGGTTGTTCAGGGGGTGTTGTCCATCGAACGCGTGCCGAAGAAAGAACGCCAGCAGCAGCTGGTGAAGCTGATCGAAGATAATCCGTTTATGACAGATCAGGAATTGACGCGTCATCTCAAGGTAAGCATACAGACCATTCGGCTTGACCGTCTGGAGCTTGGAATTCCCGAGCTCAGGGAGCGGATGAAGCTGATGGCTGAACGCTCATACGATCAGGTCAGATCGCTGCCGCTTCATGAAGTGATCGGGGAGGTCGTCGACCTGCAGTTGGATCGAAGCGGGATATCCATCTTTGAAATCCGCGAGGAGCATGTCTTCTCCCGGACAGGAATTGCCCGGGGCCATCATGTGTTTGCCCAGGCGAACTCACTGGCCGTGGCTGTCATTAATGATGAGATTGCCCTGACTTTCTCTGCGGACATTCGATTTATCCGTTCCGTGCATCTGGGAGAGAAGTGCATCGCCAAGGCTTATGTGCGTCAGACGCCGGAGCTGAAGGGGAAAGCCAAGGTTGAAGTGTTCACTTATGTGGGTGAAGAGATGGTGTTCCAAGGAAACTTTGTCATTTACCGGTCCACCGGGGATGACAACCAAGGGTAGAGGGAGGAAACTTGCATGCGGATCGCAATTGATGCGATGGGCGGTGATCACGCCCCGAAGAGTACGGTGGAAGGGGCGCTTGCGGCGGCCAAGGAATGGAGCGATATCGAGCTTATTCTAGTAGGCCGAAAGGAAGAGCTGGAGCCGTTGTTGAAGGAAGCTCCGGCGAACATTACGCTTCATCATGCCGAAGAGGTGATCGAGGCTGAGGATGAACCGACAAGAGCGGTTAAACGCAAAAAGGATGCTTCGATGGTCGTTGCCGGGAGATTGGTTCATGATGGTTTGGCGGATGCGATGATATCGGCAGGTAACACGGGGGCGCTCATGACCACAGGACTGTTCGTGGTAGGCCGGATGGAGGGCATCAAGCGTCCTGCGCTGGCTCCGATGATCCCTACGCTGGACGGGCGAGGTGTATTGGCACTAGACCTGGGAGCAAATATGGATTCCAAACCGGAATATCTGGCCCAATTTGCCGTGATGGGCAGCATTTATCGCCGCAAGGTGCATGGACTGGAAAATCCCCGCGTAGGTCTTCTGAATGTCGGAACAGAGCCGGGTAAGGGGAATGAGCTTACAAAGGCGGCCTATCCGCTTCTGGAAGGATTGCCAATTAACTTTGTAGGCAATGTCGAGGCGCGTGATGTGCTGACAGGAGCTTGTGATGTGCTGGTGTGTGACGGCTTTGCCGGTAATATTTTGCTGAAATCGCTGGAAGGAACGGCTGGTGCGCTCTTCTCCTTGCTCAAGCAGGAGTTCACCAAATCGCTCAAGAACAAGCTCGCGGCCGCAGTACTAATGCCTTCTATGCGGGGATTGAAGCAAATGATGGATTATAAGGCGCATGGCGGGGCACCCCTGCTTGGACTTGGGGGTCTTGTGCTCAAGGCTCATGGTTCATCTGACGGGGAAGCCTTCATGAATGCGGTTAGACAAGCGCGTGAAGCGGTTAAAGCGAAGCTCAATGAAAGTATAGCGGAAGAAATCAGCAGAGAGCAGGTGGAACAATGAATACAATCCGGCCGATTGGTATTATCGGGTACGGTAAATATGTGCCTGAACGAATCTTGACGAATGCAGATATGGAGAAAATGGTAGAGACCAACGACGAATGGATCGTTTCGCGTACAGGAATCCGCGAGCGTCACATCGCAGCGCCGGAGCAGGCTACTTCGGACCTGGCTTATGAGGCGGCTGTTCAGGCGCTGAAAACGGCGGGAATGTCGGCGGAGGATCTGGAATTGATTATCGTAGCTACGATAACTCCGGATACCTTCTTCCCTTCAACCGCTTGTATTTTGCAGGATAAGCTGGGAGCGAAGAAGGCGGCGGCATTTGATTTGTCCGCAGCCTGCTCCGGGTTTGTGTATGGGATGGCTACGGCCAATGGCATGCTACAGACAGGGATGTACAACAATGCGCTCGTTATTGGAGCAGACGCGTTGTCCCGGATTACGGATTATACCGACCGCAACACCTGCGTGCTCTTCGGAGACGGTGCCGGCGCTGTCGTGCTGGGCGAGGTTTCGCCAGGCAGAGGCTTCCTTTCCTTTGATCTCGGGGCGGAAGGCTCGGGCGGAAGCCTGCTCAAGCTGGAGGCCGGCGGTTCCCGGCTGCCTGCATCGGAAGAGACGATTCAGGATAAGAAGCATTATATTTACATGAACGGACGCGAGGTGTTCAAGTTTGCGGTTCGTGTAATGGGGACGGCAACCGAAGAGGTTCTGCGCAAGGCCGGAAAGGGCAAAGAGGATATCGATCTGTTCGTTCCGCATCAGGCGAATATCCGGATTATTCAATCCGCTATGCAGCGTCTCGATTTGCCTGAGGAGAAGTGCGTGATCAACGTTGATAAGTACGCGAACACCTCGGCAGCGTCGATTCCGCTTGCGCTGGTAGAAGCGGCGGAAGAAGGACGGATGAAAGAGGGAGACACGATTCTGCTCGTAGGCTTTGGCGGCGGGCTGACTTGGGGAGCTTCCGTGCTTGTGTGGTAATGACATGAATCTGAGTGTAGCAAGGAGTTGCTAAAGGAATGGGGAAAATCGCATTTGTATTTCCGGGGCAAGGCTCCCAAACGGTCGGAATGGGGAAGGATCTCTACGACCAGCTTCCGGAGGCCCGGTCCAGATTTGAAGAAGCGAACGAAGCCTTGAGCTTTTCGTTGACAGGCCTTGTATTTGAGGGCCCGGAATCCGAATTGAAGCAGACGGCCAATACACAGCCTGCGCTGCTGACCACAAGCTATGCATTGTATGAAGCCTTCGCGGCGAAAGGAATCAAGCCTGATTACTTGGCCGGACATAGTCTTGGAGAATACAGCGCTTTGGCGGCCTCTGGCGTGCTTTCTTTTGAGGATGCGGTCAAGATTGTCCGGGCCCGCGGCCAGTTCATGGAGCAGGCTGTGCCTGGAGGGCAAGGCGCTATGGCTGCTGTGTTAGGTGCAGAACGTGAAGCTCTGGCTGCACTGTGCGGCGAGATATCCGACAGCGGCGCTGTCGCTGAGCTGGCTAACATCAATTGCCCGGGACAAATCGTCGTATCCGGGGCAAAAGAGGGGATCGAGCAAGTGACGGCCAGAGTCAAAGAGATCGGTGCCAAACGGGCGATTCCGCTGGAGGTTAGCGGACCGTTCCATTCATCATTGATGAAGCCGGCATCCGAACGGCTGGAGGCTAAACTGTCTGAGGTCGCTTTCCATGACGGGACTACTCCGGTAGTTGCTAATGTAACGGCCCGGCCGGTGCAAGAGGCTTCCGAGATTCCTTCCCTGCTTGTCCGTCAAGTCTACAGCCCGGTATTGTGGGAGGACAGTGTAGCTTGGCTAATCGAGCAAGGCGTGGATACTTTTGTAGAGATCGGATCAGGCAGCGTGCTGACCGGCTTGATCAAGAAGATCGACAAGTCGGTCCGGCTGTTTAACGTCAGCAGCTTGGAAAGCCTGGAACAGACCGTTGCGGAGCTGGCAACTGTATAAGTTAAGCTAAAAAAGCTGCGCTGCGTAGAAAAAGGAAAAAGTGTGAAGTCGGATAGACGAAAATCGGCTTAAGACAAGGCATCGTGAGGTCAGGGCATAAGTGTGAAGGGTTGTGAAGAAGCGTCAGCGTTCGCCTTTGTGAGCGGATTTCATCCTAGTTAGAACTTAGTCCAATTTTAGAAATCTGCGAACAACAGCGATCGTAGCAACTCTTCACACGTTGCCTTCAGCGCATGAAAGTTGGCTTTAAAGTGAATTCCAGGAAAGGAGATGAACAAGAAGATGGCAAAATTGCTTGAGGGACAAACGGCTCTTGTAACGGGAGCATCCCGCGGCATCGGCAGAAGCATCGCGCTGGCGCTGGCGGAAGCGGGGGCTAATGTGGCGGTGAATTTCGCCGGGAACGAGGCTGCCGCCGCTCAGGTTGTATCCGAGATTGAGGCGATGGGCGTCAAAGCCTATGCGGTTCAAGGGCATGTCGGCAGCAGCGAACAGTTTGAAGCGATGGTCAAGGGCGTGCAAGAGGCCTGGGGCCGGATCGACATTCTGGTGAATAACGCCGGCATCACGAGAGATAATCTGATTATGCGGATGAAAGAGGAAGAGTTCGATCAGGTGATCGAGACGAACCTGAAAGGGGTCTTTAACGGCATCAAGGCAGTCACTCGCCCTATGATGAAGCAGCGCAGCGGGCGGATCATCAACATTTCTTCGGTTGTGGGTGTTTTGGGGAATGCCGGGCAGGCGAACTATGTTGCCGCAAAGGCCGGTGTTATCGGTCTAACTAAGTCTTCAGCCCGTGAACTGGCTTCCCGCGGCATTACGGTCAACTGTATCGCTCCCGGCTTTATCGAGACCGATATGACGGACCAGCTTCCGGCAGATATTAAGGAAGGCATGCTGGGAAGCATCCCGCTGGCGCGTCTTGGCAAGGCTGAAGAAGTTGCCAAGGTGGTTGTATTCCTGGCTTCTGATGCGGCATCCTATATGACCGGTCAAACGCTGCACGTAGACGGCGGTATGTACATGTGACTTGCTTCCAGGGGTCTATGGCATTTTAGAATTAATTCTCGTATAATACCAAGGAGGAGGTGAACCGGAAATGTCCGATGTATTGGATCGCGTAAAACGCATCGTAGTGGATCGCCTTGGCGCTGATGAGGCTGAAGTGACGCTCGAAGCTTCTTTTAAAGATGATTTGGGTGCTGACTCCCTCGATGTCGTGGAATTGGTCATGGAGCTCGAAGACGAATTCGACCTGGAAATTTCAGACGAAGATGCAGAGAAGATTACGACCGTAGGTGAAGTTGTAAGCTACATACAATCTCATACCTAAAGTCATCTACAAAGTCCCGTACCTTCTTATCAAGCAGGCGGGACTTCTCCTCATCTTTGGAGATTGGCCAGTGTCAATTTGAACGATATTACACATGAAGTCTATAAGAGGTGAATGTGTTGAAGCATAGAGTGGTAGTTACGGGAATGGGTGCAGTGACAGCGTTAGGGCATGAGCTGGACGCATTCTGGAATAATTTGATTCAAGGCAAATCCGGCGTGTCTCTCGTTGAAGCCTTTGATGTCAGCGAGTATCCGACCCGGATTGCAGCTTCCGTAAAGGATTTCAATCCGGAAGATTATGTAGATCGCAAGGAAGCCAGAAAGATGGACCGTTTCGTTCAGTTTGCAGTAGCGGCTGCGACCAATGCGCTTAAAGACAGCGGCCTGCAAATTGGCGAAGATGCTGATCCCGACCGGGTAGGCGTGATGATCGGTTCGGGAATCGGCGGACTTGGCACCTGGGAGGATCAGCACGATGTTCTGGTGCAAAAGGGACCGAAACGGGTCAGCCCGTTCTTTATCCCGATGATGATCGCGAACATGGCTTCCGGCCATGTATCGATCCTGTTCGGAGCCAAGGGACCGAACAGTACGGCGGTGACTGCGTGCGCGACCGGAACTCACTCCATCGGCGACTCGTACAAGCTGATTCAACGCGGCGATGCCGATGTAATGATTTGCGGAGGCGCGGAAGCAACGATCCGTCCGATGGGGATGGCCGGCTTCTGCTCGATGCGGGCTATGTCTACCCGCAACGACGAGCCTGAGAAGGCGAGCCGTCCGTTTGACAGCGAGCGTGACGGATTTGTCATGGGCGAGGGCTCGGGCATTATGATTCTGGAATCGCTTGAGCATGCGCAGAAGCGCGGAGCAAAGATTTACGGCGAAGTGATCGGATACGGTCTCAGCGCAGACGCTCATCACATGACTGAGCCTGACCCGAATGGTCCGGAACGCTGCATGAAGATGGCGATACGAGATGCTGGCATCGATCCGGCTGAAGTGGACTATATTAATGCGCACGGAACCTCGACACCGGTCGGTGACCGGTCAGAGACTATTGCAATCAAGAATGCGTTTGGCGATCATGCTTACAAGCTTGCCGTTAGCTCAACCAAGTCGATGACAGGTCATCTGCTAGGTGCGGCTGGCGGTGTGGAGGCTGTAATCTGTGCCTTGACGCTGAATAACGGAAAAATTCCGCCAACGATTAACCTGGAGCATCCTGATCCTGAATGTGATCTGGATTATGTACCGAATGTTGCTCGGGAGGCTGATGTGAAGGTGGCGATGTCCAATTCCTTCGGTTTTGGCGGACACAATGCAACACTTATTTTGAAGAAATTCGAAGCATAAGGGGACAGTCTGTTGAGTGAGGATTTGAAGCAACTACAACAAAAACTTCAACTGGCATTCCGGAACAAGCAATTGCTTAAGCAAGCATTTACCCATGCTTCCTATGTCAACGAACATCGGTTCAGCCAACAGGAGGATAATGAACGGTTGGAATTTCTCGGCGATGCGGTGCTTGAATTAACGGTATCCGAGCATCTGTACCGGATCTTTCCTGATCGTCCTGAAGGCGAATTGACGAAGCTGCGCGCAGCGATTGTCTGTGAGCCTTCTCTTGTCCGGTTCGCGGAGAGCCTGGAGTTCGGCAAATATGTGCTTCTTGGTAAAGGGGAGGAGCTGACAGGCGGCAGAACGCGCCCGGCCTTGCTGGCCGATGTGTTCGAATCGTTCATCGGTTCCCTGTATCTGGACCAGGGGCTGGAGGCAGTGACGAAGTTCCTGCACAGCTTTGTATTCACCCAGATCACCTTCGACGGCAAACTGCAGACGACCGATTACAAGACCGAGCTGCAGGAGCTGACCCAGCATCATAATATGGGGGCGTTGGAGTACCGCATCATTGAAGAACGGGGACCGGCGCACGAACGGGAATTTGTCTCTGAGGTGTTCATGGAAGGTGAAGGGCTTGGCCGAGGTAGCGGCCGTTCCAAGAAAGAAGCGGAGCAGCAGGCTGCTGCTGTTGCGCTGGAACGGTTGAAGCAGAGCCAATTGGATTAGTCTTTTAGGGTAAATACGCATAGGGCTGGCCGGCATCGTTGCGGCCAGCCTTTTTAATGGGAAGAAGGACAGTTTCATGACAATGCTTGTGACTTCTGTGCCTGTCCGACAAGCCTTTCAATATGATACAATAGGGCTAGAGGTGATCGTGAAGGTATGTTTTTGAAACGGATCGAGCTATCAGGCTTTAAATCCTTTGCCGACAAGACGGAAATGGAATTCGTCCGCGGTATTACCGCCGTGGTTGGACCTAACGGAAGCGGCAAGAGCAACATCTCAGACGGAATCCGCTGGGTTCTGGGAGAGCAGAGTGCCAAGAGCTTGCGCGGCGGCAAGATGGAGGATATTATCTTCGCCGGCAGCGATGCCCGCAAAGCGGTTAACTATAGCGAGGTGTCCTTGACACTGGACAATAGTGATCATGTGCTTCCGCTGGATTTCAATGAGGTTACGGTAACCCGGAGGGTGCACCGCAGCGGGGACAGCGAATATCTGATCAACAAGCAATCCTGCCGGCTGAAGGATATTACGGAGCTGTTCATGGATACCGGGATCGGCAAGGAAGCTTATTCGATTATCGGACAAGGACGGATCGAGGAAATTCTGAGTACCCGTTCCGAGGATCGCCGGGGCATCTTTGAAGAGGCATCCGGTATTGTCAAATACAAGAGCCGCAAGCGAGAAGCACGCCGGAAGCTTGACGAGACGGAACAAAACCTGCTGCGTATTCACGATCTGGTCAGTGAACTGGAGGACCAAATCGGCCCGTTGAAGGATCAATCCGAAAAAGCGCTGAAGTATAAAGAGCTTCGCGAGCAGTTGAAAAATAAAGAAATATCGCTCTATGTTCATCAAATTGAACAGATCCATACAAGCTGGAGCGATGCCAATACGAAGCTGAACCGGCTGAAGGAAGATCAGACCGCCTTGTCTACGGTAGTGTCTGCCCATGATGCCGGGCTGGAGAGCGACAGACTTGCTCTTCGCCAGATTGAGGACAAGATTGAGCAGTTGCAAGGTCAATTGCTTGAATTCAGCGAAAGCTATGAGAAGAATGAAGGCTATGGCGAGCTGCTCAGGGAGCGAGCCAGAAACCTGGTGCAAAACCGGGAACAGCTGCGCCAGTCTCTGGAGGTTAGTGAACAGCGCTATGCTCAGCGTGCAGCGGAGATGGAGGAGCTTGCAGCCAAGGTTGCGGCTGCCGAGAAGCAGCTGAACGAGCTGCGAACCCAGCTTTCTGCAGAGGAGGCTAAATTAGCCGGGGTCACAGGCGGGATCAGTCAGGCTCAAGAGGAAGGACTGAAAGGTCAGCTTCTGGAGATTATGAACCTGATGGCCCAGACTCGCAATGAAGTCCGTTATGCCGAGCAGCAGAAGGAGGACGTACAGCGCCGGATGACCCGTTCTGAAGAAGAAGGGATCAAATGGCAGGAAGAGCTGGAACGCTTGAAGGCGAAGAAGGCGGAGCTTGAGCAGGGACTTGCCGGACTCGGCGAGGAAATATCTGCCCTGCGGGGGAAATATATCTCCGAGAGCGAGCGGGTTCAATCCCTGGAGAAGCTGGTGGAAGAGAGCCGAAGCGGGATCCGCAAGTGGGAGCAAAAGCGTGAAGCGCTGATTTCCCGAAGAGATACAATGAAGGAAATGGACGATGATTTCGACGGCTTTGCACTTGGGGTCAAGGAGGTGCTTAAGGCAGCTCGCAAATCTGCGCTTCATGGCGTGCATGGCGCGGTTGCCGAATTGATCACCGTTCCCGAGAAGCTGGAGATCGCTGTGGAGACTGCGCTTGGCGCGGCCATGCAGCATATTGTGATGGAGAACGAAGCCGTCTCGCGTCAGGCTATCGCATTTCTGAAGCAGCGGCAGCTGGGACGCGCTACATTCTTGCCGCTGGACGTTATACGACCGCGTCAAATCTCGCCGGCCGATAAGCGTCAGATGGAGGATGCGGATGGCTTTGTGGGCATCGGAGCCGACCTGGTCGGTTTTGAAGCGCGCTATGGTGATATTGTCGGCAGTCTGCTCGGGAATGTCGTGTTTGCTACGGATTTGGAACGTGCCAATAAAATGGCGGCACGCTGCCAATACCGTTTCCGGATCGTAACCCTGGAAGGCGATGTGGTCAATGCCGGCGGTTCGATGACCGGGGGCAGCCAGCATCGCAAGAACAGCAATCTGTTGGGAAGAAAGCGCCAGCTGGAGCAGCTTGCGGCGGATATTGCCGAGAGTGAAGCTATGCTGGACAAGCTGCAGAAGGGACTTGCCGATGTGCGGGAGCAGCTCCAGAGCGCAGAAAGCGGACTGGAAGGCCTGCGTGAAGCGGGTGACCGCAAGCGTGCGGAGGAGCAGACGGTGGCAGGCGACCTGAAGCAGCTTAATCACGAATGGCGCCATGTGTCCGAGCAGTTCGAATTGTATGGCCAGGAAAAGGGACACTATCTGAAAGAGCTGGAGAACCTGGATAAGGCCAAGGCTGATGCCGAGCAGAAGCTGGTACAGCTTGAGCGGGAGGAGCAGCAGGTTCACCAGTCGATTCATGCGGCTGAATTTGCTCGCAAGGCGAATGAATCGGCGAAGGAAGAGCTTCAGGATACATTGACCGAGCTCAAGGTCAAGGAGGGCAAGCTCGACCAGGAATGCTTCTCGGTTCGTGAGCAGCTTCGCCGCTCCGAGGAAGATTGCACGATCATGAGACGCGAGCTGGAACAGAATCGCGCGATTATGCAATCCATCGAGGCGGATCTGAAGCAAAATGAAGAGCAAAGCGTCACGCAGCGGGAAGACTTGAATGATTTCAAGCTCAAGAAGGAGCGCGCTGGCGAACAATTGGAACTGGAACGGGCTTCCCGCGCCGCCCTGGTTCGCAAGCTTGAGGAAGGCGAGAGCGAGACCAAGGAACAGCGTATCGCGTTAAGAGCGGTGGAGGAGCAGCTTCGCCAGACCGAGATTCAAGCCAACCGGCTTGATGTGGAGCTTGATAATATTCTTCGGAAGCTGGCGGATGATTATGAGCTTAGCTATGAACGGGCCAAGGTCCTCTATCAGGTGCCGGAGGATGTGCCTCAGACCCAGAACGATGTCCGGGAGCTGAAACGCCAGATCACGATGCTTGGCGAGGTCAATCTGGGGGCCATTGAGGAATACCAGCGAGTAAATGAACGCTACGAGTTCCTCAGCGAGCAGAAGAATGACCTTGTTGAAGCCAAGACGACGCTTTATCAGGTGATTAAGGAAATGGACGATGAAATGTCCAAGCGCTTTAAGACGACCTTCGATGCCATCCGCCGGGAATTCTCGATCGTCTTCACCAAGCTGTTCGGCGGCGGCCGTGCGGATTTGATCCTGATCGATCCGGAAAACCTGCTGGAGACCGGAATCGATGTGGTAGCTCAGCCGCCGGGTAAGAAGCTGCAAAATTTGCAGCTGCTGTCGGGTGGAGAACGGGCGCTTACAGCTATGGCGCTGTTGTTTGCTATTTTGCAGGTGAAGCCGGTGCCGTTCTGTGTGCTTGATGAGGTTGAGGCGGCGCTTGATGAAGCCAATGTGGCGCGTTTTGCCCAATATTTGCGCGAGTTCTCCGAGCAGACCCAGTTTATCGTAGTCACGCACCGCAAAGGGACGATGGAGGAGGCGGATGTACTGTACGGCGTAACGATGGAGGAAGGCGGCGTATCCAAGCTCGTATCCGTCAAGCTGGAGGACGAAGAGACGATGGAAATCGCCTAAGGGATATTTCAGGAGGGAAGCCATGAGCTTTTTTAAGAAACTGAGAGAGAGTATTGCTACGAAAACCGAGACGGTGACCAAGCAGTTTAAGGACGGCCTGGAGAAGAGCCGCAAAGGCTTTGTCGAAAAGGTAAGCGACTTGATCACCCGCCGCAAGAAGATTGATGAAGAATTCTTCGAGGAGCTCGAAGAGATTTTGATCGGTGCGGATGTCGGCGTGAACACGGTCATGAAGCTGGTTGAAGAGCTGCGCGGCGAAGTAAGAAAGCAGCGGATCGAGGATCCGGCGGAGCTGCAGCCGATTCTGTCGGAGAAGCTGGTGGAACTGCTGCGCGGAGATGAAGACAATGAAATCGCGATGAGCCCGGATGGAATCACGGTGATTTTGTTTGTCGGGGTGAACGGGGTTGGCAAGACCACAACGATCGGCAAGCTGGCCCATCATTTCAAGCAGCAGGGGAAGAAGGTCATCATGGCCGCAGGGGATACGTTCCGTGCCGGTGCGATTGAGCAGCTGGAGGTATGGGGCACCCGCGTTGGGGTCGAGGTGATCAAGCAGCAGGCTGGAGCTGATCCGGCAGCAGTGATGTACGACGCCGTTCAGGCTGCCAAGCAGCGCGGAGCAGATATACTGCTCTGTGATACCGCAGGTAGACTGCAGAACAAATCGAACCTGATGGAGGAATTGAACAAAATTTTCCGTGTCATTCAACGGGAAATTCCTGGCGCACCGCATGAGGTTTTGATGGTACTGGATGCTACAACCGGTCAGAATGCGCTTAGCCAGGCCAAGCTCTTCGGCGAGAAGAGCGGCGTCACCGGGCTGGTGCTGACCAAGCTGGACGGTACGGCGAAGGGCGGCATTGTTATTGCGATCCGTCAGGAGCTGAGCTTGCCGGTGAAGCTGGTAGGTCTCGGCGAGAAGATGGAGGATCTGCAAAAGTTCGATTCCGAGCAGTTTGTGCACGGGTTATTCGCAGGACTTATTGCTGAAGATCCCGAGGAAGCCGAGGAGACGAAGTAGCCTTTACGTGGGAGTTCAAAAAACCTCTTTAAGGGAATAAGCGTCACATGTACGGATGCAAAAGCATACATTTTCAACAAGTTCGTTTTTAAAAGGAGGTGGAGAGGATGGCCAACACACATACTTATCCGCGTCGAGAAGAAGTCGCCAATGCCATCACTCATGGAATCGGCGCACTGCTCAGTGTTGCTGCACTGGTGCTGCTGATTGTCTTTTCTAGTATCAAAGGTACGGCTTGGCATGTGGTCAGCTTTACGATTTATGGTGTAAGCATGCTGCTGCTTTATACGAGCTCGACGCTGGTTCACAGTTTCAAAGAAGGTAAATTGAAGGATCTGTTTGAGATCTTCGACCACTCCTCCATTTATATCTATATCGCAGGGACCTATACTCCATTTATGCTGGTAGCTGTTCGCGGACCGCTTGGCTGGAGCCTGTTCGGCATCGTATGGGGAATTGCGTTGTTTGGCGTGCTGTTCAAGGCTTTTTTCACAAAAAGGTTCTTGTTCATGTCCACGATCTTCTACGTCGTGATGGGCTGGCTAATTGTAATCGCCTGGGGCCCGCTAACTGCGGTGATTCCGTCTACAGGCATTACGCTGCTGGTTACTGGCGGCATTATGTACACGCTGGGAACCGTATTCTATGTATGGCGGGCATTCCCCTACCATCATGCGGTCTGGCATCTGTTTGTTCTTGGAGGAAGTGTTACACACTTCTTTGCGATCCTGCTGTACCTGCTTCCGCATTGATCCAGCGAATGTATAAGCTGCTTTTGTTAGCGGATTTCTCCGGAGAATCAAGGTCCCGACCACGGAGAAGTCGGCAGCAAGGCGGCTTTTTTTCATGTAGCTGTGTCTCTTTTTCTTTACACGGATGCGCCTTAAAACGTGCTTTATTACGTCACTTTGAGCTGTTAAGGGAAAAGACTTGACATTGATACCCCATTTCGATATGATAAGGAACGTTGATACGTTGTAAAGTGTTTTTCCTTGACGGAGGGGGTGCCCAGATGAGTCAAGAAAATCGGCTTGAGAAGACAAACCGCATCAACCTGTTGTTTGACTTTTATGAGAAGCTGCTCACTGAGAAGCAGCAGACGTTTATGAGATATTATTTCCTGGATGACTTCTCCTTGGGCGAGATTGCTTCCGAATTCAGTATTAGCCGTCAGGCGGTGTATGAGCACATCAAGCGGGCGGAAGAGATGCTGGAGAATTACGAGGACAAGCTTGGTTTACTGCGCAAGGAAGAGGAGCGCAGTGAATTATTGACCTCTCTGGGGCAATTGATACAAGATAGTGGGATGACTGGGTTACATAAAGAAAAGGCAATGGAGCTGCTGCGCAAGGCAGTAGAACTATAAAGAAGCAATGGAGGTGATCCGATCATGGCATTTGAAGGTTTGACGAGCAGATTGCAGAACGTATTCAGCAAGCTGCGCGGAAAAGGCAAGGTGTCCGAAGAAGATGTTAACGAAGCGATGCGCGAAGTGCGTCTGGCCCTGCTGGAAGCTGACGTTAACTTTAAAGTGGTCAAGGAATTCATCGCCAAGGTAAAGGAAAAGGCCGTAGGCAGTGAAGTGATGGACAGCTTTACACCGGGCATGGTCATCATCGACATCGTAAACAAGGAAATGACGGAGCTGATGGGCGGCAGCCAGGCCAAGCTGGCGAAGAGCAATCGTCCTCCGACCGTGGTCATGATGGCGGGCTTGCAAGGTGCCGGTAAGACAACCACTTCGGCGAAGCTGGCCAAGCTTTTGCTGAAGGGCAATCATCGTCCGCTGCTGGTGGCCGGAGATATTTATCGTCCGGCAGCGATAAAGCAGCTTCAAGTATTAGGTGAACAGATCAAGGTTCCGGTCTTCACCCTTCCAGAGGGCAATAGCCCGGTAGAAATTGCGCGCCAGGCTTTGCAGCATGCGAAGGATAACGGCAATGACTATCTCTTGATCGATACGGCAGGCCGCCTGCATGTGGATGAAGCGCTGATGGAGGAATTACGGCAAATCCATGAAGTGACTAATCCGGACGAGGTGCTGCTGGTCGTCGATGCGATGACAGGGCAGGATGCGGTTAACGTTGCGGAGAGCTTCAATCAGCAGCTGACGCTGACAGGCGTCGTTCTGACGAAGCTGGACGGAGATACGCGCGGGGGTGCTGCGCTATCCGTCAAGGCGGTTACCGGCTGTCCGATCAAGTTCGCCGCGCTCGGTGAGAAGATTGATGCGCTGGAGCCGTTCCATCCGGAGCGGATGGCTTCCCGGATTCTCGGGATGGGCGATATGCTCTCCCTGATTGAGAAGGCCCAATCGAATATCGACGCCGAGAAAGCCAAGGAAATGGAACGCAAAATGCGGAATGCAGAGTTCACGTTCGATGATTTCCTGGAGCAGATGGATCAGGTGAAGAAGCTTGGGCCGATTGACCAGATCATGGATATGATTCCCGGCATGGGCAAGATGAAGCAAATGAAAGACGTTAAGGTCGATGAGAAGCAAATGGGCCGCGTTGAAGCGATCGTGCATTCCATGACCAAGGAAGAGAAGCAGAACCCGGATATGATCAATCATAGCCGCCGCAAGCGGATTGCAGCAGGCAGCGGAACGACGCTGGCTGATGTGAACCGGCTGATCAAGCAGTTTGATGAAATGCGCCGGATGATGAAGCAGTTCTCGGATATGATGGGGCCGAAGGGCAAAGGCAACAAGATGATGAAGCAGCTCACCAAAAAGGCGGGCAAAGGAATGAAGTTTCCGTTCCGGTAAGCCTTCTGGTGCATACCGGATGAAATAAATGATAGTTTGATTCTTTAAAGGAGGTGAATTTCGTGGCAGTTCGTATTCGTTTGAAACGCATGGGTGCTCATAAAGCTCCTTTCTATCGTATCGTGGTGTCGAATTCCCGTTCCCCGCGTGACGGCCGTTTTATCGAGGAGATTGGTTACTACAATCCGGTTGCACAACCGGCAGTAGTGAACATCGACGAAGAGAAGGCGTTGAAATGGCTGCAAGACGGTGCACAAGCATCTGATACCGTTCGCAACTTGCTCAGCAAAGCAGGCGTTATGAAGAAATTTCATGAGTCCAAGCTTCAGAAATAATTGCTGATTCGGAGGGTCTCTAATGGAACAATTAGTCGGCGTTATTGCGAAGGCTCTTGTTGATCATCCGGACGATGTCCGTGTGAAGACTGTGGAGAAGGATCACCTGATTGTATATGAACTGACCGTACATCCTGATGATGTCGGGAAGGTCATTGGCAAACAGGGAAGAATCGCCAAAGCGCTTCGCACGGTTGTAACATCGGCAGCCGTTAAGATGGATAAGCGGGTTACCGTGGATATCATGTCTTAAAGATATACGAAAGCGGGCTAGGAGGATTATCCTAGCCCGTTTTCGTACATGCTGAAGCTGAATGAAACGGAGCTAGAGAGTATTTTAGGAGGTAACTATGTCAGATTCATTATTGTCAGTGGGGAAAATTGTTAATACGCACGGAATTCGCGGTGAACTGAAAATTTGGCTGCAGACCGATTTCCCGGAGGTGCGCTTTGCGCCAAAGGCGAAGCTTCTAATTATGCATCCGGAGCATGGTGAGCAGATTACAGTTACCGTAGCTGCTTCAAGACCTTATAAACAGATGTATATCGTCCAATTTGCGGAATTCAATAATATTAATCAAGTTGAGAAATACAAGGGATACGAGGTGAAGGTATCCAAGGAAGAAAGCGTAGAATTGCCGGAAAATGAATACTATTTCCATGAAATTATCGGCTGCAATGTGGTTGATGACGAAGGAAAGGAGCTTGGCGTCATTCAGGATATCCTGCGTCCCGGGGCAAATGATGTTTGGGTTGTAAAGATGCCGAATCGTCAAGAGCTGCTTATTCCTGTCATCGATGATGTGGTGCTGGATGTCGATGTTGAATCCAAGCTGGTCAAGATCCACTTGATGGAAGGGCTGTTGTAGCATGCGGATGGATGTGCTGACACTGTTTCCGGAAATGTTTGAGGGCGTATTTACGAGCAGTATCTTAGGCAAGGCTCAGGAAAAGGGCATTGTGTCGCTGTCAGCCGTTAATTTCCGTCAATATGCAGGCAATAAGCATGGGACAGTTGATGATACGCCGTATGGCGGCGGAGGCGGGATGGTACTAAAGCCAGACCCGATTTTTCGTGCGGTTGAGGATTTGCTGGGTCGGACGGAGCAAGGAACGGTCCCTCGGATTATCTTGATGTGCCCGCAAGGAGAGACCTTTACACAGCGTAAAGCAGAGGAGCTTGCGCGTGAAGAGCATCTGATTTTTATTTGCGGACACTATGAGGGATATGATGAGCGGATTCGCGAGCATTTGGTGACGGACGAGCTGTCCATTGGCGATTACGTGCTGACCGGAGGGGAGGTTCCGGCCATGGTCATCATTGACAGTATTACGCGGCTTCTGCCGGGCGTGCTCGGCAATGAGTTAAGCGCGGTAACGGATTCATTCAGCACAGGACTGCTGGAATACCCGCATTACACACGGCCGGTAGAATTTCGCGGCTGGAAGGTGCCGGATATTTTACTCAGCGGTCATCATGCCAACATCGAGGACTGGCGGCGGCGGGAAGCGTTGCGAAGAACATGGCTTAGACGCCCTGATCTGCTGGAACGAATGGAGCTTTCGCCAAAAGAGCGGCAATGGCTGGAGGAGCTGCAAATAGACGAGGAGCATTAATTTCGTTGAAGCATAGAAAGCTGTCAACTTTCTTTATGTTGTTGCATATCATGCAAAGTTGGGTAATAAAAATTGGCATGATTTCAAGGCAGCAAGGAGGAAGTATAGATGGATATGGAGTACAGTTCCGAAATGGAGCAAGCGCAGGCCACACTGGGTGGCCAGCAGCAACCTACCAAAGATACAGGAATTCAGGAGGAGGAAGAGCCCCTGATTACTGTGGATGATATTTTAAACTTCTATAGCAATAGGCACTAAATAACGAGAGGCGGTTCGGAGGTCAGTAAAATTGACTTCTGAACCGCCTCTTTTATGCCTTGAACTTTCTGATCAGTCACATATTGACAACTCGAGACTATTGCGATAGTCTGTGGATATAAAGCAGACTACTGCAATAGTCTTAGAGGAGATGAAGATGACTTTATGAATAATAAGCTTTTTGATTCGGAGCTTAAGGTGATGGAGGTTTTGTGGGAACATGGAGCTATGACTGCCCGGGATATCGTAGATATATTAACGGAGCGTGTAGGTTGGAATAAGAACACTACTTATACGGTGATCAAAAAGTGTATTGAAAAGGGTGCTATTGATCGGGAAGAGCCTGGATTTGTATGTAAGCCGCTGGTTACGAGAGACGAAGTACAGCAGAGTGAAACGGAGCAGTTAATTGATAAAATGTTTGGCGGCTCCAGTGAATTGTTCTTTTCAGCTTTTCTTAAAAATCAGGGCATTTCAGAAGAGGAAGCCAAACGGCTTGCCAAGCTGATCAAGGAGGCGAAATAATATGCTGCACTTCAGGATGGATATGCCGCTGTATCTGATCGCTTTGTATGGCAGTGCTATGATTATTATCGTGTTGCTGCTTAGAAGCTTTCTGCGAGATCGCTTGCCAAAGTTTGTGTTTCCGCTGTTGTGGGGCGTAGTGCTTATTCGGTTGCTGTTTCCGTTTTCACTGTCCAGTCCGATTAGCGCGACGGTGCCTGAATGGCAGCAGCAGCAGGAGCTTTCAGACAGCTCAAGCATCTATGTAAGTGGACTTATGGAAGGAACAGTCACCACAGATGTAAGTGCTTCGGAAGCTGTGGCCTATACTACGGAGAGCTCCGACCACTTGATGGTAAACTGGTGGACTGTTTTGGCGGTTATATACGGATTAGGGGGTGCCGCCACAGCGGGAGTAATGCAATATCAAAAGCTTCAGTATTCCAGGAAATTGAAGAACAGCCTGTTAGTCGAGCATAATCAAAGCATCAACACCATTCTTAGGGACATGGGAATGGGGCATGTTTTAGTATTCACGAATGATCAAGTTGCTTCTCCTCTTGTGTGCGGTATTTTACACCCCAAGATTTATCTGCCGGCGAGCATAGATTTCCGCAACCATCAGCTTCTGCGGCATATACTTACTCATGAAACAATGCATATCAAGCGCAGAGATAATTGGCTGAAGGCAGTCATGCTGCTTGCATTATGCCTGCACTGGTATAATCCCCTGGTGTGGCTCATGTCAAAGAGCCTGGCCTCGGATTTGGAAGCTGCTTGTGATGCTGCTGTACTCAGAAAGACTGGTGCGGACGAACGGAAAAGCTATGCGTCGAGCCTTCTCACCATGGCAATCACCGGCAGCCGCCCGGCACTGCTTTATAGCGCCTTTTCCAAGACAGAAGTAGAGCGTCGCATTCAAAATGTTTTAAGCTACAAGAAGGCAACCGCCTTTGTTCTATCGGTTTCTATACTGTTTGTTCTGGCTAGCACAGTTGTGTTTGCAACCGGAGCGCAAGCCCCCTTTTCGTCGTACCTGAGCAGTTATTGCAGCAGTGATTCCTCAAGGTGGGCAGTCAAGGCGGAGCTTGCAAGAGATATCTCATTAGGTGAAAACGCAAGGCAGCGTGCTGATATAGCCATTTTGGATGTGCTGCGAGCGGATACTTCTCATGATCCTGATATTATTGTCCGGGAGGTTAAATCAGCACTGGCAAGAGAATTTAACGTAGAAAAGGGAGCTTTCCGGTTAGTAGTTGATCTTAGTCTGATGGAAGATGAGGTGCTGGAGGAGTATGCCAAAGAAGGCATTACCCGGGGGCAGGACGGATTTTATGTTTACAATGGAGAAGCAGTAAGAACCTATGAGGATGAAATGCTCGGCTCGGTGCAGACACGGGAGCAGGGCGCAGTGGATATTGCTGTACACCGGGATCGTCTGGGTCAAATTACATCTGTAATGGTGCTAAAAGAGGGAGATGCCGAATTTGATCGCCGAACGAAGGAGATACAGCGAAACCGCTATGATACGGACTCTGCCTCAAATTCTCCTGTGGTTGAGCAGACTACGGACGTTGAAGAGGGTACGGAACAAGGCTTCTTCAGATGAACAGTAAACAGTTGAAGATTCTGGCGCTGATCTCTATGTTCTTTGATCATTTTATACGTATTTTCCCGTTATCAGATGCTATTGTTCCTGTGGCGGATAGATTTGCTTCTATTGGTCTGGAAAATTTGAGCATATGGATAATGTCGTGGGTTCCACATGTTCTGATGTATTTTGGCCGAGTAGCAGCGCCTGTGTTTATGTTTTGTATTGTCGAGGGGTTCTTACATACCAGAAACATCCAAAAGTATATCTTGCGCATTTTCTCCACTGCGATTCTGGCGCAAATTCCTTATATTCTGTTCAATCTGGCAGAAAATCGATTGTATGGTATTGCCGGGGATTGGAGGGCGGTCCCCTTTAATATCCTGTTTACATTGGGATTGGGGTTACTCGCACTTTGGGGTTATGAAGAATGTAAGGGGAAAGGACATAAGCGGCTTGCAATCGGGTTCATCATCCTGGCCGGGGCTCTGGCGCGTCTGTTTCAGTTTGAAGGCAGCGAGGGATACATCTTTATTATCTTTATGTTTTACGTATTGCGAAACCGCCCGGTTTGGCAAAGGACTCTGCTCTTTATTCCCATGCTTGTCCTTGCGCGCTATAGATTGGTTGCTTATACACTGGAGAATTTGGATCTGCTACGAACCTGTATTCTGAATATACTCGGACCCTTTCTTGGTATTCTGGCAATTTGCTTTTATTCAGGTGAAAAAGGAGATACTGGCAGGAGATTTCAATGGTTCATGTACATATTCTATCCGCTTCATTTGATTGTTTTAGCTGTGATAGGATATTTAAGGGTTCCTTTTGTATGACAATCGGCGATGTCAGAAAATTATCCTATGTATTGATTTGTATACATCCGAAGAAAAACGGCTATCCAAGGCAGGGGCTACACTTCCAATGCTGTGTTGGAGGCTATGGAAACTTAGTTCAATGAGCAAGGAGGACTTTCAAACGGAGTTTCCCTCTACCCACACAGAAGCTTTTAAAACGAGTGGACGGAATGTATTCGACCAAGGAAAGATACTTAAGCGTTTGAATAATATTCCTACCTGATACGCTCCATAAATGGATTGGTAAAGGTTATCGCGGTTCTGAAGTTGCCAGTGGGAGCGGTGGAGATTCGCAATCATGATGATTTAGTGATAAGCTTGGGGCTTGCTATACAGGCACGTAAATGGGAAAATGGTATGTTTGAATTCTGAGTTTTAAAAGTAAAAAATACAATTCGATAAAAATGGATTGAAAATATCTAAACGTTCGTTTAAACTGGCGATCAGGCTTTAATAAAGGGATGAATGACAAAAAGTAGGCCATTTACCTTGTCCAGGGCGGCCTACTTTTTGTTGTGGAAAGAAAGTATAAGTACAACGAGTGTCGCAAATGAGATCATTAGCGTCAATGATTGGTATACTTCCACAGGCATCACCTCCCTTCCGAGAGGTTAGCCGACCGCCCTTGTAAGCCTATTCTATCGCTTGTTAAATTATAGTATGTTTTATTGTAGAGGAGTAGAAGATATTCCAGATTGGAATATTGGTTACTTCTTTTTGTTTTGTCTAACCCAATAGCCAAATGTGATTGAGTTTCGGAAGTTGTGATTTGCGACATCTAAAATCGTGATTCACGATAATGAAAATATGGAGCTGAAATGCTGCTTCTTTTGTTTTGATAAATATAAATCTATTAAGAGTGATTTCGTACAATTTTATAAGGAGCTAGAAGATGTATTAAATTATGGTTCTCGCTTGATTGAATATGCTACCTCCTATCTGGTAGGCAAGCAGATTACATTTAGCGGTGATTCTGATGTAGTGGACGATCAGACAAGTTCAACTGCATTGGGAGAGATAACAAGTCAAGACGGTGCGACATGTACATTTAAAGGCGTTACACTTGGATATGTACAATTAAAGGTTAGTCTGGTTAGTGATCCAACAGTCTATTTATGGCAGCGGATACGGGTAAAAGGTTTGATTTGATGAATAACTTTTTGCTAATTAGTTTATATTTATAATGGATTAGATGAACTCTATCTTCAAAAATTCGCTTGAACACTTTACTCTTTTTATTGAACCCCCTATAATTTTATTTAGTGGAATGAAAAGTTAGTGTTCAATTCCTTCTTAATAATGAAGAAAAGCCCCATTTATTATGGCTTGAAGAACGTGCAATATTTCTTGCGATGAGCTTGTAAATATGATATTATTACTTTTGTTGTGAATTCGGTGGTCCGCTGCGGATGATGAGGGAAAACAGAGGGTTTTCCGGAAGAGGCATGAACACCTGAGTGGAAGGAGGGAGTCCTAGATGAATATCGTTCAAGCGATTACGCAAGAACAACTTCGTAAGGATATTCCGAGCTTTCGTCCTGGTGATACTTTGAAAGTACACGTTAAGGTTATCGAAGGAACTCGTGAACGTATCCAGCTGTTTGAAGGTGTTGTAATTAAGCGTCGTGGCGGAGGAATCAGCGAAACTTTTACAGTTCGTAAAATTTCCAACGGTGTAGGCGTGGAAAGAACTTTCCCGCTTCATTCCCCGAAAATCGATAAAATCGAAGTGGCTCGCCGTGGTAAAGTGCGTCGTGCGAAGCTGTACTATCTTCGTGAACTTCGCGGTAAAGCAGCGAGAATTAAAGAAGTACGTCGTTAATTCATTAACGAACAAAAGGGGCTTGTTTGATCAAGCCCCTTTGTTGTCTTTAAATATAAGAGTCGATACATATTTTATGACAAAGCGAGGTCAGGAAACATGGAGCATTTATCAGAGTCTGAACAACCGGTCCAGCCGGAAGAATCCCCCGAGAACCCGCCCAAGCAAGGGAAGAGCGAGGCGCTGGAGTGGCTGAAGGCTATCGTGATCGCTGTCGCTTTAGTGCTCGTGATCCGCTGGCTTTTCTTTGCCCCTTTTATTGTAGACGGTCCTTCCATGCAGCCGAATTTCCATACTGGGGAGCGGATTATCGTTAATAAGATCATTTATGACATACGGGATCCAAAGTTTGGCGAGGTCGTGGTATTCCATGTGCCTACGGAAGGACGCGATTTCATTAAGCGCGTTATCGGTGTGCCTGGAGATGCCGTGGAGGTGGACGGCGATACCGTGAAGATTAACGGTGAAGTCATCGAGGAAGTCTATATCCAGGACGTATTGGATGAAAAACACGCCAACAACGAGCTGTATAACAGCAGGCAAAACAATCCCACATCCAATTTTCCTAATGAATTTGTTCCTGATGGAACGGTGCCGGAGGGCTATGTGTTTGTCATGGGTGACAATCGTCCGGACAGTACGGACAGCCGGAGAATCGGGTTTGTTCCGTATAGCGATATCATTGGCCGTGCGGATCTCGTATTCTGGCCGATGCAGGATTTTGAATTCGTAAAACATAATTACGGGAACTAGAGGTGATATACAATCATGACAATACAATGGTTTCCCGGGCATATGACCAGGGCAAGGCGGCAGATTGAGGAAAAGCTTAAGCTGCTGGATCTAGTCATTGAGCTGATCGATGCCAGACTCCCCTTGTCGAGCCGAAACCCGATGATCGACGATATTTTGCAGGGAAAGCCTCGTCTGATCGTGCTGAACAAAGCGGATCTGGCAGATCCTTCGGTGACACGAGAGTGGATCGAATATTTCCGTGAGGAAGGTCATGCTGCTATCCAGGTGGACGCATCCAGTGGACAAGGCATCAAAGAGATCCCTGTTAAGGCAAAGGAATTAATGCGGGAGAAGATCGAGCGCCAGATTGCGAAGGGAATGAATCCGCGCGCGATACGGGCCTTAATCGTTGGTATTCCCAATGTCGGAAAGTCCACGCTGATCAACCGGATGGCTGGCAAAAATATTGCAGCGACCGGCGATCGTCCGGGTGTGACCAAGGCACAGCAATGGATTAAGATCGGTACTGAATTGGAACTGCTTGATACACCCGGGATTCTGTGGCCGAAGTTCGAGGATCAAAATGTAGGCTACCGGCTTGCGGTAACCGGCGCGATTCGGGAAGAAATTCTGAATCTTGAGGATATTGCGTTTTTTGGCGTGAAATATCTGGTTCAGTATTATTGGGAGGCGCTCAGTGAGCGCTTTGATCTGAAGGAGCAGCCTCAAGATCCCGACAATCCGGATGAAATTGTGGCTGTGATGGAAGCCATCGGGCGTAAACGGGGATGTATTGTAAGCGGTGGACGGGTAGATCTGGAAAAGGCATCCGGAATATTCCTCCGAGAGCTGAGATCAGGCAAGCTTGGGAGATACACGCTTGAGGCACCGTTTCATCTGAACAACCCGGCTCTGCTATAAGTGCGGGTTCTAGAAGAATAATGTGCGTAGAGACAGAGTCAGCCGAAGAAGCTGACTCTGTTTTGTTTAGGCTTTAGCCAGTTGAGCTCGCGAAGCGTGCGAAACAAAAAACCACCCGCTATGCGGGTGGAGGAATCAAGGGTTTGACCACTAAGACCAAACCGATAGAATTGAGATGTTCAGGCTCAATTGAAAGGAATGGTCTTAGATGGCAAACAAGAACTACAGTCTTGCGCACACCAAGTGGATGTGCAAATACCACATTGTGCTCACCCCGAAGTATAGACGGAAAGAGATCTATAATCAAGTGAGAAAAGATTTGATCGAAATCATGAAACGACTATGCAAGTACAAGGGAGTGGAGATTCTAGAAGGTCATATGATGCCAGATCATGTACACATGATGGTGGCCATCCCACCGAAGATTTCGGTATCCTCATTCATGGGATATCTGAAGGGGAAAAGTTCACTGATGATCTTCGAAAAGCACGCCCAATTAAAGTATAAATACGGAAATCGAAAGTTTTGGGCAGAAGGCTATTATGTAAGTACAGTGGGGCTGAACGAAGCAACCGTAAGGAAGTATATACGTGAGCAAGAGGCACATGATCAAGCGGTAGACAAGTTGAGTGTAAAAGAATACGAAGATCCATTTAGTAGTAATCGGAGCAAAAAGAAGTAAAACCAGTTTGACTGGTAAGTGAAAGAGACAAATAACACTGAGCCTGAACAGATTTGCTGTCAGGCTAGCGTCTTTAGGCGCAGTTTGGCAACAGGGGGTTATACCCCAAGAGCAAACCACCCGTTGGACGGGTGGTCCTGATTTTTTTACGCAAAGCTTACAAAAACAGATGCAGAATGCCGATACATATACTATAGAGCCGATAATGAGTAGACTTGTGCTCATTAGGCTGTTGTATTGCCGGAATGCCAAATAACTTGAAAAATGACTTGATATTGACATCTATGATAAGTTACTTGTAGAGAGAGTTGGGAGTGAGGTGGCATTATGGACGATTTGTTAGTTCATGAGCGGGAGTACTGGCAGCAATACCGGCATATTGCCGGTATTGACGAGGTTGGCCGGGGATGCCTGTTTGGCGATGTTGTAGCAGCGGCTGTTATTTTGCCCCAAAGGCTGGTGCTGGAGGGAGTTACAGACTCTAAGAAGCTAAGTGAGAAGAAGCGCGAGAAGTTATATGACATCATTATGAGTAAAGCTTTGGCCGTCGGTATCGGGTATGCAGACGCTGAGACGATTGACCGGATAAATATAAAACAGGCCACCAGGCTGGCTATGAAGCAGGCTGTCGGGCAGCTTTCGCTTGCGCCGGACCTTCTGCTGATCGATGCGGAACGGATTGATATGGAAATTCCGCAAGCTTCCTTGATCAAGGGAGATGCAACGAGCCAGTCGATTGCGGCGGCTTCGATCGTGGCGAAGGTCACGCGTGACAGATTGTGCAAAGGGGAGTGGGATGCCATGTACCCGGAATATGGAATTGGCACACATAAGGGTTATGCGACGAAGTTCCATCGTGAGCAGATTCAGGCGCTGGGACCTACTCCGATGCATCGGAAGAGCTTTATGACAAACCTGTTTATTGAGGAACAGACTTTGTTTTAAATGACCCGCCTATTGCCGGCGGGTTTTATATATCGTAATGACTAGGGGGAGAGCATGAGTATTGGACCGATTATACGGGCGATGGCAGGGGAAATTAAGCCGGGAACGCCTAAAACTTTGGAGCTGAAAGCCGGGCAGGTTGTTCGCGGGACGGTGCTGAGCGTCTCTGAAGACGGACAGGAAGCCGTACTTAACGTGCAGGGCGTCAGGCTTCATGCAACTCTTGAGACTCCTCTCCAGCCAGGCCAGACCACGCTCCTTCAAGTGCAGCCGCAGGCAGAGGACGGAATGATGCGGTTAAAGCCGATTCAGAGTGCGATGAATGGAGAGCTGACCGGAGCCGGGCTTTCCAAGGCATTGGCAGCTCTGGGGATGGATAATACTCCAGCAAACCAGGAGCTTCTGCAGATGATGCAGTCGGCCGGAATTCCTTTGACCAAGGAGAATCTGGCCCAGCTGTCGGCGTTAAATGCTCAAAAGCCCGCATCGGTGAATTTATCCGAATGGATTCAGTCCGCAGGGATTGCCTTAAGCCGGTCATTGCCGCTCACGGCGGAGACGGTTTCCGGACTGCACCAAGCGGTGTTTGGTCCTCAGCTTCATGTGCTGTTATCTTCCTTGGAGGAGCAACTTACAGCTTTGCTTAGTCAGATGAATGCACAGGGGGGCGAAGGCCAAAAAGGATCAGCAGCAGGGACTGGATCAGGTCCTGGAACCGCTGCAAACCCTACAGGAAGTCTTCTTGCTCAAGGGGAAAGCATTGCCGCAAACGCTAATGCAGTAAGAACTGTGGACGGTCAAGCTGCCGGGAACACGGGAAATCAGGCAGCGCCGGGGATGATGACGGCGGCTTCGGGCTCCGGCCTGTCGCAGATGCAGGAAGAGGCAGCGCCTCCTGCTGCTCCAGGCCAGGCCGCTGCAACTCCGGCAGAAGGGACTGCTCTGCCGGAAGCTGGCCGCCAGATGGCCGCAGCGGCCAAGGGAGATGGCCGTGAGCTGCTGCAGAAGCTGCAGCAGGTGCTCACGGAGCTGAAGGGCGCCGCGCTTACGCAGGGCGCTGCGACTGCTTCTGCGGCTGCCGGTAAGCAGGCAGCCGCAGAAGGGCCCATGGCCGCCGGCATGGCATCGGCGGCCATGGATGGCGAAGCGCCTGCGGCAGCTTCGCCGGGAGCGCGCCCCCAGCCCCAGACGGAGTCGTGGGTGGGGCGCGTGCTAAAGCTGCTCGGTGCGGAGCACGAGCAGCAAGTGCTGCGCGCAGCGGCCGCCGATGGCAAGGCCGCTGGCGCGCCTCAGGCGCCGCAGGCCACGGGCCAGGCTGCGCCGGGTGCCTCGCTGCCGCCGCAGGCGCAGCAGCAGGCAACAACGACGGCGGCGGCTGCACAGCCCGCCGTCGCCACCGCGGCAGCGCAGCAAGCGCAAGCCGCTGCCGCCGCGCCTTTGCCAGCGCAAGTGCAGCCTGCGGCTGCTGCAGCGCTGGCATTCACGGACGTTGGCGGGGATGAGGCCGCCGCCGTCCGTGACACACTAAAAGGCCTGCTGCTGCAAGCCGCCGCAGCAGACCAACTGCCCGAGCCGCTCAGAGAAGCGGCCCGGCAAATCGTACAGCAGCTGACCGGACAACAGCTGCTGCTCACCACAGATCGGACCACGCCATTTGCGCAGGTAACGATGTTTCTGCCCTTTACCGGTCCGAACGGCGAAGAGACGGCTTCCGTCCAGATTGAAGCCCGTCGCGGACGCAAGGGAGAGCTGGATGCAGCGAATTGCCGACTGTGGTTTGATCTGCAAATGAAAGCATTAGGACAGCTCATGGTCGATGTGCAGGTTGCTGACCGGAAGGTCATCTTGAGAATCCTTACCGAGGATGAAGCAGTGGGAGCCTATCTGGAGACAAAAAATGAGGACATCGAGCAGGCGCTGAATGGAGCGGGATATCAGTTGCTCTCCCTGAAGACAGAGCCGCTTATCACGTCCATGGAAGCTGAAGGTTCTACTCTTGAATTAGGCCGATCCATGACCTATGCTCCTACCCCGTACAAAGGAGTCGATTACCGCATATGAGCGAGCAGGACAAGAAGAGGAACTCCTCACTCAAGAAGGCGGTTGCGCTAAAATATGATCCTGCACAAAACGATGCTCCTGTCCTGGCAGCGAAAGGGACCGGTTATCTTGCGGAGCGTATCCTGGACCTGGCTCGCGAGCATGAAATTCCGGTTCAGGAGGATGCTGCATTGGTAGAAGTATTGTCCAAGCTGGATCTGGACCGTCAGATTCCGCCCGAGCTCTATAATTTGGTGGCCGAAATATTGAGCTTTATTTACCGGGCAGACCGGTATGCAGGAGGCAGATTAAGATGAGCGGCGGGACGTTGGGGCCGAGGGAAGGATCGGGAGGTTCAATCAAAGATGGCCGCAAGCTTCGCGGACGGGAAGCCGAGGAGCGTGCGGCCCAATACTTGCTCAAGGAAGGCTATCTTATTATAGAACGGAATTGGCGTTGCCGGAGCGGTGAGCTTGATATTATTGCCAAAAAGAACGGAATGCTTGTCATTGTGGAGGTCCGCAGCCGAAGCAGTCGAAGCATGGGCTTCGGAACTCCGGCTGAATCGATGACCCCGCGCAAAATTCGGCAGGTCAGGGATACGGCCGCCGTCTATTTGCTCCAGCACGGAGCCAGCACTTCCAATGTGAGATTTGATCTGATCGGAATTGTGCTGGGACCGGACATGAAGGTTGAATCCCTGGAGCATTACATAGCTTCATTTTAATACCTACTAGGCAATAGTAGTGCTAGCCGAATCCTTCAGGAGGCGCTTGGGCTGCGGCGGTCCAGACAACGGTACTGGATCGCTTCTGCAATATGCTCGGATTTGATGTCGCTGGAAGCCTCCAAATCGGCGATCGTTCGCGACAGCTTGATGATACGGTCATAGGCCCGCATACTGAGCCCGAGTGCGCCAAAGGAAGCCTGCAATAATTGCTCTGCTTCCGGCAGTATTCGTGCAGTCCGCCGCAGAGCCGCGCCGCTAAGCTCGCCATTGCGGCGATAAGGCGACCCGGCATAACGTTCTAACTGAATGCTCACAGCTTTCTCTACCTCCATTCGCATCTCGCCGGAGGATCGCGGCTCAGGATCGTGCTGCCATTTCGGCGGTCTTGGAACCTCCACATGCATATCGATCCGGTCAAGCAATGGCCCCGAAATTTTCTCCCGATACTGCGCAATTCGATAAGGAGAGCACGTGCAGAGCTGCTGTGGGGGCTCATTGCCAAAAAAGCCGCACGGGCAAGGATTAAGACTAATGGTTAACAGAAAATGAGCTGGAAATGTAAATGCTGCGCGGGAACGGCTAATCGTAACCCGTCTTTCCTCCAGCGGTTGTCTCAGCACCTCTAGAGCTGTCCGCGAGAATTCGGGCAGTTCATCCAGAAACAGCACCCCTCGATGAGCCAGGCTGACCTCTCCCGGCTTGGGAATGCCTCCTCCGCCAATCAGCCCGCCTGCAGAAATTGTATGATGTGGCGAGCGAAAGGGCCGCGTGGTCAATAGACCGCCGGTATGCTGGCGCAACAGACCAGCCGCGCTGTAAATTTTCGTGACCTCCAGCGACTCCTCGGGAGAAAGGGCGGGGAGGATGCCCGGAAGCCTGCGAATCAGCATCGTCTTGCCCGTGCCCGGAGGTCCTATTAGCAGCAGATTATGCATCCCTGCAGCGGCAATGGTAAGCGCCCGTTTGACATGATGCTGTCCCAACACATCACAGTAATCCTCGGCTATGCTGGAGGGCTCTGCCGCCGGAGCTGATGCATCCCTTTCCCGTGTCGGCTGGCGGATCAAGCGTTCCCATGTTGCCGAATCAGCGGCGCTGGCTTGTTCCTGCTTGCCGTGATCTAAGTCACTTTCCGGCAGAAGCTGCTTCAAATGTTGAAGGCCATAAATGGTCATCCCTTCCAACAGCAACGCTTCCTGAACGTTGCCTTCAGGCACAAGCACGGCATGAAATCCATTCCTTCTCGCCAGATCCACCATGGCAAGGACGCCTGGAACAGGGCGTAGCGCGCCGTCAAGTGCCAGCTCGCCAATGATCAGGAGCCGGTCTAGGCCCGGCAACTGGACTTGTCCGCTTGCGGCAAGCAGGCCGATGGCGATAGCCAGATCAAAGGCGGTACCTTCCTTGCGAATATCGGCAGGCGCAAGATTGATCGTTATTCGCTGCATGGGAAAGGTGAACCCGCAGTTTTTGATCGCAGATCGTACCCGTTCAACCGCCTCCCGGATCGCCGAATCCGGAAGTCCCACCACCGTGGTCTGGGGAATCCCGCTCGCCAGATCGACCTCTACTTCAATCATAACTCCATCAATACCGTACAGACATGCGCTGGACACTTTGCTATACAACACAAAAATACACCTTCTTCCATTGAATTCATTCGGCTTTGGCCGGTTCAAAGGGAAAAAGGTGCTTCCTTACTTCCGTGATTCTCTTATGATACTCTACTGATTCTCTATTGACTCTCTATTGACTCTCTAATGATTCTCTATTGGTATCCTAGTTGCTTCCAGCTTAATTGTCAATTCATTCAGGGATTAAAAGTGGTTGTTCAAAAAGTCATCTTTTGATCGCGAAGTGATTCAAGAGACTCATTCGATGTCGAAGGATCCTCTTGATCCTCCGCTTCTCCGATTTTTAACGGACATTACGTCTTCTTAGAACTGATTACTGATGATGATGGAATTGTAACGGACATTTTGTGCACTTAGCTAGCAGATTTGAAGGGGAAAGGGGGGATTGAGCATTCTAAGTGGCGAAAATGTCCGTTAGCGATCAAAACAGTCCGAAAAGGCTCGCTAACAATCCAAAATGTCCGTTAGAGGATCGGCGAAGCAGCCGCACGATGAGGGGACCAGCGAAGCAGTGCGCAATCGAGGGATCGGTGGAGCATCCGCAAGATCGAGGGACCGCCGAAGCAACTGCACGAGCGAGATCCTACGACGTAGCGGGTGTGAAGCAGGAGTGGAACGTGACCCTGCGGTGCGCAGCAGATGGGATGCAGGAGTGGAAAGCGGCCCTGCGACGCGCGGAGCGGGTGAAGCAGGCGCTCCTAAATCAAAAATTGATTATTTGAACATGTACACATAGATAGATTTCAGAAAATCAAGTTACAAGCTCACAGGGGAATAAATTAATTTGCAAGCAGTACAGGTGCTCCAAAGCTATGAGAGTGATACCTAATTGATATCAATATACATTGCATTTTCCAGATTGAAGTGCAGCAAGGATCGACGGCATCTCTTATTTTTTCTGGAAATACGACTATTTTAGCAAGGAATAAGCCTTTTTAAAATTGGAAGGACGTCACCCTCTGATCGTTCTCGAAATGAGATAATATCCATATTAAAAAGTTGTGTATAAATCATGAACTTTTTAAGGAAAGCGTTTTAAAAACATGATACAATGGGTTGGGTTTTATCTAATAAGGCTTTACCTCTAATACCGCCTGTGACAGGAGGATTCCAAGTATGAATATCCACGAATATCAAGGAAAAGAAGTGCTTAAACAGTATGGAGTTGCCGTTCCGGAGGGACGAGTCGCATTTTCTGTAGATGAAGCGGTAGCTGCCGCGGAGGCGCTGAACAGTCCCGTTGTGGTTGTCAAGGCTCAAATCCATGCCGGAGGCCGCGGAAAGGCCGGCGGCGTCAAGGTGGCAAAGAGCTTGGAGGAGGTCCGTACATATGCGGATGACATTCTTGGCAAAGTGCTGGTCACGCATCAGACAGGGCCGGAAGGGAAAGAGGTCAAGCGCCTGCTGATCGAACAAGGATGCGATATTAAGAAGGAATACTACGTAGGTGTGGTTGTAGATCGTGGAACCGGACGAGTCGTTATGATGGCTTCAGAGGAAGGCGGCACCGAAATCGAGGAAGTTGCCGCACATACGCCTGAGAAAATCATAAAAGAGATTATAGATCCTGCTATCGGACTTCAAGCCTTCCAGGCCCGAAGATTGGCTTTTGCCATAAATATTCCGAAGGAGCTTATCCAGGAAGCAGCCCGGTTCATGCTGGCTCTTTATGAAGCATTTATGGATAAGGATTGCTCCATCGCGGAGATCAATCCGTTGGTTGTGACCGGAGACGGGAAGGTTATGGCGCTGGATGCCAAGCTGAACTTTGATGCGAATGCCTTGTATCGCCATCCTGAGATTGTGGCGCTGCGTGATCTGGAAGAGGAGGATGTCAAGGAGATTGAAGCCTCCAAGTACGATTTGAGTTATATCGCACTGGACGGCAACATCGGTTGCATGGTGAACGGAGCGGGCCTTGCGATGTCCACGATGGACATTATTAAATATTATGGCGGAGACCCGGCCAATTTCCTGGATGTCGGGGGCGGCGCGACAGCAGAGAAGGTTACTGAAGCGTTTAAAATTATTTTATCCGACTCGAAGGTAAAAGGGATATTCGTCAACATCTTCGGCGGGATCATGAAATGCGATGTGATTGCTTCGGGGATCGTTGAAGCTGCCAAGCAAGTAGAGCTGGACCGTCCGCTGGTGGTGCGTCTGGAAGGAACCAATGTCGAGCTTGGCAAGAAAATATTGGGAGAGTCAGGGCTTGCGATCGTATCGGCGGATTCTATGGCTGATGGCGCGCAGAAGATCGTCGCCTTGGTTTCCTGACCGTTGAACATCACCATATCACCTGTTCTATATTAGGGGAGGTATTTTTAGATGAGTATATTGATCGGTAAACATACCCGGGTTATTACCCAAGGAATTACAGGTAAAACGGCATTATTTCATGCCAAAGGGGCTTTGGATTACGGTACGCAAATGGTCGGCGGCACCTCGCCAGGAAAGGGCGGAACCCAGGTGGATATCGCCCTCGAAAACGGAGAGACCGTAAGTCTGCCTGTATTCAACACAGTTCGTGAAGCGAAGGAGGCAACGGACGCAACGGCCAGCGTAATTTATGTGCCTCCTGCGGCGGCTGCAGATTCGATTCTGGAGGCGGTCGAAGCCGAGATGGAACTCGTAATCTGCATCACGGAAGGCATCCCGGTGCTTGATATGGTCAAGGTAAAGCGGTATATGGAGGGAAAGAAAACGGTGCTGATCGGGCCGAACTGTCCGGGGGTAATCACACCTGGAGAGTGCAAAATCGGCATTATGCCGGGCTATATCCATCTCCCCGGGCATGTAGGTGTCGTATCCCGCAGCGGCACGCTGACTTATGAGGCGGTTCACCAGTTAACGACCCGCGGGATCGGTCAATCCTCGGCGGTGGGCATTGGCGGAGATCCGGTGAAGGGCTCGGAATTTATCGATATTCTGCAGCGTTTTAATGAGGACGAGAATACCCATGCGGTCATCATGATCGGCGAAATCGGCGGGACAGCCGAAGAAGAGGCTGCGGAATGGATCCGGGATCATATGACCAAGCCGGTTGTCGGATTTATTGGCGGGGCAACAGCTCCGGCAGGTAAACGGATGGGTCATGCGGGAGCGATCATTTCCGGGGGCAAGGGCACGGCCAAGGAGAAGATTGAAAAGCTGGAGGAATGCGGGATTACGGTAGCTCCAACTCCTTCAGAAATGGGCTCAACGCTGGTTCGGGTGCTGGAGGAAAAAGGGATCCTGCAAGCCTGTCAGGCCAGATAGGCTGTTGCAACATGCGCAACTTTTGATATAATCAGTTCAAAGGTAAGCAACCTTCAGATTCCTGCGGGAAATGAGGGTTGCTTTTTTTGCGTTGTGCTAAGTTGAGGGAAGGATGTGACTTCCGTGGATCGACGGAATATGCTGATTGGATTGCATGAGTGCCCCGGATTAGGGTGGAAGCGAATTGAAGGTATTCTGCGCAAGGAGAAGCAGTGGACAGAAGCATGCCATTTTCAAGCCGGGGACTGGATGGAGTGTGGACTGGAGTCAGAGCTTGCGCTCCGGCTGGCGGATGAGTTCGATGAAGCATGGATTGAGACGAGGTTATCCTTGATGGAGAGAAGCGGTGTTCAGGCGATCACCATTTTCGATCCCGAATATCCTGTATTAATGAAGGAAACGGCAAAACCGCCCTGGGTTCTGTATGCTATCGGCGATCCGGAGCTCTTAAACAGGGTAACGATTGCAATGATCGGGACGCGCATCCCGACCGCCTATGGACGCAGGGTGGCAGAAGATCTTACGGAAGCCTTGTGTAATGAAGGTGCAGTTATTGTCAGCGGGCTGGCGCGCGGAATCGACGGAATTTGTCATGAGGCGGCAATTCGCTGTAACGGATCCACCGTTGCGGTGCTGGGTACGGCGATTGACACGGTCTATCCTTCAGAGCACAGCGGGCTATACCGGATGATTGCACAGCGAGGTCTGGTGCTGTCCGAATACCCCATAGGGACGAAGAGCCATCCCGGGCTGTTCCCCCAGCGCAACCGGATCATTGCCGGTATTTCCCGCGGGGCGGTAGTCGTGGAAGCCGATGCTCGAAGCGGATCCCTAATTACTGCGGATCAGGCGCTGGAGGCGGGCAGGGATGTGTTCGCGGTGCCGGGACCGATTACTTCGCCCAAAAGCAGGGGGACGCTGGGGCTTCTCAAGCAAGGAGCGAAAATAGTGACCGAGCCCTCCGATATTCTAGAGGAATATGAGCAGGAATTAAAGGGCCGCGGTACGAAAAGCCGCCCCCTCCTTACAATAAACGAGTTGACAAATGAGGAGCGCAAAATATACCATATGCTGGAGCAGGAGGACTTTACTTTTGACAGGCTAAGGGAACAGACCATGTGGGAGTTTGGACATTTACATTCAGTTCTGTTATCTTTAATCATGAAAAAAGCGGTAGTTCAATTACCTGGTTCTGTTTATAAGATTATATAGTCCATTCCTAACTGAGAGTGGCTTGTACAAGTGACTATATACTGCGTATTTTATTCAAGTGTTGTAATGTCTGAGAGGAGGATGAACCTGTGGCGGATTCACTCGTCATCGTGGAGTCGCCTGCCAAGGCGAAAACGATTGGCAAATACTTAGGGAGCAAATACATCGTGAAAGCCTCAATGGGACATGTTCGCGATTTGCCCAAAAGCCAAATTGGGGTTGAAGTAGAGAATGACTTCAGTCCGAAGTATATTACGATCCGCGGAAAGGGTTCTGTATTAAAAGAGTTAAAGGATGCCAGTAAAAAGGTAAAGAAAATTTATCTGGCGGCTGACCCCGATCGTGAAGGTGAAGCAATCGCTTGGCACTTGGCTCATGTACTGGATCTGGACCAGACGGAAAGCTGCCGGGTCGTATTTAATGAAATTACGAAGCAAGCTGTAAAGGATGCATTCAAAACCCCGCGTAAAATCAATATGGACCTCGTTAATGCCCAACAGGCCAGACGGATTCTCGACCGCCTTGTCGGTTACAAGATCAGTCCGCTGCTGTGGAAAAAGGTAAAGAAGGGCTTGTCTGCAGGCCGTGTTCAATCGGTTGCCGTCAAGATCATTCTGGACCGGGAGAACGAAATTTCGGCGTTTGTGCCCGAAGAATACTGGAGCATTACGGCTCGCCTGACGACAAAGGGAACTCCTTTTGAGGCCAAGTTCTATCAATATAAAGGAGAAAAGCTGGAGCTTACCAATGAGCAGCAGGTTCAGACCATTCTGCAGGGGATCGAAGGAGCAAATTTTTCCGTCGCAGAGGTGAAGGAGAAGGAGCGCTTGCGTCATCCGGCAGCTCCATTTACAACGAGCTCCCTGCAGCAGGAGGCAGCCCGGAAACTGAACTTCCGTGCCGCGAAGACGATGTCTGTTGCTCAGCAGTTATATGAAGGGGTCGACTTGGGCAAGGAAGGCACCGTCGGTCTGATTACCTATATGCGTACAGATTCCACGCGGATTGCTGCTTCCGCTCAAGAGGAAGCCAAAGATTATATTCAAGCCAAATATGGCGAGAGTTATGTGCCTGAATCACCGCGTCAATACTCGAAGAAAGCAGCTGGTTCACAGGATGCGCATGAAGCCATCCGTCCAACCTCGGCGCTTCGGGATCCGGATTCGGTGAAGGCATTTACAAGCCGTGATCAATACAGGTTATACAAGCTGATCTGGGAACGCTTTATGGCGAGCCAGATGGCTTCGGCAGTGCTGGATACGATGTCTGTTGATATTGCAGCCGGTGAATCGGTATTCCGTGCAGTTGGTTCAAAAATTCGGTTCCATGGATTTATGAAGGTATACGTAGAAGGAAATGACGATGGAACTACCGAGGATGATAAGTTTCTTCCTCCGATGCAGACAGGGGATGCGCTGGAGATCCACGAGATCGAGCCAAAGCAGCATTTTACACAGCCTCCTCCAAGATATACCGAGGCCAGACTGGTGAAGACGCTGGAGGAGCTGGGAATTGGACGTCCGAGTACGTACGCGCCAACGCTTGAAACCATCCAGAAGCGAGGCTATGTAGCGATCGAGGAGAAGAAGTTTGTCCCTACTGAGCTTGGAGAACTGATAAATGAGCAAATGGAACAATACTTCCCGGAAATCCTGGATGTAGAATTTACCGCTCATATGGAAGGCGACCTCGACCATGTAGAAGAAGGCTCGGAGGACTGGGTTCGAGTCCTGGGAGAGTTCTACAAGACCTTTGAGCAGCGTCTTGAGGTGGCTGAGGAAGAAATGAAGGAGATCGAGATTGAAGATGAGGTCTCTGACGAAATATGTGAGAAGTGCGGCAAGCCTATGGTCTATAAACTCGGCCGCTTCGGGAAATTCCTGGCATGCTCCGGATTTCCGGATTGCCGGAATACGAAGCCGATCATCAAGGATATTGGCGTGACCTGTCCAAAGTGCAAGGAAGGTCATGTGGTTGAACGCCGCAGTAAAAAGGGCAGGATCTTTTATGGCTGCGACAGATACCCTGAGTGCGACTTTGTGTCATGGGATAAGCCCTCTCCGAAGCCTTGTCCTAATTGCGGCTCCTTGCTGGTCGAGAAGCGCAACAAGCAGGGTGGGAAGCTGCAATGTACGGCCTGCGACTTTACGGAGCAGATCGAGGATCAGGATGACGATAGCATTGATGATTGAGTGATAACCTTATCAACTCTACTTGAAGATTACAGCAAGATCCGGGAGGATAAGACATTGACAGACACGAAAAAGGTAACCGTCATCGGAGCGGGTCTGGCTGGCAGTGAAGCTGCATGGCAGCTTGCCAGCCGGGGCGTTCCGGTGAAGTTATATGAGATGCGGCCGGTCGTAAAGACGCCGGCCCATCATACAGATAAATTTGCCGAGCTCGTATGCAGCAATTCGCTGCGGGCTAACGGGCTTACCAATGCGGTGGGTGTGCTGAAGGAAGAGATGAGAATGTTGAATTCTCTGGTCCTCGGTTCGGCTGACCGCAATGCGGTGCCTGCCGGAGGGGCACTGGCTGTCGACCGTGACGGATTCTCCGGTGAGATCACCGCTTCTCTTCATGAGCACCCGCTCGTAGAGGTTGTAAATGAAGAAATCACCCGAATTCCGGAGGATGGAATTGTAGTTATTGCCACGGGACCGCTGACGTCTCCGGCATTATCGGAGCAAATCCGCAACTTAACGGGTGAGGATTATTTTTATTTCTATGATGCGGCTGCCCCGATTGTGGAGAAGGATTCCATCGATATGAGTAAAGTGTACCTGGCTTCTCGCTATGATAAGGGGGAAGCGGCTTATCTGAACTGCCCGATGAGCGAGGAGGAGTTCGATGCCTTTTACGAGGCGCTGATTACGGCCGAGGTTGCTCAGCTCAAGGAATTTGAGAAAGAGATTTATTTTGAGGGCTGCATGCCGATCGAGATTATGATGCGGCGCGGCAAGCAGACAGCCCTGTTCGGACCGATGAAGCCGGTTGGCCTGGTCAATCCGCATACCGGAACACTTCCTCATGCGGTGGTGCAATTGCGCCAGGATAATGCTGCGGGAACCTTGTACAATTTGGTTGGCTTCCAGACTCATTTGAAGTGGGGAGAACAAAAGCGGGTATTTTCAATGATTCCCGGACTTGAAAATGCCGAATTTGTCCGGTACGGGGTCATGCACCGGAATACCTTTATCAATTCTCCAAGGCTGCTGTCTCCGACTTACCAGCTCAAGGAACGCCCGACTTTATTCTTTGCTGGACAAATGACCGGTGTGGAAGGATATGTAGAGTCTGCTGCTTCCGGCTTGATCGCAGGGCTTAATGCTGTTCAAGCTTATCATGAACGGGAAGGAATTGTATTCCCGGAAGATACGGCGCTTGGAAGCATGGCGAGATATGTTACCAATGCGGATATTGAGCATTTTCAACCCATGAATGCGAATTTCGGTCTGTTCCCGAAGCTCGATACCAGATACCGGAAGAAGGCGGAGAAGAATGAAGCGCTGGCGCATCGGGCTCTTGACAGTCTGAGGTCTTTTATCGGTGAAAAGGGACTATAACGCAAGATTCGATGTCGAATCAACCACTTGAAATACTTCGTGATCAAAAGATGACTTTTTGAATAACCTCTATAATATACGGTAACTCAGCGAGCTAATCAAAAGGGAAGGAAGCGGTACGATGATTCCTAGTTTTCATGCCACGACAATCTGTGCTTTGCGTCAGAATGGCAAATGTGCCATTGCGGGGGATGGACAGGTGACCTTCGGAGAGAGTGTTGTCATGAAGCAGACAGCCAAGAAGGTTCGCAGATTATATCGGGGACAGGTTATAGCAGGATTTGCAGGTTCTGTTGCAGATGCAATCACCTTATTCGAGAAATTTGAGGCTAAGCTGGAGGAGCATCACGGCAATCTGCAGCGTGCAGCAGTTGAGTTAGCCAAGGATTGGCGGCAGGACCGGGTGCTTCGTAAGCTGGAGGCATTGATGATCGTTATGGATCGTTCGGGAATGCTGCTCATTTCGGGAGGCGGAGAAATTATTGAGCCTGATGATGAAGTGCTGGCTATCGGATCCGGCGGCAATTTTGCACTGTCGGCTGCCAGAGCCTTGAAACGGCATACCCAGATGGAAGCTAAAGAGATTGCTTATGAAGCACTCAAAGTGGCTTCTGAAATTTGTGTGTATACGAACAGCAACATTATTGTTGAAGAACTGTGACCGGAGGGATGCTGCAATGCAGAACGCTAATTTGACGCCCAGACAGATCGTTGCTGAGCTCGACAAGTATATTGTAGGACAGAAGCAGGCGAAGAAATCGGTTGCTGTTGCACTGCGGAACCGTTATCGCCGCAGTTTGCTCAGCGATGAGGTTCAAGACGAAATTGTGCCTAAAAATATATTGATGATTGGTCCTACAGGTGTGGGGAAAACGGAAATTGCCCGCAGGCTCGCGAAGCTGGTGGGAGCGCCTTTTGTGAAGGTGGAAGCTACCAAATTTACAGAAGTCGGATATGTCGGACGTGATGTAGAGTCCATGGTGCGTGATCTGGTTGAGGGCGCGATTCGCACGGTCAAGCTGGAGCGGACGGAGAAGGTGAAGGATCGGGCGGAGGAGCTGGCGAATGAACGCCTGGTTCAAATTCTAGTTCCATCCGGGAATAAGTCTAAAAGCAACCGCAATCCTTTTGAAATGCTGTTTGGTAATCAAAATGACAGCAATGCTCCGGCGGAAGGCAAGGAGGAGGAAGACAGTCAGGTAACGGAGAGCCGCCGGCAGATCCGGTTCAAATTATTGTCCGGACAGCTCGAGAACGATATTGTCGAGATTGAGGTTGAGGATCATGCCCCTACGATGATGGATATGTTTGCGGGGCAAGGCAACGATCAGATGGGAATGAATATGCAGGAGATGTTCGGCAATATTTTGCCAAAGCGCACAAAGAAGCGCAAGCTCTCGGTAAAGGAAGCGCGCAAGGTGTTGACACAGGAAGAGGCCGCCAAGCTGATTGATCAGGATGACCTGATCCAGGAAGCGGTGGAGCGTGCAGAGCAGTCCGGCATTATTTTTATCGATGAAATTGACAAGGTGGCCAGCAAAGGGCAAGGCTCGGGTCCTGATGTCTCCCGCGAGGGGGTACAGCGGGATATCCTTCCGATCGTGGAAGGCTCTACGGTTATGACAAAGTATGGTCCAGTGAAAACAGACTATATCCTCTTTATTGCAGCTGGCGCCTTTCATATTGCGAAGCCTTCCGACTTAATTCCCGAGCTTCAAGGACGCTTCCCGATCCGGGTCGAGCTTAGCAGTCTGTCGCTCGATGATTTCGTCTCCATTTTGACTGAGCCGAAGAACGCGCTCACTAAGCAATACACTGAGCTCCTTCGGACAGAGAATATTGAGATCGAATTCTCTTCGGACTCGATTCGGGAGATTGCTTCAATTGCAGCCACTGTCAATGCCAATAATGAGAATATCGGAGCGCGTCGTTTGCATACAATCTTGGAGAAGTTGCTTGAGGATCTATCTTTCGAGGCCCCGGAACTAACTTTGGAGCGGATGGTCATTACACCGGAGTATGTTCGGGAGAAATTGGGCGATATAGCCAAGGATCGTGATTTAAGCCAATACATTTTATAGTATAAGAATTGTTAATATAAGGCCATAGGACCCAATTTTTGCGGGTCTTGTGGCCTTTTGTCGTTTACGCGGGATTTTAGCAGAATTTAACCGGGACTCCTCGTCAAAATTGCAAAAAAATACAAATTGTGCCTATTTTATCATCAAAATCATGAAAGATAGGGCTTTTTTCATATTGTAAATATGTCGATTCTACACGAAACTTAGGATATATGACATTCTCCTAGTTTTTTCAAAAGTAGGACATTCGAAAGACGAAGTTGTTGTAATTATTTGTCGAAAAAAAGAGGGATTTGTGAAGCTTTGTGGAAGTTAGAGCAAGGAAGATTTTCAGAAAAAAGTGGAAGTTAGTAGTTTCGAGGAGGCAGCAGCATGCAACTGTTAAACGGCATCGGGTTCCAAAAGCTTGAAACCGCGCTGCAGGCGGCTAATCTCAGACAAGAGGTGCTCGTCGGCAACATAGCGAATGGGGATACGCCATATTACAAACGGTCAAGCGTATCATTTGAAAATTTACTGAAATCGGAAATGGACAGCATGACTCCCTCATTAGTCGGGCGCCGTACAAACGAAAAACACATGGAAATAGGAAAATCGACCCAAAATGTTAGACCGACAGTCACAATCGACCAATCAACTTCGATGAATAATAACTTAAATAATGTGGACATCGACAGTGAAATGACCCAACTCGCGGAAAACCAGTTGCGTTATAACGCGTATGTGGAACAGGTCAATTACCAGATTAAAATGAAACGAGTCGCAGTGGAAGGGAGATAGTGAGACATGAATATCAGCAACAGTTTTAGTATAAGTGCCTCAGCGCTTACTGCCCAAAGGCTCCGCATGGACGTAGTATCCTCCAATATTGCCAATGCCGAGACAACCAGAGCAGCAGTGGTGGACGGCAAAGCAGTACCCTACCGACGGAAGGTAGTAGTGATGTCCCCATTGAACACCGGCAGCTTTAGTGAAACCCTGAATCAAGCGATTGGAAGCAGCCAGACATCAAGCCGCGGAGTCAAGGTCACTGCCATTAAAGAGGACGCATCTGACTTCAAACCGGTTTATAACCCTACGCATCCGGATGCGGACAGTGAAGGGTATGTATACATGCCTAATGTTGATATTTTGAAGGAAATGGTAGATGTCATTTCAGCTTCCAGGTCTTATGAAGCTAACGTCACAGCGCTAAATGCCAGTAAGGCTATGATCACCAAAGCATTACAGATTGGCAAGTAATGGTTAATCGAAACCTATAGAGACGGGAGTGGTGTAAGTTGATTCAAGGGATTGACTTAAATGCTTTAAATAGTGTGAGTCCGGTTGGAAGCACCTCAGGAAAGACGGTATCTCAGACTCCAGCAGAAAGCATGAGAAACTTCGGAGCTTATCTGTCAGATGCATTGGATAGTGTCGCAGCACAGGAAAAAAATGTACAGGTAATGAACAATAAGTTCTTACTTGGACAGGTCAGTGCTGATGAAGTCATGATTGCTTCAGAACAAGCAATGTTAAGTTTGCAGTTGACTACGCAAGTGAGAAATAAGGTCATAGAGGCTTATCAAGAAATAATGCGTACGCAAATTTAACGAATTTTCAGGACGCTTGTGATGGGGTGACATTGTGAATGAAAGAATAGCCCAGTATCGGACGAAAGTTACCGAATTCTGGAACCGATTCAGTAATAAACAGAAAATTATGCTGTTTTCCACAGTTGGAATCATTTTGCTGGCGATCATACTGCTTACCATCCAATTCTCGAAGACGGAGTATGAGGTAGCCTTTACCAATCTCGATTCAACGGATGCTGCCGGGATTATTGAATATCTTGAAAGCGGCGGGATCCCATTTCAACTGGGCACTGACGGAACTAGCATATCAGTACCTAGTAAAGATGCTTCCAGGGTGAAGATTGGGGTAGGCTCTCAAGGGATTGTTCAGAACGGCTCGATTGGTTGGGAAGCCTTTAATGAAGGATCTTCGCTGATTGGCATGACGGATAATGAGTTTAACGTCAAATATAAAAGTGCTTTAAACGGTGAAATTGAGCAATTGCTTAAACGAATGCAAGGCATCCAGGACGCCAAAGTATTAATTAATCTTCCGGCAGAAAATGTATTTGCCAGTCTTAATGAAAAGGAAAAGGCTACAGCATCAGTAGTAGTAACCTTCAAATCCGGCTATCGTCCGGATCAGGAAGCGGTGGACGGATACTTCAACTTAGTTAAGACCTCTGTACCCAATCTGCCGATTGAAAATATTTCGCTTTCCTCTAGTGATGACTCTATCTTGTTGCCGACAGGAGAGGGTAAGGGGCAAATTGGCTCATTGACCTCGGCAGTGCAAGAAAACCTGACGCTGCAGAAGAAGTTCGAGAGCGATGTGAGGCAGAGCGTCAAACAGTTTCTGTCCCGGTTGATGGGTCAGGAAAAAGTCGAGGTTCTCGTTAATTCCAAGCTGAATTTTGATCAAATTAGTCAAAGGGAAAACCTAGTAACCCCGGTGGACACGGAAAACATGAGGGGGATCGAAATCAGCGCTGAACGAATTCAAAAGAGCTATACCGGTCAAGGCACACCAAACAGCGGCGTAGCCGGAACGGGCGAAACGGATGTAGCTAATTATCCGGCCGCTGACAATAACGGTGCCACAACTTCATCAGAGGAATCCTCCTCCATAATTAACTACGATGTCAATAGAATCACCAAGGATATCGTCGCAAGTCCATACGTCATTAAAGATTTAACCATAAATGTTGCTGTTGAACCACCAAACGGACAAGAAACTTTAGATCCTACTACAAAAGCGGATATCGAAAATGTGCTGGCTAATATTGTTGGTTCCTACTTAGCGGATTCTGGTAGTACTTATACAGACGATGAACTGCTTAAAAAAGTTTCGGTGTTGTCCCAAGCTTTTTATAAGGATGAGGCGGGATCTTCCGGACTTAGTCTTTCAAGCCCGCTTGTATGGGGAGCTCTTGCGGCGGCTTTGCTTGCCATTGCCGGAGTTGTGTTCGTACTGGTACGCCGCGGACGCAAACAGCAGCCCGAAGAGATTGAAGAGGAAATTCCTGTGCCGCTTACTCCGGAATTCCCGTCGATTAATCTGGATACTGTTACAAACGAAAATCAGGTGCGCAAACAGCTAGAGACGCTGGCCAAGAAAAAGCCGGACGAATTCGTCAATTTGCTTCGTACCTGGCTGGCTGACGAATAGAGGTGAACGCATTGTCAAAACCAACGACTCCCATGTTATCAGGCAAGCAAAAAGCGGCGATTTTACTTATTACGCTTGGTCCTGAAGTATCGGCACAGATATTTAAGCATTTGCGTGAGGATGAGATTGAGCAGCTAACTTTAGAAATCGCCAATGTACGTAAGGTGGATAACGCAGAAAAAGACATGATCATGTCGGAATTCCATCAGATTTGTCTGGCTCAGGAATTTATTACCCAAGGGGGGATCAATTATGCCAAGGAGATTCTGGAGAAGGCGCTTGGTCAATCCAAAGCAATTGATATCATTAACCGCCTTACTGCGACGCTTCAAGTTCGACCATTTGACTTTGCCCGCAAGGCAGATCCAAACCAGATTCTGAATTTTATTCAGAATGAGAATGAACAGACGATTGCTTTAGTCTTGTCCTATCTGCAATTCGAGCAAGCAGCTGCGATTCTGTCTTCGCTCCCTCAGGAAAAACAAGCTGAGGTAGCAAGAAGGATCGCCATGATGGACAGCACATCTCCGGAAGTGATTTCTCAGGTCGAGCGTGTGCTGGAGCAAAAGCTCTCGGCAACGGTTACTCAGGATTACACCACTGCTGGCGGGCTCGAGGCGATTGTTCAAATCCTCAACGGCGTCGACCGGGGAACAGAGCGTACTATTCTCGATTCACTGGAGATTCAGGATCCGGAATTGGCCGAAGAGATCAAGAAGCGGATGTTCGTTTTCGAAGATATTGTCAATATCGACAACCGCTCGATCCAGCGCATTATTCGCGACGTGGAGAATGCCGATTTGCAGCTTGCGCTTAAAGTGGCAAGCGACGAGGTCCGAGATGCCGTATTCCGCAATATGTCCAAGCGGATGTCGGATACCTTCAAGGAAGAAATGGAATTTATGGGGCCTGTGCGGCTGCGTGATGTGGAGGAAGCTCAGACCCGGATTGTGGCTACGATCCGCAGACTGGAAGATTCCGGTGAGATAATCATTGCCCGTGGCGGAGGAGATGACATCATTGTCTAATTTGATCAAAGTATCCCAGTATGTGCCGGTTGAGGTTCTCAAGCAACTGAATTTGGCAAGGACATATGATGTCCCTGAGGAGCAGCGATCAGATGAGGAAGAGCACCAAGCTGTAGAAGTTGAAGACCAGCCTTCGGCCCAGGACTTAGCCGCTGAGGAAGCAAGAAATCAAATGTTGTCTGATGCCAAGGATTTTGCCGAAACCCAGATTAGAGTCGCGTCGGAGCAGGCAGAGCGTATGCTGGAAGAGGCGAAGGCAGAGATAGAGCGTTGGTGGAATGAACGCCGGGAGCAGGATGAGCATTTAATTGAAGCCGTTAAATCCGAAGCCTTCAATGAAGGCTATGAAGAAGGAAAACAGCGTGCGCTGGAGGATCTGCAGGATGAGATCTCCGGAAAAATGGCTGAAGCTTCTGCAGTACTCCAGCAGGCCTATGTGGAGAAGGATCAGATTATTCAAGAAGCTGAGCCGTTCCTGGTCGAACTTAGCTGTGCGATTGCCGAAAAGGTAATCGACAAGCAACTGGAGATGAATCCGGATTACACCATTGATTTGATCAAAAAAAGCTTGTCCCGTAAAAAAGAACAAGGCATATTGACGCTTTGTGTATCTCCAGCTCAGTTTTCATTCGTGCAGGCAGCCAGAGAAGAATTAAGCCTGGTGATCGATTCACAGGCAGAACTGCAAATTCTTCCCGATCCTGCCGTGCACGATAAGGGCTGTGTAATCCGTTCTTCATTCGGCAGCGTAGATGCTAAAGTTGATACCCAGCTTAAGGAAATCAAGAAGGAGCTTCTGCGAATATCCAGACAAAGTGATGAATGGAGCAGCGGAGATGGCGAATATGAAGGCAGATAGATACATTGAGCATCTAAGACAAGTGGACCCGGTGCGAATTAACGGAAAAGTAACCCAGGTAATTGGGCTCATGGTTGAATCTGAAGGGCCGGATGCAAGTATCGGTGACGTCTGTTATATCTATCCGGGAAAATCCACCCAACCGCTGCAGGCGGAGGTCGTGGGCTTTCGTGATAATAAGGTGCTGCTGATGCCCTTAGGCGAGCTAACCTCTATCGGTCCAGGCTGTGATGTGGTTGGAACCGGGAAGCCTTTAACTGTGCAGGTTGGTTCTGAATTGCTCGGCAAGGTGCTCGATGGATTGGGACAACCCTTGGACGGTTCCTTGCTGCCTTCACGAATGGGGCACTACTCGACTTCAAATAAACCAATGAATCCTTTGACACGACCGCGAGTAGCGGAGCCGATCAGTATCGGGGTTCGGGCTATTGACGGATTGCTTACGATCGGCAAAGGTCAACGCGTGGGGATATTTGCCGGTTCGGGTGTCGGGAAGAGTACCCTGATGGGAATGATCGCCCGGAATACCGCAGCTGATGTCAACGTCATTGCTTTGGTCGGTGAACGGGGGAGAGAGGTGCTCGACTTTATCGAGCGGGATTTGGGACCGGAGGGTCTTGAACGTTCTGTCGTAATCGTAGCAACCTCTGATCAGCCAGCGCTTATTCGAATGAAGGGGGCGCTCATCGCTACTTCAATTGCTGAGTATTTCCGCGATCGCGGGCTGGATGTCATGCTGATGATGGATTCGGTCACTCGCTATGCGATGGCGCTTCGCGAAGTTGGGCTTGCCGTTGGCGAACCGCCTGCGATGAGAGGGTATACGCCTTCTGTATTTGCGGCTTTGCCTAAATTGATGGAACGAGCGGGCACGGGCCCGACGGGCTCAATTACGGCCTTCTATACCGTACTCGTCGACGGGGACGACATGAACGAGCCGATCGCCGATGCAGTGCGTGGCATTCTGGACGGGCACATCGTGCTGAACCGGAATATAGCGAACAAGGGACACTTTCCGGCGATTGATATCTTGGCCAGCATCAGCCGGGTGATGAAGGATATCGTAGCTGACGATCAGAATGCTGCGGCGGAGAATTATAAGCGTCTGCTTGCCGTCTATAAGGAATCAGAGGATTTGATCAACATCGGAGCCTATCAGCATGGCTCGAATGCGGCTATTGATGAGGCCATCGATGCAATTCAGAGCATTAATAGCTTTTCCAAACAGAAAGTGAATGAGAAGGTTACTCTTGAGGAATCTCGAGTACGCTTGATATCAGAATTTTCGGGTGGGAGCTGAGCAGTAGAGCATGAAATTCCGTTACGTCTATCAAAAGGTCGTCGATTTAAAAACCAATGAAAAGACGCAGGCTGAGTGGATGTTGTCTGCGGCAGTTGGAGAACTGCAAATGGAACAGTACTCACTGGAGCAGCTGAACGAGGAGCGGAAGCGCATCTATTTTACTCTTCAGGACGAAATGGAAAACAGCGCTTCGATGATCAAGCTGCAAGAGCTTCAACGCTATCTCGAGCATCTGAACGATTGTATTCTCCGTAAAGCCGGAGATGTACAGCGTGCAGAACAAAAGGTAGAGCAAAAAAAGACAGTATTGACCGGGAAAATGCTGGACGAAAAGGTATGGCTCAAGGCGAAAGAAAAGGCCAAGGATAAATTTCAGCATGAGAGCCTTCTTCGGGAACAGAACGAACTGGATGAAATGGCTACGGTCCGCTTTGCCATGAGAGGCCGGTAATCGGAGACAGTGCCAATGCATTAGGTTTGCGAAGGAGGAATCAAGATGGCTCAAAATGATTTTGAAGAAGAAATTGAGGAATCGGTAGGCGGATTTTCGCGATTCTTGTTTTTTATGACACCGATTCTCTTTACTGTAGTGCTGCTTGGCGTACTGCTGGCTTTATTCAATATGAATTTTCGTGCAACGCTGATGGATATCGGGGAGAGAATTCCGATCATAAGAAATTGGATTCCTGATTCTGCTTCTAAGGATGCTTCAGCCGAAAGTGATGATACTGAAGTCAATGCGGAAGAGGAAGAGCGAAAGCAGCGGGAAAGCACTGAAGCAACATTGAAGCAGCTGAAAGAACAGGTGGCAGAGCAGGAAGCTCAGCTTGCGGAAGCCAACAAGCAGGCTGCCGAGCAGGCCACTAAAGCTCAAGAGCTGGAACAACAGCTGGAAGCTGAAAAGGAACAGCAGACGGCTGCTGAACAGAGCGAAGCTCAAGCGGCTTATCAAAAGGAAGTAAAAAAATTGGCTCAGCTCTATGCGGGAATGAGTCCAAGCAAAGCTGCGGCGATCTTTGACAAGCTGACCACCGAGGAAGCCATTCAAATGCTGAGCGTGATGAACAATGAGAGCAAGGCAGCTATTCTTGAGAAAATGGATGCCCAGAAAGCTGCTGATATTTCAATCATGCTTAAGGATGCAAATATTTCTGAGGATTTGGCGATTGCAGCATTGCAGTCCAGACTCAAAAAAGAGGCCGCTGAAGAAGCAGGAGCTTCACAGGCAGCATCAGCTGGCCTAACGGATACTCAGTTGAGTCAAACCTTCTCATCACTACCGGCTGAATCAGCTGCCAAACTGATTGTCCAGACTTACAAAATCAGCCCTGACAAAGCATTAAGAATTCTTAAGGCAGTTGGGGATTCAACAAGATCAAGTATTTTAGAAGAGATGATGAAGGCGGATGAACAGCTGTCCGTGAAGATTATGAATCAACTGGTAACTAAATAAGGCATTGAAGACCTATGAAAGGAGGTGAAAAAAATGAGTCAATCTGTATCGAATGTATCTTCTAATTCCGCGCTAGGAGGCTTGTGGACCGGCTCGGCAACCAAAAGCTCGGGCGCACAAGGAAGTGATTCTGCCTTCGGTTTGGCGTTATTAACGATGATTGGCGGAGAAGCGGCAACTCAAGATGGCGGCTTGGCAGCACAGCTGACCTTGTTGTCCCTGGCTAATTCAGCCGAGAATGCTGAGGGGAATGCCGAGGCCGATGTGGCGGGATTGCTTGATGGACTGGTTGCACAGCTGGAACAAGCTGACAAGGAGTCTTCCTATAATCAGGAGCTATTGGACATGCTTCAAGGCTGGTTGCAAAGTGCGATTTCTTTCCTTAATAATGCATCCAATCAAAAGGCAGAACAGAATGCTTCTAATGAAGCATGGCTGACTTTGGCGGAACAGCCGCAAACCATCCGTTTTGCGCTACAAGACGTAATGATGCAACTTGCGCAAAAAAGCAGCGCAAATCAGTCAGAGCTTACAAATGTGACCTCAGGACAAGCAACATCGATTCTGGAGTCCCTTCAAGCGATTTTGACGAATGCGGGATTGTCTGCGGAGAAAGCCTCAGCAAATCGCAGCAGCCAAACTACTGGCAGTGAATTTGCAGGAAAGCTGGCCGGCCAGCTGGGATTAGCGAATCAGGATGCAAAGCAGCCTCAAACCACCGGAGCAGCCAACCAGCGATTTGATGCGGAGCCTCTGAAGAATGTCACGGACACGGCACCGCTCCAGGTAGTGCAGCAGCAAGCTAAAGAATCGGATCCGACGGCCGGCAGCAAACAGGTTGCAGCCGATAGTTCCCTGGCTGAAACCGATGGTTGGATTCAGTCTGGAACGATCGTAACCGCTGGTCAGCTTGCACTTCGTGATCATCCAGTGGCAGCATTGAAGATTCCTGCAAACCAGGTTCCTGTGGAAAAGTTCAGTGACGAGGTCGGCAAGTTCATCGTGAACAAGCTGGAGATTATAAAGGCTGGCGGTGTTTCCGAAGCAAGAATCTCCCTCTATCCTGAGCACCTTGGTCAAGTGGACGTAAAGATCACAATGCAAAATGGCCATATGGTTGCCCAGTTTGTGACCGAGCATCTATTTGCGAAGGAATCTCTCGAAGGCCAAATGGCCCAACTGCGCTCTGCGCTTCAGACTCAGGGGCTGCAGGTGAACAAGCTGGAAGTAACACAAAATGCCGGCCTCTCCTCCCATTTGTATCAGGATGGCCGTCAACAAGGAAGTTCGTCCAACTTGAATCAACAGCATAGCGACAGACACCGCAACGAAGTTCGAGAAGAAGATTTTCTAGCCGTACAGGATTTGAATGAAGAATGGACGGAGTGGATGACTGAGGTTCGGACACGTGAAGCCGGATTGGGCAGTTCCTTTGTCGCACGAGTCTAATGAAAGGAGGTAAAATATGGCTTCTTATATTAATGGAGTCCCTCTGTGGTCGAACTATTCAAGTACAAATGCTTCTACGAAGACTGATAATGAACTGGGGAAGGATTCGTTTCTCAAGCTGATGCTCACGCAGATGCAGAATCAGGATCCTTTATCGCCGATGGATAACAAGGATATGATCGCACAAATGGCGCAATTCACATCGGTGGAGCAGCTAGTTAACATTTCTTCTCAATTATCAGCAATGAGTCAATCGCTTGGTAATAACTCGGGATTGATCGGTAAAGTTGTGAGCTGGCAAGGAGAGACAAAAACAGGGAATTACGATATATCTACCGGGAAATCTGAAGTTATTACAAACTATGAGAGCGGCCTGGTGGATTCAATTATTGTTCGTGACGGCGTGCATTATGTAAAGGTTGGAAGCAAGGAAATCGAAATCTCGGACATTCAGCGAGTTGAAGACGCACCTGACCAGGAAGAAGGCGCAGTCGACGATCTCTCCGGCAGCGATCAAGGGGAGTGATACAGATGAACGAACCGATTCGTATCGGTGCCCTGTATCCGGGCAGGATACAACCTGGCATTGGCATATCTACAGCAGCCAAGCGATCGGGTAACCAGGCAGCATCCCCCTCAGTAGAATTTAAGGATGTACTTCAGAGCCAACTGCTTCATTTCAGTAATCATGCTGTCAAGCGCTTAGAGCAGAGAGGGATTGAACTGAAGCCTGAACAGATCCAGAAAATTGAATCTGCGATTGAGCAAGCTGCTGCCAAGGGGGCTAAGGACTCACTTATTTTACTTCAAGATATGGCGCTAATTGTGAATGTAAGTAATCGAACCGTAGTGACTGCGATGGATGGGAGCAGCATGAAAGACAATGTATTCACGCAAATCGATAGCGCCGTCATCATCTCATCATGATTATGGCTGGCCCGGTATCGGAAGCCAATGAGGACGCGGATCGACTGATGCGGCCTCAACTTCAAATTTAATTTTGGGAGGAATTACAAGATGCTTAGATCCATGTATTCGGGCGTTTCAGGGATGCGCGGTTTTCAGACCAAGCTGGATGTAATCGGGAATAACATCGCGAACGTGAACACTGTTGGCTTTAAGGCTGGACGCGTTATGTTTAAAGATATTATGAGCCAGACAGTATCCGGTGTAACTGCACCTGAAGATGGCGAGAGCGGCGGTATTAACGCTAGACAAATCGGCCTTGGCGTATCTATCGGATCCATTGATACACTCCATACTGCGGGTAGCGCAATGACAACAAATAACCCGCTTGATTTGCGGATTGACGGAGACGGATTCTTCCTGGTCAAGCTGTCTCCCGATCAGGAAGATCCTTTTCTAACCCGTGCGGGTGACTTTCACTTGGATGCCGCCAGACAGCTGGTTACTTCGGATGGATTTCTTGTTTGCGACATTGACGGGGAGCCTCTTGAGCCGCTTGATGAAGAGGTGACTGCTTTCTCAATCTCCGCCAACGGTACCATTGTCCAAAAGATGAGTGACGGTACAACTGAAGAAGGAGCTCAAATCGGTGTGGGCAAGGTCTCCAATCCAGAGGGCTTGGAGAAAATCGGAGGCAATCTATATCGAATGACTCTTAACGCCCATGCGGATGGTGAGCTTATTACTACAGCAGCGAACAGCATCGAAGATGGCACAGGAGCAATCGTGCCAGGTCAGCTTGAAATGTCCAACGTAGACCTGACAGGTGAATTTACAGAGATGATCGTTGCTCAACGTGGTTTCCAGGCAAATTCGCGTATTATCACTACTTCAGATGAAGTTCTTCAGGAAGTCGTTAACCTGAAGCGATAGGATGAACGGGGACAGGGAGGGATAAGCTTCCTTCCCTGGCCCGATTGGAGGGAGAGCATTGATTTCTGTAACAAGGTTGAACGGTTCGCCGATGTGGCTTAATGCACTTATGATCGAAACAGTCGAAGAGACTCCGGATACATACGTAACGCTGATCACCGGCAAGCGTATCATCGTTCTGGAAAAAGCAGCTGAGGTTATAGCGATGGTCAAGGAGTACTATAGCGAGATCGGTATCCACGCTGCAACCATTAAAGTGCAACAAACGGAGGAATTGTCATGAAAAAAATGGTGCCATGGCTAATTACGATTTTACTTGCCATCACGCTGATTGTACTCGCCGCTTTTCTATTAATGAACCAAATGACACGTCCCGAAGCGGGAACAGAAGTAAGTGCTTCGGTTGCCGAGGTAGGTTCGCCTCCAAGGCTGCCAGCTGAAGAATTGGTGAAGGTAACGGCAACGATGGATCAGATCAAAACAAATTTGTCAGATCCGAATTATGTTGTAGTTATCAATTTTGCCTTCCAGCTGGACAAGGAGAGCTCCAAGGCTTCCTTTGATCAGATCAAGGATTTCAAAGTAAAGTCAATTATAATTAAGACTCTTGCGGACACAAAGCCGGAAGAATTGACCGGATCTGTAGGCAAAGACAATCTAAGCTCAAAGCTGCTGAACCTGATCAACCAATCACTTCCGGAAGGAAGAGTGGTGCAGATCGATATTAATGACTTCATCATGACAACAATTTAAAGCTATCGGTCTATTCCATTTCTGCTAAGGAGGTGAGTTGTTTGGTAGATGTATTATCACAAAATGAGATTGACGCGCTTTTGGCCGCACTTTCCTCCGGTGAAATGGATGCCGAGGAATTAAAGAAGGAAGAGACGCAGAAAAAAATCAGATCTTATGATTTCAAGAGAGCGGTCCGCTTCTCAAAGGACCATATTCGAAGCCTGACGCGAATCCATGAAAACTTTGCCAGGTTTCTCACCACTTATTTCTCGGCACAGCTTCGGACATTCGTGCAGATCAATGTAGTGCAAGTCGAACAGCTTCCATATGATGAGTTTATCCGCTCTATCCCGAAAATGACCATTCTTAATATCTTTGAAGCTGAGCCTCTTGAAGGCAGAATGGTACTGGAGGTACATCCCAATGTCGCGTTTGCCATGTTGGACAGACTTCTTGGGGGAGTGGGGGCTGCCCCTTCCAAAATCGGCTCTTTAACGGAAATCGAGACCATTATTATGGAACGGATATTCAGCAGAGCATTTGAAAGCCTGCAGGAAGCCTGGAAAACGATTATCGATATTAATCCGCGGATGGAAGGCTTGGAGACAAATCCTCAGTTTATGCAGATTGTCTCGCCGAATGAGACGATTGCGCTGATTTCGCTGAGCACAAAGATCGGGGACACCTCAGGGATGATCAATCTTTGTATCCCTCATGTCGTCATCGAGCCGATTATGCCTAAACTGTCAGTGCACCACTGGTTTGTATCCCAGAAAAAAAATCGCGCTCCCGAAGAAATCGACGCCTTGCAGCATCGTGTCAATCGAGCTAAATTGCCGATTGTTGCGGAGCTTGGCGAGTCTCAGATCTCTGTGAAGGAATTTCTGGGACTGCAAATTGGCGATGTGATTTCACTGAACAAGCAGGTTGAAGATGGTCTTGCCATCAGGGTAGGGAACCGGCTTAAATATATCGGAAGTCCAGGGATGACAAGAGACAGGGTTGCCGTTCAAATTGATGAAATTGTCAGCGAAGGAGTTGAGGAACTTGACGAGTAAAGATTATTTATCACAGGAAGAGATCGACGCGTTGCTCAAGCAGTCCATGTCCGATCCTGCACCTGCTGAAAAGACGGTATCAGATTATCTTACGCCGCTTGAACAAGATGCTTTGGGGGAGATTGGCAACATCACCTTCGGAAGCGCGGCCACAGCGTTGTCCACGCTGTTGAATAAAAAGGTAGACATTACTACTCCTAAAGTTTCTATTATTACCCGTGGTCAATTCGAGACGGAGTTTCCTAAACCGCATGTAGCCATTCATGTTCAGTATGTAGACGGGTTTGAAGGAGTCAACTCCTTGGTCATCAAGACACGTGATGCTCAGGTGATTGCGGATTTGATGCTCGGCGGGGAAGGAAATCCTGCAGAGGAAGAGCTTAACGAGATTCATATCAGTGCGGTTCAAGAAGCGATGAACCAAATGATGGGATCGTCGGCAACCTCCATGTCTACAATTTTCAATCGGTTTGTAAACATTTCTCCACCCGGAATCGATATTCTTGACATGTCCGATGGCTCGGGCGCGAACAGTCTCCCGCCTGATGAGACGTTGATTAAAATATCATTCCGCTTGACGATTGGGGAACTCATCGATTCCACGATTATGCAGCTATTAACGGTGAAATTCGCAAAAGAAATGGTGGACAGTTTGATCGGCGGTTCAGCGGACAGCCAGCCACAGAGTGCGGCGGAAGAGGCAGCTGCGGCAGCTTCGGTCTACGAGGCGCCTGCGCCGACCTTCCAGTCACCTAATGAGTCCACGCAGCAGCAGGCTTATCAGCAACCGCCGCATCAGCAGCCTTATCAGCCGCAAATGCAGCAGCCGGGATACTATTATCCCCCGCAGGAACGGCCATATAATGAGCCTCAGCATTATGGAAATGGCGGTGGGCGCGGGATTAATGTACAGCCTGTTCAGTTTGCGAATTTGGGGAATCCGGCTTTCGGTCAAACTGACGCAAATAATTTAAACTTATTGATGGACATTCCCCTCAAAGTCACCGTAGAATTAGGAAGGACCCAAAAGCAGATCAAAGATATTCTGGAATTGTCCCAAGGTTCGATTATCGAATTGGACAAGCTGGCCGGGGAGCCGGTTGACATATTGGTAAACAATAAGTTGATCGCTAAGGGTGAGGTTGTCGTTATCGATGAGAACTTTGGTGTTCGAGTTACAGATATAGTGAGCCAATGGGACCGCATTCAAAAATTACAATAGAGATTCTTAGGGAGGATTTTTAATCAATGGCTAACCGAATTCTTATCGTGGACGATGCAGCATTTATGAGAATGATGATCCGTGATATTTTGACAAAAAACGGATTTGAAGTTGTTGGTGAAGCACAAGATGGTGCGCAAGCAGTGGAGAAGTTTAAAGAATTGCGTCCGGATCTAGTTACAATGGATATTACGATGCCAGAGATGGATGGAATTGCAGCATTGAAGGAAATTAAGAACATGGACGCAAATGCCAGAGTCATTATGTGCTCTGCGATGGGCCAACAAGCTATGGTTATTGATGCGATTCAAGCAGGTGCGAAAGATTTCATTGTGAAGCCGTTCCAGGCTGACCGGGTTATTGAAGCGATTAACAAAACCTTGGGAATGTAGGGAACGCTATGCTTCTTCTACAGCAGGATGAACCAGTATATCCAAGCGGTGATGTGAATATTTGGGGCAACCTGATTTCTGTCATTTTCGCACTTGTTATAATCATCGCTTTGATAGTTCTACTAATCAAATTCTTGGGCAAGAGAAACCGGATGCTGACGCAAGGCGGGGCCATCCGTACCCTTGGTGCGGTTGGAGTAGGGCAGAACAAGTCACTTCAGGTCGTAGAGATCGGTGACAGAATCTATTTGGTAGGCGTGGGTGAAAATATCACCTTGCTTGATAAAATCACCGATTCAGATGAGATATTGGCTGTTCAGCAGGCTTTTGAGAGGGAAGGGAGCGAGTTTGCGGGACTATCCACGTTTTTCAGTAGTCTCGTATCCCGTATCCGCAAGGAGCCTGCTTCAGAGTCGGAAGAGCTTGATGAAACGGCCTTTCACGAGGTATTTCACTCTCAGTTGCAAAAAATGCCTAACCGCAAGTCTCAGATGGAGGCGCTGCTGAAGGATGAGGAACAACAATCTACAGATCGGTTGAGGGATTCATGAAGAAAAAGAGCCTTGCTATTACTCTGCTTTTTGCATTATGGAGTGTTTTCGTTGCAGCTACTGCATCGGCTGCCCCAGTAGACCCTATTCCGGGGATAGATATCTCAATTGGCGGCGGATCGGGCTCCGAGGCGGGAACGAGCTCCCTGTCCTTGATCCTGATCATTACAGTATTGAGTGTAGCGCCGGCTATTCTGGTGCTTATGACAAGCTTTACCCGGATTGTGATCGTACTGGGTTTTGTGCGGAGTTCGCTTGGAACGCAATCCATGCCTCCGAACCAAGTATTAATTGGTCTGGCTTTGTTCTTAACGTTATTTGTCATGAGTCCTACATTATCAACTGTTAATGAAGTTGCTCTGCAACCTTATATTAAGGGCGAAATTTCGCAGACAGAGGCTTTGGACAAAGCGGCGGTTCCGATGAAGAAGTTTATGTATTCCCATACGCGCCCTAAAGACCTGCAGTTGTTTATGAGCTATACCAAGACGGAAAAGCCTGAGAGCTACGAAGATATTCCGTTAACGGTTATGGTTCCCGCTTATGCAATCAGTGAGCTTAAAACGGCTTTTCAAATGGGGTTTATGATTTTTATTCCCTTTTTGATCATCGATATTGTAGTTGCGAGTGTGCTTATGTCCATGGGGATGATGATGCTGCCGCCGGTAATGATCTCATTACCGTTTAAGATTCTACTGTTTGTTCTGGTGGACGGCTGGTATCTGGTTGTGAAGTCATTGTTGGCAAGCTTTATCACGTAAATATTTGAGATCATATTATTAAAGGGGATGACGGTGATGAGTTCGGAATTTGTTATTGCATTGGCCGGACAAGCCGTTTATACCGTATTGAAGGCGAGTGCCCCGATGCTGGTAATCGCATTGGTTGTGGGCTTGATCATCAGTATCTTTCAGGCTACAACGCAGATTCAGGAGCAGACGCTTGCCTTTGTCCCAAAGATTATTGCTGTACTGATTGCTTTGCTGATGTTCGGACCTTGGATTTTATCCACGCTGGTTGATTTTACTTATGGCATTTTAAATAACCTGGCCAACTATATCGGATAGGCTGATTATATGATAACAGAGCTGATTGTTCAGGGAATCTCAGTCTTTATGCTTATCTTTTGTCGAATGACAGCATTTTTTGTTGTTGCTCCTGTCTTTTCATCGCGAAGCGTGCCGGCATCCTTTAAGATCGGTATTTCCGGGATCATTTCTTTATTCATCTTATTGATCCAGGGGGTAAATCAGCCTGTGCCAGCGGATTTGGAGTATATTCTCTTGATCCTGCGCGAGGTCTTGATCGGATTGTTAATAGGCTTTGCAGCCTTCCTGATATTTGCGGTTATACAAACGGCAGGTTCTTTCATCGATATTCAAATCGGCTTCGGGATCGCTAATGTGATTGATCCGATGACAGGGACCTCAGCGCCGGTAATCGGTAATTTCAAGTATATTTTTGCTACTTTGATTTTTTTTAGTATCAATGGTCATCACTATTTGCTTGATGCGGTTATCCGCAGCTATAACTGGATCCCATTAAACAATGATGTGTTTCTGAGGATGGCCTCCGGAAATGTGACGGAGTTCCTGGTTAGCGCATTTGGACAGTCCTTTGTTCTTGCTTTCCAGATGGCTGCTCCGCTTGTTGCAGCTCTTTTTCTGACGGATGTTGCTCTAGGATTTCTGGCCCGTACAGCTCCTCAATTCAATGTATTTGTTATCGGCATCCCTTTGAAGATTATTGTGGGCCTTGCCATGCTGATGTTGTTGGTTTCCGGTTTTATTTATGCTTTTGAGCATTTATTCGAAGTGATGTTCCGTGCGCTTCATAATTTGTTCGGCATCCTTGGATATCAACCGTCATAGGTCGGGAGGATTGTTCGTGACGTATCGGTATAAGCTTGATTTGCAAATGTTCGCCGGAGAGAAAACCGAGAAAGCGACCCCGAAGAAACGACAGGATGCTAGAAAAAAGGGACAAATCGCCAAAAGCCAGGAGATTCCGGGAGCTGTCGTATTGATTAGCGGATTTTTAAGTCTCCTCATGTTCGGCAGCTACCTCAAGGAAAGACTGATCTCTCTATACAGTGATATTTTCTTGAATCGCCTTACGATGGATGTAACTTCAGAAAATGTCATGATGATGTTCGGTGAATATGGAATTCAAATCTTATTGCTGCTTGCCCCGTTATTTTTGACTATATTTGTAATGGCGATTGTTGCCAACTATGTCCAGGCAGGCTTTTTGTTTACGGGGGAGTTGCTGAAACCCAAATTCAGCAAGCTTGATCCCATTAAAGGCATGAAGCGGATTTTTTCAATGCGCTCTCTGATGGAATTTTTCAAATCTATTATGAAGCTTATCATCATTGGATACCTCGTTTATTCAACGTTATGGGGAGAGAAGGACCAGCTAGCTGGCTTAAGCCGCATTTCCGTAGAGGAGGCTTTTTATTTCACCGCTGATATTACTATGAACCTTGGTATTAAAATTGCTGCGGCACTTTTGGTGCTGGCGGTGTTGGACTTCTTATACCAGAGGTACGAGCATGAGAAAAATCTGAAGATGTCGAAGCAGGATATTAAGGATGAGTATAAAAAAATTGAAGGTGACCCGCTCATCAAAGGGAAAATTCGTGAAAGACAGCGCAGAATGGCGCTGCAAAGAATGATGCAGGAAGTTCCCAAAGCGGATGTCATTATTACGAACCCGACCCACTTTGCCATTGCACTGAAATATGACGGTTCTGAAATGGACGCTCCTCAAGTCGTGGCAAAAGGGCAGGACTTTGTTGCTCTCCGGATTAAGGAGATTGCGAAGGAGCATGGCGTTATTACTATTGAAAACAAGCCGCTGGCCAGGGCGTTATTCCAGAGAACGGAGATTGGGGATAGTATTCCCGGAGATTTGTTCCAGGCAGTCGCCGAAGTGCTGGCCTATGTATATAAGCTTCAAGGAAAAGTGAGATAGTTAAGGGATCGGAGGAGAAACGGTGAAGAGATTTAAAGATGTGTTCATCCTGGTTGGCATAATCGGCATCGTTCTGATTATGATTGTTCCGATCCCGACCTGGCTGCTGGATGTCCTGTTAATACTTAACATTTCTATTGCACTTATGATTTTGCTCGTCGCAATGAATACGAAAGAAGCGCTCCAGTTTTCGATTTTCCCTGCATTGCTCCTGATTACAACATTATTTCGGGTGGCACTGAACCTGTCGACAACAAAACTGATTTTGGGCCAGGCCAATGCCGGTGATGTTGTTGCAACTTTCGGCTCATGGATTTCAGGAGGCCAACCGGTCATTGGCTTTGTTGTCTTTCTTATTCTGATTGTCGTACAGTTCATTGTCATTACGAAGGGTTCAGAGCGCGTGGCAGAGGTTGCAGCACGCTTTACGCTCGATGCGATGCCAGGCAAGCAAATGAGTATTGATGCGGACCTGAATGCAGGCTTAATCAATGAACAACAGGCAAAAGAGCGCCGTAGCAAAATTGAGCGCGAGGCTGATTTCTACGGCGCGATGGACGGTGCGAGCAAGTTCGTAAAAGGGGATGCTATTGCAAGTATTGTTATCCTGTTGATCAATTTGATTGGCGGCTTCATCATCGGGATGACGATTCACGGGATGACCTTTCCGGATGCGCTCTCTACATACTCCATCCTGACGATTGGTGACGGGTTGGTAAGCCAGATTCCGGCGCTGTTGATTTCAACGGCTGCAGGCCTGATCGTAACGCGGGCCTCATCGGAAGGTAATTTGGCAGACGATATTACAGGTCAGTTATTTTCATATCCTAAACTGCTTTACATAGTAGCTGGAACCATTACTGTACTTGGATTGTTCACTCCGATTGGTCCATGGACGACACTGCCATTCGCAGGTCTGTTGGTCTTTGCGGCAATTCGTATGAAAAAGAATTTGGATAAAAAGCAGATAGAGCAAGAGGTTCAAGAGGAGGAACAACAAATCGAGGAGGTACGCAGTCCGGAAAGTGTAATCAATTTACTGCATATTGATCCGATTGAATTTGAATTCGGCTATGGTTTGATTCCGCTTGCGGACACTGGCCAAGGCGGGGACTTGCTTGACCGGATTATTATGATCCGGAGGCAGTGTGCTCTTGAATTGGGACTTGTTGTTCCGGTTATCCGTATCCGCGACAATATTCAACTAAAACCGAACGAATACGTCATAAAAATTAAAGGAAATATCGTTGGCGGCGGTGAATTATTACTTAATCACTATTTGGCGATGAGTCCTGGGTTTGATGACGATTCCATTTCGGGTATTGAGACTCAAGAACCGGCGTTTGGCTTGCCGGCGTTATGGGTAGATGAGGCTACGAAGGATCGTGCAGAACTGTCAGGATACACCGTTGTGGATCCCCCATCTGTTGTGGCAACGCATTTGACGGAATTAATTAAGAAGCACGCCCATGAACTGCTTGGACGTCAAGAGACTAAGACATTAATTGACAATCTCAAAGAGAACTATGCTGTGCTAGTTGATGAGCTGATACCGTCGGTGCTTACAGTGGGCGATGTTCAGAAGGTGCTTGCCAAGCTGCTTCGGGAAAAAATCTCGATTCGAGATATGGTTACAATTTTCGAGACATTGGCTGATTACGGATCCTATACCAAAGATCCTGACGTATTAACGGAATACGTGAGACAAGCACTGTCGAGACAAATCACCCAGCAGTTTACGCAACAAGGAGAGACAATGCGGGTAATTACCGTAGGGCCTTCTCTGGAAAAGAAAATTTCCGAAAGTGTGCAGCAGACCGAGCAAGGCAGCTATTTGGCTCTGGATCCTGTATCTACACAGACTCTATTCCAAAAGCTGTCGGAGCAAATTAACCGTCTGCTTCAATCGGGGCAGCAGCCAATCGTGCTGACCTCTCCAACGATCCGAATGTATTTGCGTCAGGTCATCGAGCGCAGCATGCAGGATATTCCGGTTCTATCCTACAGCGAGCTTGAGCCAACAGTTGAAATTCAAAGTGTCGGAGTGGTGAATCTATGAGAGTAAAACGCTATATCGTCGACACGATGCCGGACGCCATGGAAAAAATTCGCAGCGAGCTGGGTGCAGATGCTGTCATTCTTAGCACTAAGGATTTAAAGGTCGGCGGTTTTTTAGGAATGTTCAGCAAGCGAAAGATCGAAGTCATTGCAGCCTCGGAGGAAAATGAGAAGAATGCTTCTAAAGCCAGCTTGGGCAGCAGGGCTTCGGGAATGAAGCCCCCGTCATCTGCACCTGTTATCCGGCCCGCTGTTCCGGATGCCTACCGCAAATCAGCGCAAATGTTTGCTGCCGCTGCTTCTGAAGCGTTGAAGAACCCGGCTCCAGCTTCATCCTCTCTGGATGCGGATAGAGAAGAGGTTCTTGCTGCCGCTGCTTCGGTTAAGAGCCAAGATCTGGAGAGACAGCCGACGAAGATTGTCACTCAGCATACGCCTGCGGCGCCTCTCGTAGGAGGCAGAGCGGAAGATGGCAAGCGTGCTGCAGCAGAGGAACGGTTACTGGATGAATTCCGAGAAATGAAGCTATGGATCGGGCAATTAGCCAAGCAACAGAATCGAAGCCGCGAGATGCCTGAGTTGTTGCATCGGACTCGTAATCTACTGATCGAGCAGGACCTGGATGAGGAGTTGATTGATAATTGGATTGAGTCCGCCTATCAGGATTGGCTTGATTCCGGGAAGACGGCCAATGATGAGCAATTAAGGACTGTACTTCGTAAAACGGTGAGTTCCTTCTTGGGGGATAGAATCGGGGATGGGATTCGAAGCGATACAAAAATAGTATACATTGCAGGTCCGACTGGAGTAGGAAAGACAACGACGATTGCTAAGCTTGCCGCCGATCAAATTTTTCGGGCTCGTAAGAAAGTTGGCTTTATTACAGCTGACACCTACCGGATATCAGCGATTGAGCAGCTTCGCACTTACTCTTCCATATTGAATGTTCCGCTTGAGGTGGTCCAATCACCGGGAGATGTGCAGCGGGCGTTGCAGCGCTTATCGGATTGCGATCTGATTCTGATGGATACAGCAGGAAGAAATTACTTGAACGAGCTGCATGTCGCCGAGCTTCACAGCCTTCTTAATTATGAGAAGCAGAGCGAAACCTATCTCGTACTCAGCCTGACATCCAAGTCGCAGGATATGATTAAAATTACGGAGCACTTCAGCAAATACGGGCTGGATAAAGTGATCTTTACAAAATTGGATGAAACGGCAAGTGTCGGGCCGATGTACAATTTACTTCAACGGTATCCGCTCAAGGCATCTTATATCGCCAACGGACAAAACGTACCGGATGATCTTCTTCCAGTAACTCATGAGCTGATGCTTGATATGATTCTTGGGGCTGAATCATCATGAACGATCAGGCACAGGCGCTTAGACAACTAGTATCAAGGCGAACCGGCACAGAGGGAGCGCCCCCTGGCAAGCCAGCTTCAGCTCGAATCATTACGGTTACCAGCGGGAAAGGAGGCGTGGGAAAATCCAACTTTACCTTGAATTTTGCACTGGCATTGAAGTCATTGGGTTGTAAGGTGCTCGTCTTTGATGCTGATATCGGAATGGCCAATATCGATGTTCTAATGGGGGTCAGACCAAGGTACAGCTTGTACCATTTGTTAAAAGGTGAACGTAATATTCAGGAAATTGTAGAGTTAGGAACCAACGGACTTCCCTTTATTGCCGGTGGTTCCGGGATGGCGGATTTATTTACTTTATCCGAATCTGATTTGAATTTTTTCACAGCTCAAATAGAGCGCATCGCTGGAGAGATGGACTTTATTATTTTTGATACAGGTGCTGGTCTATCTAAGGAAACCCTCAAGTTTATCACTGCTGCGGACGAGTGTCTGGTTGTCACCACTCCAGAGCCAACTTCCATTACGGATGCTTATGCATTAATCAAAGTGGTTCGTGGCCAGGAAGAAGACGTATCCTTCCGGCTGGTCATTAATCGCGTGACAGATGAAGCGGAAGCGCGGCAGGTTGCTGAGAAAATTTCGCTTGTTGCACAACAATTTTTGAAGATGGAGATACCCACTCTTGGGCATATGAGTGATGACTCGCATGTCATGCAAGCAGTCAAGAGGCAGATTCCCTTTTCTGCTGCGTATCCCGGATGCGTTGCCGCCAAAGATATTCAGAGCCTGGCTATGAAATTCTTGAACGTTCCACCAAAACACTCAAAGGATACTTTGTCAGGAATCAGAGGATTTATGCACAAATGGCTAAGACTTGCGAAATGATTCTGAATAAAGAAATGGAGTGGAACAATGATGCCTTATAAGGTGATTGTTGTTGACGATTCGGCCTTTATGAGGAGGATTATCTCTGATCTGATCGAGCATGAGCCGGGTTTTAAAGTGATTGGAACCGCGAAAAACGGACGGGAAGCCATCGATCTGATTGGAGCTCAAAAGCCGGATTTGGTAACGATGGATGTTGAAATGCCTGAAATGAACGGACTTGAAGCTTTGGGCCTGATCATGCAGCAGCATCCATTGCCTGTCATTATGCTCTCGGGAATTAATGAGCAGGGGATGCGGGAGACGATTATGGCGCTTGAGCTTGGCGCATTTGATTTTATCCGCAAGCCGTCTGCATCTACCAGTTCACATGATATAAAGCAGGTAGGGCAGCAGTTGAGAGAGCAACTGCAGGCTGCTATGAATGCTGTTGAGAGAAGAGCGGCAAGACAAGCTGCACTTGCAGACAAGACAACAGAGCGTCTTGCGCCGCCCCCGAAAAAACCGGATGCAAGTAGTCTGGATAAGGCCCGTTTCGACCCGGCTAAGGCTGTCCCTGATTCTTTGAAGAAAACAGACGATTTACGGAGTATGCCTGCCAAGGCCGCTGCGCCTGTCAAAAGCAAGGAGCTTCCTGATCGGCGTGCTTCCGGTCTTCCCCGGAAGAAGGCGGATAACCTGCCTACAGCAGGGCCTGTTAAAAAATCCCGTGAAAGTCAGGCAGGATCTGATTTGGCATCTGCAGCTGGCAAGCAGCCAGGGACTCGAGCAAAACTTCCGGAACGGACAGTGTCGGTAGAAAAACCTGCTGTTTCGCACAGGGTTGCTCCGGTTGAGCCGAAAATTCGTACAGGCTATACGGATCTGGTCGCTATCGGTACTTCTACCGGCGGACCTAAAGCTTTGAGGGCTGTTCTTGAACAATTGCCGGAAGCATTTCCAGCGCCGGTGATCATCGTTCAGCATATGCCCCCGAATTTTACAAAATCACTTGCTCAGCGATTAAACACCTTAACGAAGTTGAATGTGGTTGAAGCGGAGGATGGAATGGTTCTACAGGCAGGAGAAGTGTACATTGCTCCCGGGGGTTATCACATGAATGTGACTGCTGCTGGTGACGGAAGTCTGAAGCTCACTCTTTCGAATGAGGCACCGCGCAATGGCCATAGACCTTCGGTTGATGTGATGTACGAATCCTTGCTGCCTCTTCGAATGCTAAAACGCCATATTGTACTTCTAACGGGGATGGGCAGTGATGGAGCAAAAGTGATGAAGCAATTGTATGACACCGGGGTAACCTCAACCATTGCGGAAAGTGAAGAGACCTGCGTTGTCTACGGAATGCCAAGATCGGCGGTGGAGTTGGGCTGCGTTACTGAAGTGCTTCCGCTGCATGAAATTGGAAAAAGACTTATACAAGTTGTGAAATAAACGGAATCTCTTGAAGGAGGTGCCTCACCATGGACATGAACCAATATTTATCCATGTTTATCGATGAGTCAAATGATCATTTGCAATCATTAAATGAAAATATGCTAGAGCTGGAGAATCGTCCTGATGATCTAGGAATTGTACAGGTGATCTTCAGATCAGCCCATACGTTGAAGGGTATGGCGGCAACCATGGGATTCGAGGATTTGTCCTCGTTGACGCATCAAATGGAAAATGTGCTTGATCTGGTTCGCAATGAGAAGCTGAAAATGCAGGAGTTTATCTTTGATACCCTGTTTCAAAGTCTGGACGCGCTTCAATTAATGGTACAGGATATTACTCAGGGCGGAGAAGGTAAAGCGGATGTCAGCTCGATCGTGTCTTCGCTTCAGGCGATTGTCCGTGGTGAACAGCCGGGGGGCAAGCAACCAAAGCCCGAAGAGAAAGAAGCGTCCTCGTTTAACGGTTCGGCAATTCAATTGGATGAATTCCAATTTTCCGTATTAGATCAATCTATTACAGAAGGCCATAAAGTTCTTTACATTGAAGTGGCTATTCGCAAGGACTGCCAGCTTAAAGCTGCTCGGGCTTATCTCGTATTCGATTTGCTGGAACGTTATGGTGAAGTCGTAAAGTCATATCCTAGTGTGCAGGAAATCGAGCAAGAAAAATTCGATCGCAGCTTCTCCTTGTATTACATAACTCAGAAGGAAGCGGCCGAGCTGAAGAGCCTGATCTTGAACCTGTCTGAGATTGAGTCAGCAGAAGTCGTCTTGCTCGACCACGAATCACTCACAGAGCTTAACAGCGGAGTGAGTGAGGCGGCAGCAACTAGTGCGCCGGCTCTGGCTGAGAAAAAGACAGAATCGGCTGTGACATCTTCAGCAAATCAAAAAGAGCAAAAGCAGACAAAGGAAACCGCTCGCCCTGCAGCAAGCAGCACTCCTTCGCGTACGATTCGAGTGGACATTGACCGCTTGGATGTACTGATGAACTTGTTTAGTGAACTGCTTATTGACCGTTCGAGATTGGAGCAGCTGGCGTATGAAGTAAAGCGAAGCGATCTGACCGAGACGGTTGAGCATATGAGCCGGGTCAGCAGCGATTTGCAGAATATTGTACTGAAGCTGCGAATGGTTCAGGTTGATTCCGTATTCAACAGATTCCCGCGGATGGTACGCGATCTTGCGAAATCTCTGGATAAGAAAATCGATCTTATCATTACAGGCGCTGAAACCGAGCTTGACCGGACGGTCATTGATGAAATCGGCGATCCGCTGGTACATTTGCTTCGCAATGCCGTCGATCACGGGGTTGAGCATATCGATGAGCGGGTTGCTGCGGGCAAGCCGGAGACCGGCACCATTAAGCTGAGAGCTTTCCATAGCGGCAATCATGTATTCATTGAAATTGAAGATGATGGAAAGGGAATTGACCGCGACAAGATATTGCAGAAAGCGTTGAAAAATGGTGTGGTCAAAGAAAGTGAAGCGGCCGGCATGACTGATGAGCAAGTATACATGCTGCTCTTTGCACCAGGCTTCAGTACTGCAGAGATCATTTCCGATATTTCGGGCCGAGGTGTGGGCCTGGATGTCGTTAAGTCGAAGATTGAATCGCTTAGCGGTGTCGTATCCGTAGAATCAAAGCTTGGTCAAGGTACCAAGTTCTCCGTTCAGCTGCCGCTGACCTTATCGATCATCTCGGCGATGCTGATTAAGGTGGGGATCGAGAAATATGCAATTCCATTGTCCTCTATTGTGGAGACTGGTCTGATTCAACGCAACCAGATTCGTAAGGTTCATGGATATACCATGATTCCGTACAGAGATACACATATTCCTCTGATGTCACTCAGCGAGTTGTTCAGTGTGCCTGGATTTGATGAACGTGCTGAGGAAGAAACAGAGATCGTGGTCGTCCATAAAGGCGATCGGCTGGCTGCACTTACTGTTGAGGATTTTATCGGTCAGAGCGAGATTGTCATCAAGAATCTGGGCAAGTACCTCCCTTCCATTCAAGGGGTGGCAGGGGCAACGATTTTAGGAGATGGGCAGGTCGCGTTAATTATCGATCCGAACGCGTTTATTAAGTAGGGGAATTTGATTCACATAGCCATGCAAAATGAAGGAGGTTTTTCTCATGGGAGAAGAAATGAAAGTAATCGTATTCAAGCTTGGAACAGAAGAGTACGGAATTGAAGTGGACAGGGTCCAAACCATTGAACGAATGATGCCGATTACCCGGGTTCCCAAGACATTTTCCTTCGTGAAGGGCGTTATCAATCTGCGAGGCGTCGTCATTCCAGTGATCGACCTGCGGGGGAGATTTGGCCTTCCGGAGGCTGAATACACAGATCAGACCCGAATTATTATTGTTGTAGCCAATGAAATGGAAGTCGGCTTTATTGTGGATTCAGCGAATGATGTAATTGATCTTGATAGTGATTCAATCGATTCTCCGCCGGATGTTGTAGGTGGAGTCAAGGCTAAATATCTTCATGGTGTCGCGCGAATTTCGGAGGAACGCCTCCTCGTCATGCTTAATCTTTCGGAAGTGCTGAACCGGAATGAGATTATTCAACTGGAAAGCTTAGAGGGCTAACCTGTGGATTTATTTAAGAACTTTGAAGAGTTTAAAATGGATGTGCTGAAGGAAGTCGGCAATATCGGTGCAGGCAATGCGGCAACCGCCCTTTCAAGACTTCTGGATAAACCGATTGATATGGCTGTTCCCAAGGTCCAGATGCTTCCCTTCGAAGCCATTGCGGAACGAGTTGGGGGAGCGGAGAAGGTCGTTTTGGCGGTCTTCTTTCGAGTGGAAGGGGACACGCCGGGAAATCTGTTTTTTATTCTTAGCCCGGAGGCAGCCAAGAAGCTGCTGCACCGTCTGGCTGGAATACAAGTCGAGGATGAAGATCAGTTTTCGGAAATGGAATGGTCCGCACTTTCAGAGATTGGCAATATACTGGCCGGATCTTATATTTCTTCACTGGCCGATTTCACATCGCTCGCTATGACGCCAACCGTTCCTGCGCTAGCGCTTGATATGGCGGGAGCTATTCTTGGTTATGGACTGCTGCAGTTTGGAGAAATGGGCGATTCAGCGTTATTGATTGACACGACTTTTATTGAAGGTCAACACGAGGTAGAAGGACAGTTTTTCTTGATTCCAGACCCCGAGTCCTTTGCTAAGATCTTTGCCGCCTTAGGAGTACCTTTGCAGGATGATTGACGAACATCTGATTGTTAAGGTTGGGATGGCCGATCTTAACGTCGCTCATACGGAAGGCTTGATCCGTACCACTGGGCTGGGATCGTGTGTCGGGGTAACATTGTTCGACCCTAAGCTTAAAGTGGCAGGATTAGCCCATGTAATGCTTCCATCCTCAGAGATTGCGAGAGAAGGGGCGCTGAATATTGCCAAATATGCAGATACTGCCGTTCCTGAATTGGTTCGGAGAATGAATGAGTTGGGAGTAGTGACCAGTCGCCTTGTCGCAAAGATGGCGGGCGGCTCTCAAATGTTTGCCTTTTCGGGATCCGGAGATTCGATGCGAATCGGTCCTAGGAATGTGGAGTCTTGCAAGCTGGCGCTGTCTGAACTAGGAATTCCTCTGATTGCGGAGGACACCGGGGGCAACTACGGTCGTACGATTGAGCTCGATTGTGTGACCGGCATATTGTTCATACGCAGTGTACAAATGGGGATAAAGGAATTGTAGCTATGACAGGTAAACTAAAGATTTATTTGCTGTTCGGCTTTATCGGTTTTCTAATCACATACGCCGTGTCCGCGGGAAACAACATGTTTACGACCAGCCTTGTCCGGGGACTGACTGCATTTGCAGTCTGGTTTTTGCTCTGCTTTATCGGAGGATGGGTGTTTGAGTTTCTGAAAGAGCAGGAAGCAAAAGAAGATGATGAAGTTATCTCCGCAATTTTGCAGGCACAGGGGAAAGGCGGCAATCTGGACCTGACTACACCTGATCAGAGCGATGAACTAAATGATCTGCTGAAGCAGCCTGTGGGTTCTCCATCCCAGAGTACGGAATTCGCCCCATTGAACCCGCCGAAATTAACAAAAATTGACGACAAAGATCCTGAAGAGCTGGCTAAGGTCGTTCGTCACCTGACAGAAGAATAAGGAGGGTGAAGGCAATTGAACGAGCGGAAGACATCCACTCTGAATTACGCCGATGTCTGGGAGCAATGGAAGGAGCACGGTGAATTAGAGGCGAAGAAACAACTGATCGAGAAGTACTTGCATATTGTTGACTATGTTTCAGGACGTCTGGCCGTAGGTCTGCCCAAAAACGTATCCAAGGATGATCTTGCAAGTAATGGAGTTATGGGGCTTATTGATGCCGTGGAGAAGTTTGACTACAAACGCGGACTTCAATTTGAAACCTATGCTTCCTGGAGAGTTCGCGGGGCGATTTTGGACGGGCTGCGCCAAGGGGATTGGGTTCCCCGTTCCGTAAGAGAGAAAGCCAAGAAGATCGAAGAGGGTTATCAGCAATTGGAGCAGCAATATCTTCGATCTGTCACCGATGCGGAAATAAGTGATTATCTAAATATAAGTGAAAAAGAGTTCCAATCCATGCTTCAAGAAGTAGCGGTCATGACCATCTGTTCCCTGGAGGATCCGATTCGTGAGGAGGAATCAGAGACCCGTTTAACTTTACTTGTTGACGAAAAAGCGAAAAACCCTGATTATAAGGTTCAGGAGTTCTTTTTAAAGGAATCGCTCGCCAAAGGAATTGAAAAGCTGACAGAAAAGGAACGTACAGTGATATCTTTATTGTACTATGAGGACCTGTCACTTAGTGAAATTGCAGAAGTGATGGCCTTATCCCCTTCGCGTATTTCCCAGCTGCATTCCAAAGCGATTCTAAGACTTAGAGGCAATTTGGATAAGCAGAGGGACCTGCTGATGAGGGAAGATTAAAAGCTTCTATATTTGACCATTCTGGCGGAGGGAGGAATACTTCATGGATATGTTGGAGGACCTTGCTCAAATTATTAGTATTACAGTGAACGATGACCGGACTATCGCTTATCTGCAGTTTATTGTGAAGGATGAACATTTCACCTGCACAGCTGAAGCCTTTCGTAGCTTTTTACAGTCACAGGGTGTTAAATACGGGATTCAGGAAGATATCTTGAGACGTTTTGTTCAGAATCCGAGGGAGTACTTTTACAGCAAGACACCTATTGCAATCGGCGAAGAGCCGCAAGATGGAGAGAACGGTCGAATCCGTTATTCCGTTTCGCTTGAGGATGAGCAGCAACATCGACCTACTGAGAATGACGATGGGATTGTTGATTTTAAAGAGGTCAACCGATTGAACAATGTCCGACGCGGGCAATTGATTGCAGAATTGCTGCCTCCTTCTCCAGGCAGACCGGGGCAAGCGGTTACAGGAGAACCCATTGCTCACAAGCCTGGCAAAGCAGCACTTTTGAAGCTTGGCAAAAATGTGGTGCTCAATCCGGAACAGACCGCAGTATATGCAGCAATAGACGGTCTGGTGACTTTGACCGATAAAGGTAAGCTCAACGTTTTTCCGGTATATGAAGTAAATGGCAATGTGGATTATAGTACAGGAAACATTGACTTTGTAGGTACGGTTGTCATCCGCGGAAATGTCTTGACGGGGTTTAAAGTCAACGCTTCCGGGGATATTCGTGTTGTAGGCGGCGTGGAGGGAGCAGAGCTTTATTCCGAGGGATCAATTGAAATTACAGGGGGCATAATCGGCTATAACAAAGGGCTGGTCAAGGCGGGTAAGACCGTTAAGAGTTCCTTTATCCAGGACGGAAATGTTATTGCTGGTGAAGATGTGATCGTTACACAAAGTATTATGCATTCCACCATCAGAGCTTCCCGAGATGTTATTTGCAGCGGAACAAAGGGACTGATCGTCGGAGGGAACATTCAAGCGGGTGAAAAAGTCACGGCACGAATTATCGGTAATCCGATGTCTACAACGACAGCGATTGAAGTTGGCGTACTGCCTGAGCTTCGAAATGAGTTGAATGACCTGCGCAACCAGTTAAAAGATACTATGCTGAATTTAGACAAAAGTGAGAAGGCGCTTGCAATGCTGGACCAGCTTGCCTCAATGGGACGTCTGACTCCGGATAAGGTAGAAATGCGTTCTAAGCTTGGATTAACCAAGAAGTCGCAAATATTGGAAATAGGTGAAATTAAGGAACGGATTCTGGCGATAGAAAAAGCTCTTGAAGATACAGGACGGGCTCGGGTTGAGGTCCTCAAAATGATCTACGGCGGCTCGAAAATTGTTATCGGAAGATATACCAAATATATTAAAGAGCCAATTTCAAGAATGTCCTTTTACTTTAGCGAAGGGGACATTGAGATGTCGTCCTATGTCTGATTGCTGAATAGCTTAATCGATGAGGTGATTTAATGAACCTGAAAGCTGTTGAGATGCAAATAGCAGTTCCGAGAACCGGTGAAGCAGGCCGGATTCAACAGGATGCACAGCATCGTCCGGCCGTCGAGCAGAATATGTTATCGGTTGAACAATTAAAACTGCAGGAACATCAGCGGCAACGCAGCGCTGGAGTTGATGAGAGTGCACAGAATACGACAGTCAAGAGAGAGGGCCAGCAGTCAGGGCAACATCAAGGTCAAGCCCATGCCCATGCCGAAGAACAAGAGGAAGAACAGAATAAGGATCGTCCAGCTGTTCATCCGTTTAAGGGAAAGCACATTGACTTCTCGTTGTAACGTCGTTTTACTACATATACTAATACATCAAAGGTGAGGATCGTATTGTCATTTGGAGAACCCTGGTTCTATATCGTTCTGTTGGGCGCAGCAGCACTCCTGTATGCGTTCATGCTTCCTGCACGAATTGATTCGGCCAAGCCTGGACGAAGCGGATACGAAGAAGTCGAAGCTACCCTGGAACAGTATATGGCGGAAATTGAAAAGGAAAATAATGAATTGATTGATCTCGTATCCCAAATGAAGCAGGACTTTGCGGCGAAGCAACTGTCACAGCAGGAACAGCTTGTAGAGCTTCGCCAACGTCTCAGCGAGGTTGAACTGGCTTCCCGGGAAAATGGAGTAAAGCTCGGAGAACTGGAGCTAAGCGTTAATTCAGTACCAATGAAGAACGTAGAGGGAAATCCCTCTTTCCAGTCCGAATCGGCTGGCAGCGCTCTAACTGATCCTTCTACGGCTATTGGCGCCGTGTTTTCCGAAGCTGCTCCTGTGCTAGAAATCATTGAAGAGACTGTTATTGAGGAAGAGCCGCAAGAGAGCAATAATCCAACTGTGCGTGAGCGATATGCAGAATTGTTCGAGCTGTATGCTCAAGGAAAGTCATTGGATATGATCGCAAAGGCTGTCGGAATTCAGCGGGGCGAAGTGCAGCTCATTCTTCAGCTTGCCAAGAAGGAGGACTCGCAATGATCCGTAACCGCAGCTTTATGCTTGGCTTGGGTGTAGGGCTTATTGCCGGTGCGCTTCTTCTTCAGCTTATGCTGCTGGGTCAAGGCAGTTTCAGCAAGGCTCAGACTCGTGAAGAGGTTGAGCGCGCGGCAGCGCTTTTAGATCTGAAGGTAGTCGGGGAGCATGAAGAGCTGATGACCAAAGAAGAATGGAACGCTCAAGAGCGGCTAGGCTCGGAGCTTGAACCGGAGGGAGACACACCATCCGTCGGAGCTCCAGACTCGCCGGACTCTCCGGAGTCTCCGAAGTCTCCGTTGCCGCCGTCGGCAGACGATGAGAACGATGGGACGAGCAGTGAGGAATCCGGTTTCATGGAGGATTTGGCTAATCAAGGCTCTTATATTGAATACAAAATTGCTGGCGGCATGACACTTTCCGGGGTTGCTGACGGACTGCTACAGGCTGGGGTCATCAGTGATAAGGAGGAGTTTCTAAAGCAGGCAACTGCCCGGAAGATTAATTATACGGTGCGGGCAGGGACCTATCAGTTCCTTGCCGGCGAGGATTATGCCTCTATTATCAAGAAACTGTCGCCTTCTAAAGCATCCAATTGAAGCACGAATTAATAGAGAAGCCCCTGATTCCAGGGGCTTCTCTGTCTGCTAAGCAACATGATTTCAATTGTTGCATCGCTATTTCAGTTATGGTATATTAATTGACGGTGTTATAACGCACGCTGGCTGATTTCGGGAAGGGTGCTCCGGTAGGAGTCTTCACGGAAGGTGAATCCGGCGGAGGAAGCATCAAATAAAACCAAACTAGGAGGTGCGTGAAGATGGCAGTAATCTCCATGAAACAACTGCTTGAAGCAGGCGTTCACTTCGGACACCAAACACGTCGTTGGAATCCGAAAATGGATCGTTATATCTTCACAGAAAGAAACGGTATTTACATTATTGACCTGCAAAAGACGGTCAAGAAAGTAGAAGAAGCTTACAACTTCGTTAAGAGTGTAGCGGAAGACAACGGAACGATCTTGTTCGTTGGCACGAAGAAGCAAGCTCAAGATTCCGTGAAGGAAGAAGCAGAGCGCGCTGGTCAATTCTACATCAACCAACGTTGGCTCGGCGGTACGCTGACTAACTTCCAAACTATTCAAAAGCGGATCGACCGCCTCAAGCAACTGGAAACTTGGGAAGAAGACGGTACTTTCGCCGTTCTGCCTAAGAAAGAAGTTATCATTCTCCGTAAAGAGAAAGATCGTCTTGAGAAATTCCTCGGCGGGATTAAGAACATGAAGGGCCTTCCTAGCGCTCTGTTCGTAATCGATCCTCGCAAGGAACGTATTGCGGTTGCAGAAGCCCGCAAATTGGGCATCCCTATCGTAGGTATCGTTGATACGAACTGCGATCCGGATGAAATCGACTATGTAATTCCAGGCAACGATGATGCGATCCGTGCTGTTAAGCTGTTGACCGGCAAAATGGCTGACGCTGTAATCGAAGCTAACCAAGGTGAGCAAACTACAGCTTAATGCTGTGACTCGACATAGGTTATGAATTAAATGAAAAAGGGTGGTTGGTAGGTGTCAAACCTCTCACTGCCCTTTTTTTAAGATGAATAGAATATACTTATTATGGAGGTAAATACAATATGGCAGTAGATGCAAAAGCGGTAAAAGAGCTACGTGAAAAAACAGGTGCAGGGATGCTTGACTGTAAAAAAGCGTTGGAAGAAGCAAACGGCGACCTGACAAAGGCTTCTGAGATCCTTCGCGAGAAAGGTTTGGCAGCTGCAGCGAACAAGGCTGGCCGCGTTGCAACGGAAGGCGTTGTCGAGTCTTACATTCATGCCGGAGGCCGTATCGGCGTATTGGTTGAAATCAACTGCGAGACAGACTTCGTGGCAAAGACAGATCAATTCAAGGATTTTGCTCGTGACGTAGCTATGCATATCGCTGCGATGAGCCCTCGCTATGTTCGTCGTGAGGAAGTTCCTCAGGATGAAATCGAGAAGGAAAAGGAAATCCTTAAGGCGCAAGCACTGAATGAAGGCAAGCCTGAGAAAATCGTCGAAAAAATGGTTGAAGGCCGCATCGGTAAATACTATGAAGAGTTCTGCTTGCTGGAGCAATCCTTCGTTAAGGATCCAGACAAGACCATCTCTGCTCTGGTAAACGAGAAAATCAGTGCGATTGGCGAAAATATCTCCATCCGTCGTTTTGTTCGTTATGAGCTGGGCGAAGGCCTTGAGAAGAAAGTGGACAACTTCGTAGAGGAAGTTATGTCCCAAGTGAAGCAATAATTTAGAAGCTAACTGCAAACGAACAAACTAAACGTTTGAATAGATGGAACACGCCGTGTTCCTTCTTTTTTAAACTGAGACCCCTTTTTGGAGTCAAGAGAGGTCTAAAGTGGAGGTATACAATTTGGAACAACCAGTCTTTAAACGCGTTGTCTTGAAGGTCAGCGGAGAGTCGCTTTCCGGACAAAATGGATATGGCATTGATGCCGATACGATTTCATCAATTGCCCAGCAGGTGAAGGAAGTTACCCGTCTCGGGGTTGAAGTGGCCATCGTATGCGGGGGCGGCAACATCTGGCGCGGTATTGCCGGCAGTGCGAAAGGGATCGATCGTGCAACGGCCGATTATATGGGGATGCTCGCGACGGTGATGAACTCGTTGGCATTGCAGGATGCGCTGGAGCAAATTGAGGTTCCGACTCGTGTCCAAACCTCGATTGCGATGCAGCAAATCGCTGAGCCCTATATTCGCCGCCGGGCCATTCGGCATCTGGAAAAAGGCCGTGTCGTCATTTTTGCGGCAGGCACGGGCAATCCGTTCTTCTCGACAGATACCACCGCTGCTCTCCGCGCTGCAGAGATCGAAGCCGAAGTGATTCTGATGGCGAAGAACAAGGTTGACGGCGTATACTCGGCAGATCCGTTCCTGGATCCTAACGCTGAGAAATACGAGGTATTGACCTACCTTGAAGTACTTAACAAAAACCTGGGCGTAATGGATTCCACAGCTTCCTCGCTGTGCATGGACAATAACATTCCGCTCATTGTGTTTAATATAACCGAGCAGGGCAACATCAAGCGTGTCGTACTCGGTGAGAAAATCGGGACGATTGTCAAAGGGAGTGTAGATTAAATGCCACAAACGATCAAACAACATGCTGAAGAGCGCATGGATAAAGCGATCCAGGCACTTAAACGAGATCTTGCGACGCTTCGTGCAGGAAGAGCAACGCCTGCGCTGCTTGACCGGATCCAGGTAGATTATTACGGTTCACCTACCCCGGTGAATCAGCTTGCCAACATTAACACGCCGGATTCACGCACCTTGATGATTCAGCCTTGGGATAAATCCTCGCTGTCCGAAATCGAACGTGCGATTCAGAAATCGGATCTGGGACTTACTCCGGCTAATGATGGCTCGATGATTCGGCTGTCGATCCCTCCTTTAACAGAGGAGCGTAGGGTGGAACTGGTGAAGATGACGAAGAAATTCGGAGAAGAAGCCAAGGTGGCTATCCGGAACATTCGTCGGGATGCCAATGACGATATCAAGAAGTTGGAGAAAACCGACATCTCTGAAGATGAATCACGCAGACACCAGGAAGATATCCAGAAGACGACCGATAAATATGTTGCGGAAGTCGAAAAAGTGCTGGCGGGAAAAGAAAAAGAGATCATGGAAGTTTAAGAGATCATACGCGGCCCCTCCTTTTACGGTGGGGTTTTGTCTCTTTTTCATCACCGGCTTGGAGGAACTATAATGATCAAGTTATTTAAGTCCTGGCGGAAAAAAGCGAATGCTCCGGAGGCCATGGCAACCGACCTTGATAATATACCGAAGCATGTTGCCATCATTATGGACGGAAATGGAAGATGGGCTCGTAAGCTTGGTCTTCCGCGTATCGTTGGCCACAGAAACGGAATGAAGGCAGTCAAGCGGGCAACAATGGCGGCTGATGAACTCGGAATTTCCGTGTTGACCCTTTACGCCTTCTCCACGGAGAACTGGAAGCGTCCCAAGGAAGAAGTAGATTATTTGATGTCACTTCCCCAGGAGTTTCTTGCGCTTGAACTTGAAGAATTGATTGAGAAGAATGTCCAGGTTCGGATGATGGGACATACAGATGAACTGCCATCCCATACCTTTGCTGCCATGGAAGAAGCGATGGAACGGACAAAGCAGAATACCGGACTTATTTTGAATTTTGCATTGAATTATGGAAGTCACCGTGAAATTACGGAAACCGTGCGGGGGATTGCGGAGAAGGTGAAAACAGGCGATTTATCGCCGGAGGACATTACCGAGCAACTGCTGGGTTCATCCCTGCTTAGCGGAGACCTGCCTGATCCGGATTTGTTGATCCGTACAGGAGGAGAACTGAGGCTGAGCAATTTTATGTTATGGCAGACGGCTTACAGCGAATTGTGGTTCACCGACCTCTACTGGCCGGAATTCGGACGCGCGCAGCTTGTGGAGGCAGTCTCAGAATATCAAAGACGCACCCGGAGATATGGCGGATTATCCTAGCGGATGGAAGGAGTGGCGAGTTGAGACAAAGGATGATTACTGGAATCGTTGCTGGAGCCGGCTTCCTTGGGCTCTGTATGCTGGGCGGACTCTGGTACCATGTATTGGTCCTGCTGATGAGTCTGATTGGTTATTATGAATTCGTTCGTATGACCGGCATCCGCCCCTTCCAGGGAACAGCTTGGATCGGCTACCTTGGTGTTCTCTACACTGTGTTCCCTTGGGATCTCCTCGGGCTCGCGATGCCTCTGGATCTCCTGCGCAGCTATTGGCTGCTCATGTTCCTGTTCCTTGTAATTACCGTAATCAGTAAAAATCAGATCCCGATCGGTCAAATGGCCATGCTGTTTTTGGGAATGGTCTATATCGGAATCGGTTTTCATTACCTTGCGGTTACACGGAGCACGGCAGACGGACATGGGCTGTTCTGGACATTCCTGATGCTGGCGGCCATCTGGAGCAGTGATGCGGGGGCTTATTTTACCGGGCGGCGGATAGGCAAGCATAAGCTATGGCCTGCAATTAGCCCGAATAAGACGATTGAAGGAGCGATTGGAGGCATTGTCGCTGCGGTAATTGCGGCCATTCTGTTTGCCGTGTTCTCTGGAGGTATTCTCGGAATCGGGCAAGCCCTATTGTTAGGATTATGTGCTGCTGCAGTCGGACAAATGGGCGACCTGATTCAATCCGGATATAAAAGAGTGTATGGAATTAAGGATTCGGGCACTTTGCTGCCCGGCCACGGCGGAATACTCGATCGCTGCGACAGCTGGATTATCGTATTTCCGTTCGTACATATTTTGCAGTTGCTACCTATTTTCTGATAACAAGATGAGGTGAGCTTGATGAAAAGGATATCGGTAATCGGCTCCACAGGCTCAATTGGTACCCAGACGCTGGACGTGCTGGAGCAGCATCCTGGACAATTTTCTGTTGAAGGATTGGCTGCCGGTAGAAATATTGAGTTGTTTCTGGAGCAAGTCCGTCTGTTCAAGCCGAAAAAAGCTTCTGTAGCGGACAAGGGTGCCGCAGATTCGCTGCGTCCTTTTCTTCCGGCTGGAGTGGAGCTGTTTTACGGCGAGGAAGGCTTGACCGAGGTGGCAGCGGGGACCGATGCGGATACGGTGGTTACAGCGATTGTAGGCAGTGCAGGACTTCCGTCTACACTGGCAGCGATTGATGCGGGAAAGCATATTGCCTTGGCCAACAAAGAAACATTGGTGACAGCAGGTCATCTGGTTACCGAGCTGGCCCGTAAAAAGGGTGTTTCATTGCTGCCGGTAGACAGCGAACATGCTGCGATCTTTCAGTGCTTGAATGGAGAGCGTCTTGGCGATGTGGAGCGGATTGTGCTCACTGCCTCCGGCGGATCCTTCCGTCATTTGAACCGCGAGCAATTGCAGCAAGTGACGGTGGAGGATGCGCTCAAGCATCCGAATTGGTCGATGGGGGCGAAGATTACGATTGATTCCGCGACGATGGTCAACAAAGGACTGGAAGTTATGGAAGCCCATTGGCTGTTTGGAATGGACTTTGAACAGATCGGCGTGCTGCTTCATCCGGAGAGTATTGTCCACTCCTTCGTTGAATATCGTGACGGCAGCGTGATTGCCCAACTTGGCAATCCGGACATGCGCGTTCCGATTCAATATGCCTTGACCTATCCAGAGCGCTGGCCTTCGGAGACTAAGCGCCTTTCCTTGTCAGAGGCAGGACAGCTTCATTTCCGCGAGATGGATTTGGAGCGTTATCCTTGTTTAAGAATGGCCTATGAATGTGGTAAACTAGGTGGGACAGCACCAAGCGTGTATAATGCGGCAAATGAAGTCGCGGTTGCACGGTTTTTGAACGGTGAAATCCCGTTTTTGCGTATTGAATCCTTGATTGAGGAGACATTGTCCAGACATACGAATCATTCGGCGGATGATCTGGATACGATATTTGCCGCCGACCGCTGGGCTAGAGAGATTGCTTCATCGATTTAACCCCTTGAATCACTTCGTGACCAAGAGATGACTCTTTGAACAACCTCTTTAAGAGCAGTCTTTTTTCAGCCGGAAAGTTCCATCCCTGTATTCTCTTGTGAACATTCGGAGAATAATGATAATCTAAAACCATGTGGACGATCCGCGGCCCAAAGGAGGATGCCTAGATTGGAATTGCTTAGAATCATATTTCTGACGGTTTTTATGTTCTTCATTATTGTGACGGTACATGAATGGGGACATTATTACTTCGCCAAGCGTGCGGGTATTCTGGTGCGTGAATTTGCCATTGGATTCGGTCCGAAGCTGTTTTCCTATAAAAAAGGGGAGACGCAATTTACGCTTCGCCTGCTTCCGTTCGGCGGATATGCGCGGATGGCTGGTGAGGATCCAGAGCTTGTGGACCTAAGTGTCGGACAGACGGTAGCTCTCCGCCTGGAGGGGAATGAGGTTCGCAAGATCTACCTTGACCGGCTGGACAGCCGTAAAAATGTGATTCGCGGCGAGGTTGTAGAAGAGGATCTGATCGACCGCCTGCAGGTGACGCTTAATGTGGACGGCGAGACGCTCCGTTATCCGGTTCATCCGCAAGCAATGCTAGTTGCAAAAGGCAAGGAGACGCAGATCGCACCAAGAGACCGCCAATATGGAAGCAAGACGGTTCCTCAGCGGGCTTTGTCTATTTTTGCCGGCCCCTTGATGAATTTTATCCTTGCGTTTGTACTATTTGCTTTGCATATCCAAATGGCTGGAATTCCTGAACCCGACCCAAGTCATCTTGAGGTGGGCGAGGTCATTCAGAATATGCCTGCCGAGGATGCTGGAGTCCGTCAAGGCGATATTATTGATACCGTTAATGGAATCAAGGTTGGAACAGATGCCAACGGTCTGATCGAGATGATTAAGGCTTCTAAAGATAAAACCATGATTTGGACCGTTAAACGGGGAACACAGACCATCGATATTACGTTGACCCCTAAAGCGGTCGATGAGCAGGGGGATGCAAAGGTCGGAACCTCGATCATTACCTTTTATCCGACACGCAGCGCATCCTTTGGCGAGACCTTTACGGTAGCTGGGGATAACATGGTCTACACGACCAAGGCGATATTCCTCGGCTTCAAGCAACTGATCAATCAGTTCTCGATGGATGATCTGGGCGGCCCGGTTCGTACCTTTGAAGTGACAGGACAGATTGCGAAGCAAGGTATTGCACAGCTGACGTATTGGGCAGCGATTCTGAGTCTCTATCTTGGTATATTCAACTTATTGCCGATTCCGGCATTGGACGGCAGCCGGCTGATCTTCCTGGCAGTGGAGGCCTTGCGCGGCAAACCGATAGATCCGAATCGGGAAGGACTGGTACACTTTATAGGGTTTGCCATGCTGTTCTTGCTAATGATTGCAGTTACCTATAACGATATTTTACGCTTGATCGGATAAACGAAATATTTCAGTTGTTGAACTAACGGGAGGACATGAAAGGTTATGGCTAATGAGGAGAAGCAGTTTGTAACGGAAATTACGCCGCAGGGAGAGGACTTTTCCCGGTGGTATATCGATGTCATTAAAAAAGCGGATTTGATGGACTACTCGCCTGTACGGGGATGTATCGTATTCAAGCCGGACGGCTATGAAATCTGGGAGCATATTCAAGCTGAGCTGGACCGCCGCTTCAAAGAGACCGGACACCGCAATGCGTACTTTCCTCTATTTATTCCCGAGAGCTTCTTCCAGAAGGAGAAGGAGCATGTGGAGGGCTTCAATCCTGAGCTGCCATGGGTGACGGAGGCTGCTGGGGAGAAGCTGGAGGAACGCCTGGCGATCCGTCCTACCTCGGAGACCATGATTGGGCATATGTATGAAAAATGGATTCAATCGTACCGGGACTTGCCGGTACTGATTAACCAATGGGCCAACGTAGTTCGCTGGGAGAAGCGGACATTGCCGTTCCTGCGTACAAGCGAGTTCCTGTGGCAGGAAGGCCATACCGCCCACGAGAATGAACAGGATGCCCGTGAAGAGACCATGCGGATGCTGGAAATTTACCGTGATTTTGTGGAAAATTATTTGGCGATTCCGGTCATTGTCGGACAGAAAACACCATCGGAGAAATTTGCCGGCGCTGTAGATACTTATTCGATTGAAGCCATGATGAAGGACGGACGAGCTGTCCAAGCAGGAACCTCTCATTATCTGGGTACTAATTTTGCCTCTGCGTTTGATATACAGTATTTGAACCGGGACAATGTTCAGGAGTATGTGCACACCACTTCATGGGGAGTAAGCACCCGGCTGATCGGATCGCTGATTATGGTTCATGGCGATGACCGCGGTCTTGCGCTTCCGCCAAAAGTTGCTCCGAAGCAGGTTATGATTATTCCTATCGGGCCTCCTAAGACGCGGGATGCTGTGGTCGGCAGAGCGGACGAGCTGTTTGCTGAGCTTAAGAAGAACGGCATTCGGGTGGGCATCGATGATCGTGCTGATGTGCGTCCTGGCTGGAAGTTCAACGAATATGAAATGCGTGGCGTTCCGGTTCGCCTGGAGATCGGCCCTCGTGATATGGATAACGGAGTTTGCGTATTGGTGTCGCGAATTTCCGGTGAGAAGAAGGTTATTGAGCAAGAGCGGTTAGTGGAAGAGGTTCAGGCGATGCTGGAGCAGGTGCATCAGGAAATGTACGAGCGTGCCAAAGCCTTCCGAGAAGAGCATTTCTATTCCGTGGATACGCTGGATGAAATGAAGGCAAGCATCGAGGAGAAGCGCGGCTTTACATTAGCCGGATGGTGCGGATCTGAGGCCTGCGAGCGCCATGTGAAGGACGAGACGGGTGCTACAAGCCGTAATATTCCGTTCCAGCCAGAGGTAACCAAGACAACCTGTCTTGTCTGCGGCGAAGAGGCGAAGCATACAGTTGTTTTTGCCAGAGCCTACTAAGGTTAGCTTTTGATCACGAAGAATATAGCTTCCGGCAGAGGAAGTGCGGCAGGATGATTCCTGTCTTTCGCTGCCGGAAGTTTTGCTATTATAAAATTCTATTTCCACTACGGCGATGGGGGGAGAAGCATGTCTGACGCTAAGGGGAAGAGAACAAGGCTTGAACTGTTGATGAAGCAGGCAGAGGTTCCGGCCCAGGTGATTGATCCGTATTTTCTCGATGGGGTTATTGAAGCGGTTGAGGTCAGCCGAAGCAATAAAGCATGGTTGATTACGCTCAGCAAGTCCACCCTGGTTCCAGCTCAAGTGTACCGAACATTTTATACGCGAATAAAGGATAGGATGGAGCATATTGCCCAGATATCATTCTTGTTCCGATATGAAGACCCGGTTTCGCCTGGGGAGATTGTTGGGGAGTATTGGAAGCAATTCCTGGAGTGGGTTCAGCGTGAGGTTCCATCGGTCAATGGCTGGATGGCTAGAGCGACGCATGAAGTGGACGGGGACTTGGTGTCGGTAACATTTACCGATGAGACTTCACTGGAGCTGGCCAGGAAAAAAAATATAGATAAGGCGATTACGGCATATTACGATACTTTTTTCGGTTTGCAGCTGCGTGTAAAGCTGCTGACCGGTGAGGATGCAGCAACTGCATTTGAAGAATTCCAACAGCGGATTGAGGAAGAGAATCGGGAAGCAATCAGTCGGATGATGATGGATAGCTTGAGCGCGGAAGCCCCGCCGGAAGAAGTTGTTGACAATGAAGAGGTCATCAAGCTGCAGATCGGCTATGATGTCAGGGAACAGGCGGTGCCTATTCAGGATATCCAGGATGAAGAGAAGAAAATAACGGTTCAGGGTACCATTTTTGGGCTGGACCGTAAAGAACTGCGGAATGGCAATACGCTGTTCATGTTCAATTTGACGGATTTCACGGATTCTCTGCAAATGAAGCTGTTCGCTAAAAACAAGGAAGATTTGAAGGTAATGGGTCAACTCGCCAACGGCAAGTGGATCAAAGCAAGAGGCAAGGTGGAAATGGACCGCTTTATGCAAGTCCCTGAGCTCGTGATGATTCCTTCCGATTTGACCGAGATTCAGGCTCCGCCTTCCCGGAAGGATCAAGCTGAGGAGAAGCGCGTTGAATTCCATCTCCATACAACGATGAGTACGATGGATGCTGTAACTCCGATCGGAGATTATGTCAAACAAGCCGCTAAATGGGGGCACAAGGCGATTGCGGTAACCGACCATGGCGGGATCCAGTGCTATCCGGATGCAGCCAAGGCTGCAAAAAAGAACGGAATCAAAATGATCTATGGCGTGGAAGCGAATATTGTGAATGACAATGTAGCTGTTGTACTGAATCCTCGACCTGAGGTATTGAAGACAGCGACATTTATCGTATTCGACATCGAGACCACCGGCTTATCGGTGACCCAGAACAAAATCATCGAAATTGCCGCCGTTAAAATGGTGGATGGCAAAGAAATAGACCGCTATGCCACCTTTGTGAATCCTCATGAACGCATTCCCTATAATATTCAGCAATTGACGAATATTAATGATGATATGGTCAAGGATGCGCCAGATGTGGAGCCGGTATTGGACGAGTTCATCACCTTTATCGGCGATGCGATATTGGTGGCGCATAATGCGAGATTTGACTTTGACTTTGTTAACGCCAAGCTCAAAGAGCTGGGACGGCCCGCCATGACTAATCCGGTATTGGATACGCTGGAAATGGCCCGTCTGCTGCATCCGAGCATGAAAAATCATCGGCTCAATACGTTGGCTGCCAAATACAAGGTGTCGCTGGAGAATCACCACCGGGCGATCGACGATACGCTTGCCCTCGGCCAGATCCTGATTGGATTAATTGAGGATGCGGACAAGCAGGAAGGGATCGTCTCCCTGGAGCGGCTCAATGACCGGGTCGGGAAGGACTTATCCAATGCCCGTCCGTTTCATAGCGGAATTTATGCACTGAACATGACAGGCAAGAAGAACCTGTTCAAGCTGGTGTCCATGTCTCATACCCAATACTTCAAGCGGGTAGCCTGCATTCCTAAATCAAAGCTTGCAGATATGCGTGAAGGGCTACTGATTATGTCAGGCTGCGAAAAGGGCGAGTTTTTCGAGGCCGTGCTTAACAAATCCATGGAAGAAGCAGAGGGTATCGCTGACTTCTATGATGTGCTGGAGATCCAGCCGCTGACGATGTACATGCATCTCGTGGACAAAGGGCTTGTGGGCAGTGTGGAAGAGCTGAAGACAGCGGTGCGCAAAATCGTTGAGATTGGCTTTAAGCTGAACAAGCCGGTAGTCGCTACGGGCAATGTGCATTATCTGGATCCGCGGGACAAGCTGTATAGGGATATTACGATCCATGGCATCACCGGATTTAGTCCGCTGAAGGATATCCGCAAGCCGGATGCTCATTTCCGGACGACAGACGAGATGCTGGAAGAATTCGAATTTTTGGGCAAGGACAAGGCATTTGAAGTAGTCGTGACCAACACGGCTGAGCTTGCTGACCGCTTTGAAGAGTTAGAGCTGTTCCCGGATAAGCTGTTCACACCGATCTTGGAAGGCGCGGATGAGGAAATCCGGAATACTTGCTATGCGACCGCTAGATCCATCTACGGGGAGGAGCTTCCCGACGTTGTCGTGAAGCGGCTTGAGAAGGAGCTGGAGCCGATTATCAAATACGGCTTCTCTGCGAACTATCTCATTTCCGAGCGGCTGGTGAAAAAGTCGAACCAGGACGGATATTTGGTCGGCTCACGGGGCTCTGTAGGCTCCTCGGTCGTTGCGACCTTCCTGGGCATTTCCGAAGTAAATCCGCTGCCGGCGCATTACATCTGTACGAATCCGGAATGCAAGCATAGCGAATGGTTTCTGGATGGCAGCGTGCCAAGCGGGTTCGACTTGCCGGATAAGCCCTGTCCGAAGTGCGGACAGAAGCTGAAGGGGGAAGGACAGGATATTCCGTTCGAGACCTTCCTTGGCTTTAAAGGAGACAAGGTTCCCGATATCGACTTGAACTTTTCCGGTGAGTATCAGCCCCAGGCCCATAACTTTACCAAGGTCATGTTCGGTGAGAAGAATGTGTTCCGGGCGGGAACCATCGGTACAGTTGCAGAGAAAACGGCATTCGGCTTTGCCAAGAAATACGAAGAAGAGCATCACAAGCATTGGCGGGGCGCGGAGCTTAACCGGCTGGCCGCTGGCTGTACGGGCGTCAAGCGGAGCACGGGCCAGCATCCGGGCGGGATTGTAGTCGTGCCGGATTATATTGAAGTAGAAGATATAACGCCGGTGCAGTACCCGGCCGATGATACGGAAGCGGAATGGATGACCACGCATTTCGATTATCACGCCTTTGATGCGAACCTGCTCAAGCTTGATATTCTCGGACACGATGATCCGACCATGATGCGGATGCTGCAGGATTTAACCGGTGTTGATCCGACGACCATTCCGATGAATGATCCCAAGGTCATGTCGATGTTCAATTCTACGGAATCGCTCGGGGTCTCGCCCGGGCAGATCCGTACTCCGGTAGCAACCTACGGGATACCCGAAATGGGTACCAAGTTCGTAAGACAGATGCTGGTTGAATCCCAGCCATCCTCCTTTGCGGACTTGCTGCAAATCTCCGGACTGTCGCATGGAACCGGCGTATGGCTCGGCAATGCCCAGGAGCTGATCAAGAACGGAACCTGTAACATCAAGACCGTTATCGGCTGCCGGGACGATATTATGCTGTTCCTGATCTATAAGGCCGGAATGGATGCAGGTCTTGCCTTTAAAATTACGGAGAGTGTGCGTAAGGGGAAGGGATTGTCTCAGGAATGGATCGATGAAATGAAGAAGTGCAAGGTTCCGCAATGGTACATTGATTCTTGCCTGAAGATCCAGTATATGTTTCCGAAGGCGCATGCGGCGGCCTATGTTATTTCAGCCGTGCGTACCGCCTACTTCAAGCTCTATTATCCGATTGAATATTATGCGACTTACTTCTCGGTCCGGGGCGAGGATTTCGATCTGGAGCTGCTCTGTCAGGGCTACGATGCGATCAACCGCAAGATTGACGAGATCGAGCAGAAGGGATTCCAGGCGCTTCCGAAGGAAAAGAACATGCTTCCGATTCTGGAGATGGCACTGGAGATGACCGCGCGCGGCTTCCGGTTCAAGAGCATCGATCTGTATCGTTCCGATGCCACCAGATTTATCGTTGACGGCGACGCCCTGATCCCGCCGTTCTCGGCCTTGGGCGGAATTGGCGTCAATGCGGCCCGCAACATTGCAGCGGCGAAGGAGCAGGGCGAGTTCCTGTCTGTCGAAGACTTCCAGCAGAAGTCAAAAGCGAGTAAGACTATTGTTGAATTGCTCGGCTCGATGGGCTGCTTCCGCGGCTTGCCGGAGAGCAATCAGCTATCGCTGTTTTAAACGGACGTAAAGGGGATTTACTTGTCAGTCTTAACGGACTATGTTATAATTTTTTTGGTAATCATGAAGATAGAACCGTTGCTAAAAGAGTGGGGAAACCCACTCTTTACTGTTTGGTATACAGGAAACAACCATATGGAGGTAATGTAAGCTTGAGCACACCGAAGATCAAAGCGGCCGTCGAGGATATGGTCAACCCTTATTTGGAGGAAAACGGCTTTGAGCTGGTAGACATTGAATATGTAAAGGAAGGCAGCAATTGGTTTCTGCGTGTTTTCGTCGATAAGGACGGGGGCATCGATATCGATGACTGCGGCCGGATCAGTGAGTTTTTGAGCGAGAAGCTTGATGCGAACGATCCGATTCCTACAGCTTATTTTCTGGAAGTATCCTCGCCCGGTGCGGAACGTCCGCTCAAGAAAGCGGAGGACGTTGCGAAGGCGGTCGGCAAGGATGTATTCGTAACTACATATGAACCGGTCAATGGCTTGAAGGAGTTCGAGGGTCGGCTGCTCTCCTTTGCGGGGGAAGAGCTCGTGATCGAGATCGGCAAGAAGACCTATACGGTTCCTTACGGTAAAGTCGCCAGCGCCCGGTTGGCCATTATATTTTAGGGCTGTTCAGTCTCGTTGCTGAGCAGGCTCTTTAAGCTGAAGAACACGGTTTATATGAATGGGTTGGCACTATGAAAGGGGGAACTCGAGGCAAATGAGTATGGATTTTATCGAAGCCATGAATGAGTTGGAAAGAGAAAAAGGAATCAGTAAGGATATTTTGTTTGAAGCCATTGAAGCTGCATTGATCTCCAGCTACAAACGGAATTTTAATGCGGCACAGAATGTGCGGGTTGACATGAACCGCCATACCGGCGCGATTAAAGTTTTTGCACGGAAGATGGTTGTCGAGGATGTATTGGATCCCCGTACCGAGATTTCCCTGCCGGCAGCGCGGGAATTGAACCCGAGCTTCCTGATTGACGATGTGGCTGAGATCGAGGTGACGCCTCGCGACTTCGGGCGTATTGCAGCCCAGACGGCAAAGCAGGTTGTGACCCAGCGTATCCGTGAAGCGGAGCGCGGCTTGATCTATAATGCCTTCGTTGAAAAAGAAGAAGACATTGTAACGGGTATTGTGCAGCGTCAGGATCTGCGCAATATTTTTGTCGATTTGGGCAAAGTGGAAGCGCATCTTCCGCTGAATGAGCTCATGCCGAACGAAAAATTCAAGCACGGAGACCGGATCAAGGCCTATATTACCAAAGTGGAGAACACGACAAAGGGACCTCAGATTCTTCTCTCGCGTACACATCCCGGGCTGCTTAAACGTCTGTTCGAGCTGGAAGTGCCTGAAATTTTCGAAGGTGTGGTCGAAATTCGCTCCGTAGCTCGTGAAGCAGGCTTCCGCTCCAAAATTGCGGTATATTCCCGCAATCCTGAAGTCGACCCGGTCGGATCCTGCGTTGGACCAAAAGGAACCCGTGTACAGACCATTGTGAATGAATTGCGTGGAGAGAAGATTGATATCGTTCGCTATTCGGATAGCATTGAGGAATATGTGGCTAATGCATTGAGCCCTTCCAAAGTGCTGGAGGTTCAAGTGTTTGAGGCTGAGAAAATGGCTCGCGTCATCGTTCCGGATTATCAACTTTCTCTTGCCATCGGGATCAAAGGACAGAATGCCCGTCTGGCAGCCAAACTGACCGGCTGGAAGATTGATATCAAGAGCGAGACACAGGCAGAAGAGGAATTCGGCAGAGAGAAGACCGACCAAGAAGAATTGCCTCAAGACTCTGTTTCAATTGATTAAGCGATAATTCGCTTTATTGAGATAGCCCGTAAGGGAATGGACGGGGGTTATGAAATGAAGCCTAGAAAAGTGCCGCTGCGTAAATGCGTAGCATGTCAGCAAATGATGCCGAAGAAATCCCTAATACGCATAGTGCGTTCACCGGAAGGCCAGGTATCGATTGATCTCACCGGCAAAAAGTCGGGGCGGGGGGCCTATTTATGCGGACAGGTGGCTTGCTTCAAGCTTGCCCACAAGAATCGGGCTCTCGACCGGGCCTTGAACTCAACGGTAGGTCCCGAGGTTTATGAGCAGCTTGCCAGAGACTTCCTGGCCGTGGAGGAAGAGTACCTTCTCACCCGGGACCGGGAAGGAGAGGACGATCATGAGTAAAATGCTATCCCATCTCGGCCTTGCTGTTAGAGCGGGAAAGCTGGTGACAGGAGATGAACTTGTTCTGAAAGGAATCCGTTCATCGGAAGCAAGACTTGTCGTTATAGCGGCTGACGCTGCACCGAATACAGTAAAGAAATTCCGTGATAAATGCAGAACCTACAAAATCCCATTGATCATCGGATTCGACCGTGACCGGCTCGGATCCAGCGTAGGTAAGCCGGAGCGGGTCGTACTCGCACTGACGGATCAAGGGTTTGCCGATATGATTGCCAAAGAAATCGAGAATACGTCGGAGGTGGAGTATATTGAGTAAACAAGATAACAAAGATAAGCTCAGGGTGTATGAATACGCCAAATCCCTAAATATGAGCAGCAAGGAAATTATTACGATTCTTAAGCGTCTTAATATCCCGGTTAATAATCACATGAGTGTTATGGAGAATGACTCCGTTACTCGTGTAGAACAATTTTTCAAGGATATTAAGAGCAATGCAGCTGCCAAACGGACCGAGGCTCCCGCTAAATCGCCGGCTCCGGCTTCCGCAGGAGGAGGCCAGTCGCCTAGAGCAACATCAGGAGAGCGGAATCAGACTCGTCCAGAACCTACTCGAGGCCCTGAAGGGCAGCAGAGATCGCAACACAAAAATCAACAAGAAAAGCAGGTAAGCATGAATAAAACAACTCAAAACACCCATTCGTCTGCCACAGGCAGCACTCAAGCTACACAGGAAAGATCAAACAACCGCCCTGGCGGCGGACAACAGCAATCCCAAGGCTCCAGACCGAGACCCAATCAATCATCGAATCCTAACCGTGGGCCTCAGCAAGGAAGAACTCAGGGCCAAGGCCAGTCCCAAGGTCAAGGGCAAGGATCGCGTAATGATTCCTCTAACCGTTCTGGCGGAGGCAACAATCGTCCTGCGCAGCCGAACCGTAATTCATCTGCCGGCGGCAATTCAGGCCAAGGCGGAGGCTTCTCCAATAATAACAACTCCAGAGGCGGGCAAGGCGGCGCTGGCAACCAGTCCGGCTCCAATTTTGGACAGCAGGGTAACCGTAAAGGCTCCAACAACAACAATTACAATAGATCGAATCGTTCGTTTGACGATAACCGTCAAGGCGGCTACAAGAATAACCGTGGCGGCAAAGGGAATCGCGGCAGAGGCGGATACAATCAACAGCCGCCTCGCGAGAAGATCGACAATACACCGAAGAAGATTATTGTTCGCGGCACGATGACTGTTGGTGAGACGGCTAAATTGCTTCACAAGGATGCGAGCGAGGTAATCAAGAAGCTGATTTCCCTCGGTGTTATGGCTACGATTAACCAGGAGCTGGACATCGACACGATCCTCCTGCTGGCCGGTGATTTCGGCGTAGAGGTTGAAGTGAAGATTCCGGTCGAGGACGATCGTTTTGAGACGATTGAAGAAGTGGACGATGCAGCTGATCTGCGTGAGCGTCCTCCGGTTGTGACGATTATGGGTCACGTCGACCACGGGAAAACCACATTGCTTGATGCCATTCGTTCCACCAATGTTACCGGCGGAGAAGCCGGCGGCATTACTCAGCATATCGGCGCTTATCAGGTTGAGATCAACAGCAAGAAGATTACCTTCCTGGATACGCCGGGCCACGAAGCCTTTACAGCCATGCGTGCCCGCGGAGCACAGCTGACCGACATTACGATTATCGTGGTTGCTGCCGATGACGGCGTAATGCCGCAGACGGTAGAAGCTGTTAACCACGCTAAAGCAGCCGAATTGCCTATCATCGTTGCGGTGAACAAGATTGATAAGCCGGAAGCAAACCCTGATCGTGTGAAGCAGGAGCTGACAGAATATGGTCTTGTTCCGGAAGAATGGGGCGGGGACACGATCTTCGTCAACGTTTCAGCGAAGCAGAGAATGGGACTTGAGGGCCTTCTGGAAATGATTCTGCTGGTAGCAGAAGTGAACGAATATAAAGCCAATCCGAATAAGCGCGCGCGCGGTGCTGTGATTGAGGCCGAGTTGGACAAGAGCAGAGGTCCTGTGGCCCGTATTCTGGTACAGCACGGAACCTTGAAGGTCGGTGACGCATTCGTAGCGGGTAATTCGTTCGGACGGGTTCGGGCGATGGTCAATGATAAGGGCCGCCGTCTGAAGGAGGCAGGACCATCGACACCTGTTGAGATTACCGGCTTAACAGAGGTTCCGCAAGCCGGAGATCCGTTCATGGTGTTTGAGGATGAGCGTAAAGCTCGTTCCATTGCGGAGAAGCGTGCGATTACACAGCGCCAGTCCGATCTTGGAGCTAACACTCGCGTAACGCTGGATGATCTGTTCCGTCATATTAAGGAAGGCGAGATCAAGGATCTGAATGTCATTATCAAGGCTGACGTACAGGGCTCTGTTGAAGCATTGAAGAGCTCCTTGGAGAAAATCGAAGTGGAGGGCGTGCGCGTCAAGATTATCCACAGCGGTGCCGGTGCAATTACCGAATCCGATGTTATTCTCGCCGCGGCATCCAATGCGATTATTATCGGATTTAACGTTCGTCCGGATACCCAGACGAAGACGACAGCTGAGCAGGAGAAAGTCGATATCCGTCTGCACCGCATCATTTACAATGCGATTGAGGAGATCGAGCAGGCCATGAAGGGAATGCTGGATCCGGTATATAAAGAAGCCGTAATCGGTCATGCGGAAGTGCGTAATACCTTCAAGATCAGCAAGGTGGGCACGATTGCCGGATGTATGGTTACACAAGGCAAGATTTCCCGGAATGCCGAAGCTCGTCTGATCCGTGACGGCATCGTTATTTATGAAGGCAAAATAGATTCGCTGAAGCGGTTTAAGGATGACGCGAAGGAAGTTGCGCAAGGTTATGAGTGCGGGATTACCCTGGATAACTATAATGACCTTAAAGAAGGCGACATTGTCGAAGCGTTCGTGATGGAAACCGTGGAACGCAAATAAGATGGGGTGACTCTCATGGCAAAAAATCGTACCGGCCGCGTAAGCGAGCAGATCAAGAAGGAACTCAGTGTATTGATCCAAACGGAGCTGAAGGATCCGCGAATTGGCTTTGTCACCATAACAGGCGTCGAAGTAACAAGCGACTTGTCCCAGGCAAAGGTATACTTGAGCGTTTTCGGTGATGAGGATGCCAAGCAAGCTTCGCTGAAGGGGCTGGATAAAGCAAACGGGTTTTTGCGGACAGAGCTCGGCAAACGGATTCGGCTTCGTCATACACCCGAGCTGATCTTCAAGATTGATGAATCGATCGCCTATGGAAGCAAAATCGAGAAGCTTCTGGGAGAAATCTCCCATGAAGAGGAAAATTAGAATTTAAAGGAGACGGCAATGCAGACTCATGAACAGGAGTTTCGTCAGGCGCAGCAATTCCTGAAGGAGCATGATCAATTCCTCGTCGTGTCGCATGTACAGCCGGACGGAGATGCAGTCAGTTCTACCCTTGTGGTGGGCTGGCTTCTCTCATGTCTGGGCAAGAAATACGTTATGGTTAATGAAGGACCGATCCCTAAGCGTATGGACATCCTGGAGAACTCAGAAGACATCGTTGATCTGTCCCGGCAGCCGCTTGATGAAACCTTCGATCACATTATTTGTGTCGATTGCGCCGACTTCAAGCGGACCGGGAAGACCAGCCTGTTATTTTCAGAGCGTGCCTGCATTTTGAATATTGACCATCATCCTACCAATAATGGATTCGGCACCTTCAATCTCATTGTAGAAAAGGCAGCTGCGACCGCTGAAATTCTCTTTGATCTGATTACCTTTATGGGGATTAAATTGAACCTTGCCGCGGCAACAGCTCTGTATACGGGTTTGTTGACGGATACCGGCGGCTTTCGCTACTCCAATACCTCGCCGAAAGTCATGGAGACCGCATCCAAGCTTCTGGAATATGGCGTGGACGGTCCGGGCCTCAGCGAACTGTTTCTGGAGCAGATGACATTTCCTCAGCTCAAGCTGTTGACCCGGGCATTGAACGGTCTGCAAATGAGCGGGGATGGCAAGATCAGCTGGGTGACTGTCGATGATGAAGATTTGAGCGCGACAGGAGCGATTCATGAGGATATGGAGGGAATTGTGAATTACCCTCGTAATATCCAGGGCGTAGAAGTCGGCCTCTTGTTTAAAGTCATTGACGAGACTGCGGTCAAGGTTAGCATGCGTTCTGCCGGGAAGGTCGATGTTGCCCGAGTGGCTCAGCACTTTGGCGGCGGCGGACATGTTCGCGCCGCAGGAGCGCGGCTGGAAGGAAAGCTGGACGATGTCATTCGCCGTGTGATTGAGCAGGTGAAGGCAGAGCTATGAACAAGACAAGCTATGAAGGTATTTTACCGATTCATAAGCCGGCGGACTTCACCTCTCATGATGTCGTGGCTAAGACCCGGGGCATTTTACGGATGAAGCGCATAGGCCATACGGGGACCCTCGATCCGGCGGTGACTGGTGTACTGCCGCTTTGCTTGGGGCGTGCTACCAGAATGGTAGAGTATTTGCAGGAGCTTCCCAAGGAATATGAAGCCACGCTCGTTCTGGGTGTTGCAACGGATACCGAGGACTTGACCGGCTCGGTTACCGAGAAGCTGGAACGAGTTCAAGTAACAGAAGCACAGCTCAAGGAAGTGCTGAACCGTTTTCTGGGGACGATATCTCAGATTCCGCCGATGTATTCGGCGCTGAAGCAGAACGGAAAGCGGCTTTACGAGCTGGCAAGAGAAGGAGTCACGGTTGAAAGAGCTCCGAGAGAGGTAACGATTTACGAGCTGGAGCTCCTGCATTTTGATAATTCGAAGGATCACCCTGAGCTTACGTTCCGTGCATTATGCTCAAAGGGGACATATATTCGAACGTTATGTGTAGATATCGGACGCGCCTTGGGAGTTCCGGCAGCGATGAAGCAATTGAAGCGTACGATGTCGGCCGGAATTACCGAATCCCATTGTCTGACACTGGAAGAAGTGGCTGTCCGCGTACAAAATGGCACCCTTCAAGAGGCGCTGCTGCCTGTGGACGAAGCCGTTCGTCATCTTCCCGCTCATACCGTTCATGAAAGCAGGCTTAAGGGAGCGCTTCAGGGGCAGCGTTTGCCGCGCAGCGCAGTTGAACCGCCGGCAGCTCCAGGATCGCTATTTAGACTTTATAGTCCTGAGCAAGTATTCTTGGGAATCTACAGAAGTGATGACGAGACCGGCACCGTGAGCCCGGTCAAGGTGTTTTTGCCATAAAAGCAATTATATAAGTTGAAATAATTTTGCTGCGTAGTTACTATGTATGTTGAACTAAAAGAGCTGCGTGGAAAGGGCATAAGTGTGAAGTGTTACAAGCTTTCTGTAAGAAAGCTGCTTCGGAAGCATAAAGCGGGAGCGTTCGCCTTTGTGAGTGGATTTCTACCTTAAGATGGCTTAGTTTAGTCAGAGAAATCCGCGAACAACAGCGATCGGAAGAACACTTCACACGTTGCCCGTTGCCCCAGCATGCATAATCTTTAGTTCAACCTATATATATACGTTGCCCGCGAACGTACGAAGTATATCAGCTTAACTTATATAGCAACGAGAAATCAGACTGGAATTGCAGGTGAGAAATGTAATGGAGACGATAACCCTAACTTATCCTTTGACAGATTCAGCTGTAACGGCGGCTGCCAGACCGCAGATCCTGGCCATCGGTCAATTTGATGGTTTACATCTGGGACATGCGAGCGTCATTAAGACAGCGGTTCAGTTAGCCAGAGAACTGGACTTGCCTGCAGCGGTTATGTCCTTTCACCCCCATCCGAAAGAGGTTATGAAAAAAGGGGATTACGAGGGCTACCTGACTCCCCCTCAAGAGAAAGAGCGGGTTCTTCAGGGAATGGGCGTTGATTACCTATATGTCGTGGAGTTCAATGATGCCTTCTCCAGAGTCAGCCCGCAAAATTTTGTGTGCGGTATGCTTGTACCCCTGGATGTACATACGGCCGTAGTCGGCTTTGATTTCCGCTTCGGGTATCGTGGGGAAGGTCATGCGGGTTTGCTTCAGGAGCTTAGCGAAAACAAGCTTCAAGTGAATACAGTACCGCCTTTCTTGATTCATGAAGAGAAGGTCAGCAGTTCGGGCATTCGGAGAGCGCTGCAGGATGGAAATATGGAGCTGACCAAGCAGTGGCTTGGCCGTGCCTATGCGGTTAAGGGAACAGTAATGCATGGAGAGAAGCGCGGCCGCCTGCTTGGATTTCCCACGGCGAATGTGCAGCCGGACGAGCATTATGTTCTTCCGGCCAGAGGCGTATACGCAGTTCTTGCGGAGTACCAGGGCAAAAAGTGGCCGGGAGTCATGAATGTCGGTGTTAAGCCAACCTTCCATGATAACGGGGTTCGCCCTTCGCTGGAGGTTCATCTGCTTGACTTTGAAGGTCAACTGTATGGAGAAGAGTTGCGGATCGAGCTGATTCAGTATATCCGGGAGGAACGGAAGTTCTCCGGTATGGATGAACTGATTGGCCAGATCACCAAGGATGCCGCGACAGCCAAGCAAATATTGACCGCTTCGGACTTTTGAACTGACATTTACTTTATATAGACATCTGTGATATACTGATATACGTTGCATAAGCGGAGTATTCCGTGTGCTTGCAACGCAACCTTGGCTTGGTTACCGGTCTCACCGTCCGGCTACTAGGCTAACGGCGATTTGAATAAGAGGAGGTGAACAGGATGGCATTAACTCAAGAACGTAAACAACAACTGATCGAAGAGCACAAAACTCATGAATCCGATACCGGATCACCAGAGGTGCAAATTGCTATCCTTACGGAGAACATCGTGAATTTGACGGACCACTTGCGTACGCACAAGAAGGACCATCATTCCCGTCGCGGTCTTCTGAAGATGGTTGGTCAACGCCGCAAGCTGTTGGCTTACTTGAAGAACAAAGACGTTAGACGTTACTCCGCTTTGATTGAAAAGCTCGGATTGCGTCGTTAATTTGCATGTGTTTGACCGAAGCAGCCTGGTTGCCGCCGATTCGCTCCTATGCGGACGGCGACATACCGGGTTGTTTTTGAAAGAAGACAAATAGGTATAAGCTATAAAATTGCCTGTAAGCGCGGCAGGGCCTCCTTGATCGTACGTCGCCAGACGTTTTTTTTTGTGAATGCACGGACAAGCCCATTGTTTCCGCAGGTTATGAATTCATGCAGGCAGGAAATAATGGAAGTTGTACCGAACTTGTACTTGTGATAAGGAGGGATTTCATGGAAAACCATGTGAAAATGCAATTGGGGGGAAGAACCCTCATTCTCGAAACCGGACGCTTGGCGAAGCAAGCCAATGCTGCGGTAATGGTTCGCTACGGAGATACGGCGGTGCTCTGTACGGTAACCGCATCTTCCGAACCGAAAGATTTGGATTTCTTTCCGCTGACTGTGAACTATGAAGAAAAGCTCTATGCAGTAGGGAAAATTCCCGGCGGATTTATAAAACGTGAGGGACGTCCCAGTGAAAAAGCGATTCTCGCCAGCCGTTTGACAGACCGGCCGATTCGTCCGTTGTTCCCGGAGGGTTTCCGGAACGATGTGCAGATCGTTAATCTTGTTATGAGTGTGGATCAGGATTGCGAGCCTGAGATTGCCGCTATGATCGGTACCTCGGCAGCGCTGAGCATTTCGGATGTACCGTTTAATGGTCCGATTGGCGGTGTGGCGGTAGGGCGGATCAATGGCGAATTTGTCATTAATCCTACGCTGAGCCAGCAGGAAGAAAGCGACATTTATGTGGTTGTATCCGGTACAAAGGATGCCATTATGATGGTAGAAGCCGAAGCGAACGAGGTTCCGGAAGAGGTTATGCTGGAAGCGATCATGTTCGGGCATGATGAGATCAAGAACATTGTAAGTGTCATTGAAGAACTTGTAGCGGTTGCAGGCAAGGAAAAAATGGCGGTCAAGCTTCATGCAGTTGACGAAAATGTGAACCGTGAGGTTCGTGATTATGCTGCCGGGCGTCTGGTCGAAGCCGTTCGTATTGCTGAGAAGCATGCGCGTCAGGATGCAATTGATGCTATCAACGATGAGACAGTAGCCTATTTCGAGGAGAAGTACATAGAGTCTCCGGAGTTCATGGGCGATGTGAAGGAAATATTGCATGATATCGTGAAGGAAGAGGTTCGCCGCCTGATCACGCATGATAAGGTTCGTCCGGATGGACGCAAGCTGAGCGAGATCCGTCCGATTGAGTGCGATATCAACCTGCTGCCGCGTACTCATGGCTCCGGTCTGTTTACGCGTGGTCAGACTCAAGCGCTTAGTATCTGTACGCTCGGCGCGCTTGGCGATGTCCAGATTCTTGACGGGATTGACCCGGAGGAATCGAAGCGCTTCATGCACCACTATAATTTCCCTCCGTTCAGTGTAGGGGAAGCACGGCCGCTGCGGGCTCCGGGCCGCCGCGAAATCGGTCATGGCGCTCTTGGTGAGCGTGCGCTGTCTAAGGTCATTCCTTCGGAAGCTGAATTCCCATATACGATTCGCCTCGTATCCGAGGTATTGGAATCGAACGGTTCGACTTCCCAGGCAAGTATTTGTGCGAGCACGCTTGCCATGATGGATGCGGGTGTACCGATCAAGGCTCCGGTTGCTGGTGTGGCTATGGGTCTGATTAAGGATGGCGAGCATGTCTCAATCCTTACCGACATTCAAGGGATGGAAGATCATCTGGGCGATATGGACTTCAAGGTGGCAGGTACCTCTGAAGGCGTAACCGCGATCCAGATGGATATTAAAATTGACGGTATTGATCGTCAAATTTTGACTGATGCTTTATCTCAAGCAAAGGAAGGACGCATGCACATTTTGTCCAAGATGCTTGAAGTGATTCAGAAGCCGAAGGAGCAGCTGTCCCAGTATGCGCCTAAGATTATGATCATGAACATCAATCCGGACAAAATCCGCGACGTTATCGGCGCCGGGGGCAAAATCATCAACAAAATCATCGAAGAAACCGGCGTAAAGATCGACATCGAACAAGACGGCCGCGTATTCATTGCTTCTGCTAACGAAGAAATGAACCAAAAAGCCCGTTCGATTATCGAAGGCATCGTTCGCGAGGTGGTTGTTGGCGAGATCTATATCGGTACGGTAAAACGGATCGAGAAGTTTGGCGCGTTTGTGGAAATTTTGCCGGGTAAGGATGGCTTGGTGCATATTTCCCAGCTGTCAACGGAACGGGTAGGCAAAGTGGAAGATGTAGTCGCCATTGGAGATACCGTGACGGTTAAAGTCACAGAAATTGACCAGCAGGGCCGTGTGAATTTGTCCCGCAAGGCGGTATTGACAGCGGAAACGGAACAATCCCCATCTTAATTTGATCCACAAAAGTTCATACCGAAAGAGACAGAATGAATAGTTCTGGCTCTTTTATTTTTTTACAGGAAATAAGGAAGCTTTTGTATAATTCAGGACGGGCTTTCATATGATGAGGACAAAACCCGCTGAAGGGATGAGTCTGTCATGGATCGGAAAAAGTTCGGCATTATCTTGGCAAGCATTGGTATTATTTTGCTGGTGGGGCATTTAACCGGGGTTCGCAGCTATGTGACTGGAGACCGTCTGGGGCCGGGGAGAGATGCCTTCAGCCGCTTTGCCGATACACAGGGCGAGGAGCAACTACGGATCCGGATCACGGAGGAGGCCGCCAAGCGCCGGATCGAACCGATTAACGCAGTCGTTGATCGGGTCTGGAAGGCGATCCCGGGTTATAACGGACGCGAGGTGGATATCGAGCGCACCTACCAGCAGGCAAGGGTGCAGCCTCCGGGTACTCCGATTACCTACATATATAAGGATATTGAGCCAAAAGTCAGCCTCGATGATCTTGGCGCACAGCCGATTTACAGGGGAAACAGCTCGAAGCCGATGGCAGCATTGATGATTAATGTTGCATGGGGGAACGAGTACATTACTCCGATGCTGGACGTGCTGGAGGCAGAAGGAGTAAAGGCGACTTTCTTTTTTGATGGCAGTTGGCTAAAGAAAAATACGGAGCTTGCAAAAGAGATTCAGAAGCGTGGTCATCAGTTGGAGAACCATGCCTACTCCCATCCGAATATGAGCCAGCTTGGAGATGATCAGGCCAGACTGGAAATCTCCAAGACTAAGGAATTGCTGAAGGAGACGCTGGGCGTTCAAAATCGATGGTTTGCGCCTCCTTCAGGCGATTTCAATGATCGAACGGTGAAGCTGGCAGCAGAACAAGGACTCAAGACAGTGCTGTGGACGGTGGATACGATCGATTGGAGAAAGCCGCCGGCCGATACGATTATCAGCAGAGTTGAGGCCAAGGTTGGCCCAGGCAGCTTGATTCTGATGCACCCGACGGCCTCCACACGCGATGCCTTGCAGGGCATCATCAAGACCATTCGCAGCAAAGGGCTGCAGCCTGGGACCGTGGAGGAGACCCTGTCTTCGGATAGGCTTGATCTGCAGGATAAGTCTTCCTGAGCATGTCTTTCACAAAGGTTGAGGAAAAGGTTATTTTTTGATAGGATAGGGATGCATTTGTTCATTTGATTAAATCCAATGATGGAATTACGAAGAGTTGAAAATGAGGAGGCCTACCGGTGAAGAAGTTGCAATTAAAGAACGGCCTTCGGGTGGTCATGGAGCAGATTCCGACCTGCCGGTCCGTTTCTTTCGGCATTTGGGTGAAGACCGGTTCGCGGAACGAAACGTCAGAGCAGGGCGGGATATCGCATTTTATTGAGCATATGCTGTTCAAGGGAACCGAGCGATTCAGCGCCAGAGATATAGCTGAGGAATTTGATGCGATCGGCGGTAATGTCAATGCGTTTACGTCTAAAGAGTACACATGCTTCTATGCTAAGGTGCTGGATGAACATTTGCCGATAGCAGTCGATGTTCTGTCGGATATGTTCTTTCGTTCCAAGTTCGATGAGGAAGAAATGGGTCGTGAGAAGAATGTTATTCTGGAAGAGATCTCGATGTACGAGGATACGCCGGATGATATGGTGCATGATCTGATCACCCAGGCAGCATACGGAACTCATCCGCTTGCTTTGCCGATTCTCGGCACGGAAGAGAAGCTGCTTGCCATGGGACCGCAGCAGTTGCGCAGCTATATGGGCGATAGGTACACATTGGATAATATCGTTATCGCTGTCGCCGGAAATATTAACGATTCGATCGTAGAGCTGTTGGAGAAGCATTTTGGCGATTTCGAAGGCCGCGGAGGGAATGTTAGCCTGGAAGCTCCTGAATTTATGAGCGGGTTAAAGTTCCACCGTAAAAAGACGGAGCAGAATCATCTATGTCTTTCTTTCCCTGGCTTGCCGATCGGTCACCGGAACCAGTATGCGATGGTGCTGCTCAACAATGCGCTGGGCGGCGGGATGAGCTCCAGGCTGTTCCAAGAGATTCGGGAGAAGCGGGGCTTGGCGTATTCGGTGTATTCCTACCACAGCTCTCATGCGGACAGTGGATTATTCACGGTGTATGCAGGAACGGCACCGAAGCAGACCAAGGATGTGCTTGACCTGACGATGGAGGTGCTGCACGAAATTTCCCGCAAGGGGATGAGTGAGAAGGAGCTGCGCAAAGGCAAGGAACAGCTCAAGGGCAGCCTGATTCTAAGTCTGGAGAGCACAGGAAGCCGGATGAATCGGCTTGGCAAGAACGAGCTGATGACAGGCCGTCATTATACGCTCGATGAAATGATCGAACAGATTGAAGCCGTTACGATGGAACGGGTAAACGAGGTGATCCAAGATATGTTCAGCAAGCCGTATGCGCTGGCCATGGTAGGGGCTTCGGACCGTGTTCTGTCTGGCGTAAGGAGAGATGAACTTGTCGTATAACGTTCAATTGAAGAGACTTGCCGGAAATGAAGATATTGAGATCCCGCGCAAAATGTCGGAGCTGGCCTCCGGCTTTGATCTGTACGCTGCTGTGACGGAGGATTTGATTCTTCATCCGGGACAGCGCGCTTTGGTTCCAACAGGCATCGCGCTGGCTATGCCGGGAGGGCTTGAAGCGCAAATCAGACCTCGCAGCGGGCTGGCCTTCAAGCACGGTATTACTTGCTTGAATACGCCGGGAACCATCGACGCGGATTACCGCGGCGAGATTAAGGTGCTGCTGGTCAATCTGGGACAGGAGCCATTTACGATCTCACGCAATGAGCGGATCGCTCAGATGGTGTTCCAGATCGTCCCTGAAGTTGAATTGACACAGGTGGACGAGCTGTCGGAAACGGTTCGCGGCGCGGGCGGCTTCGGCCATACCGGCACTAAATAATAGATTTTTATCAACCGGACAGGGAGATCATCCCTGTCCGTTTTTTTTCTGCCTCCATAAGCATGGGAACGGGCCGTATTTGAAATCGGGTTGCTTCCTGAAAAGTACATTCCGGCAACCCGAATTCAAGGAACGGCTGAAACCCGATACCTCTTTCCTCTGCTTGCCAACGTTAGGACAACGTGCACGCCCCCGGACCACCAGCTTTTTTCCATTGCGTCCCCTCACCACTTTCTCCTCCATGGCATAAGATGCTCTATACGTATTGCCTGGAAGGAGTGCCGACTTTTGATGTTAACCGGTCTGACCATTGTTTTTTTAGGGGGTGACGCCCGCCAGGTGGAGGTCATCCACAAATGCATCGAGATGGATGCAACAGTGCGCGTTGTCGGATTCGAGAACCTGGCGCCTCCGCTGACTGGTATTTCACATGAATCCTTAAGTCCGGAGTTGCTCAGAGCGGCGGACTGCATCGTGCTCCCTGTAGTCGGGTGTAATGAACAAGGGGAGGTTCCGGCTCCTTTCTCAAGCGCCAGCATCCAGTTGAAAAAGGAGACGTTGGCGGAGATTCGAGAAGGAACACCGGTATTTACAGGGATGGACAAAGGATATTTGAAGCGTATGGCATCCGAATATTCCTTTCGTCTGACCGAGTTATTGGAGCGTGACGAGGTAGCGATTTATAATTCAATTCCTACCGCCGAAGGGGCGGTTATGATGGCGATCCAGAACACGAAGATTACGCTGCATGGATCGAATTGCATTGTGCTGGGAATAGGCCGGACGGGATTCACACTGGCGAAAACACTGCAAGGTTTGGGAGCAAATGTACAGGTGGGACTGCGCAGGGAAGCGGACAGGGCGAGAGCGGTCCAAATGGGCTGGAAGCCTTTTGTGACAACGGATTTGAGCGTTTATCACAGCGGAATTGACTTGATTTTTAACACGATACCGACTATGATAATCACAGCACAAATCATCTCCAGATTGTCTCGTGAGGCGGTCATTATCGACCTTGCCTCCGCTCCCGGAGGAACGGATTTTCGCTTCGCAGAGAAGCGGGGAATCAAGGCGATTCTTGCCCCTGGTCTACCCGGTATTGTAGCTCCCAAAACGGCTGGCATTATTATGGCGAACACGATTATTCAGTCACTTTTGGAAGAGTGTCAACTACGGGGGGATGAATAGTGAACTGGCAGGGGAAAACGGTTGGTTATGCGGTTACGGGATCACATTGTACGCTGGAGGAGATTATGCCGCAGGTGAAGCGGTTTGTTGACGCTGGTGCTAAAGTTGTGCCGATTATTTCCAATACGGTCATGAGTACGGACACCCGGTTCGGAAAATCAGAAGATTGGCAAAAACAGTTGAAAGATATTACGGGGAATGATATTATTTCTTCAATTGTCGACGCTGAACCGCTTGGCCCGTCAAAGCGTCTGGATGTTCTTGCGATTGCCCCCTGCACAGGGACGACGACCAGCAAGCTGGCGAATGCGGTGACCGACAGCCCGGTGCTGATGGCTGCCAAAGCAACGCTGCGCAATGGCCGTCCTGTTGTAATCGCCGTCTCCACGAATGATGGACTGGGCTTTAATATGGCGAATATCGCCAGGCTGATTGTTGCCAAGCATATTTATTTTGTGCCTTTTGGTCAAGACAGCCCGGAGAAGAAGCCGAATTCTTTGGTTGCACGTATGGGACTTATTCCTGAAACCTGTTATGCGGCGCTTGAAGGAAGACAACTGCAGCCTGTCATTATTGAACGTTTTCGCGATGAAGTGTAATTTGAAATGAGTGCAGGACTAAAGCGGCACATTGATTATGCCGCCGGCCTTTCTGCGGCAAACGAAGCAGAGTAATTGTCGTTCTTAGCGCTTGCTCCGCTACTTACATTGGAGGAATACCCATGCGCATTTTAGTGCAAAAATTCGGAGGCACATCGCTCTCGACCAAGGAAGCCAGAGAGAATGTCATCTCACATATTCGCCGGGAACTGGATCATGGTTACCGGCTTGTTGTTGTGGTCTCGGCCATGGGCCGGAAGGGGGATCCGTACGCTACGGATACCTTGCTTGACCTGATTGCTTCAGGAGGAGGCTCGCTGCCATCGCGGGAACAGGATCTGCTCCTTGCTTGCGGAGAAATTATCTCGGCTACAATGCTTTGCAGTCTGCTGCAGGGAGCAGAGATTTCCTCTGTAGTACTGACAGGAGCCCAGGCCGGATTCAGAACGGACAGCCATTACGGCAATGCGAGAATTCTGGATATGGTGCCTAGCCGGGTGGTGGATGAACTGAACAATAATCAGGTGGTTATTGTAACCGGATTTCAAGGACAGAACCAGAGCGGCGATTTCACAACGCTCGGACGCGGCGGCAGCGACACATCGGCTACGGCGCTTGGCGCAGCTTTGCATGCGGAGATGGTAGACATTTATACGGATGTGGACGGCATTCTGACGGCGGATCCGCGAATTGTTGAAGATGCGAAGCCGCTGGATTACGTCAGTTATGCTGAAATTTGCAATATGGCTCATCAGGGAGCCAAGGTGATTCATCCGCGGGCGGTTGAAATCGCTATGCAATCCGGTACACCGGTACGGGTACGCTCCACTTTCTCGCAAAGTGAAGGAACGCTGGTCGCAAATCCGGAAGGCTTCAAGGACGTGCAGTTAGGTATTGTTGACCGCTATGTGACCGGGATTGCCTACGTAGCAAATGTGACTCAGATCCGAGTGGATTCTGTATCTGGTGCTGCTGACAACTTGCAGCTCAAAGTATTTAAAGCCATGGCAGAAAATGATATTAGTGTGGACTTTATTAATGTGACCCCGACCGGGGTTGCTTATACGGTATTTGACAGCAATGCTTCAAGGGCCGAGGCTGTACTTAAATCGCTGGGGTTCGCGCCTTCATTGCTGAATGGCTGTGCCAAGGTGTCGGTCATCGGCGGCGGAATTAACGGAGTGCCCGGTATTATGGCTCGCATCGTAGAGGCGCTTGCAGAGCAGAATATTCAAATTTTGCAATCCGCGGATTCCAATACAACGATCTGGGTGCTCGTCAATAAAGAAGATATGGTACAGGCGTTACGCGCCCTGCATGCTAAGTTCGAGCTTGGCAAGTAACGGGGGGCTTGACGACTGCTCTAATATATATCAAATGGATTCTAAGGAGGAGACGACGTGGATTTCGGAAGATTAATAACAGCGATGGTCACGCCCTTTAATGCCCAGGGGGAGATCGACTGGGAAGAGACAGGGAGACTCATCGATTATTTGATCGAGGAGCAGAAGTCTGACAGCCTGGTCGTATGTGGTACGACAGGAGAGTCTCCAACATTAACCGATGAAGAGAAATGTTCTTTATTCGATTATTCGGTCAAACGCGCTGCTGGCCGGTGCAAGATTATTGCCGGTACAGGCAGTAATGGAACGGCTCATTCGATTCATCTGACCCGGGAGGCGGAGAAGCTGGGAGTAGATGGTGTGCTGTTGGTTGCGCCCTACTACAACAGACCGAATCAGGAAGGGCTTTATCAGCATTTTGCGGCAATTGCTTCTTCAACAACTTTGCCGGTTATGCTGTACAATGTCCCGCTGCGGACAGCGGTGAGCATCAGCAAGGATACGGTTCTTCGTCTGGCGCAGATTTCGAATATTGTTGCGATTAAGGAATGCGCATCGGTGGAGCAAATCGGCTTCATAGCAGCCGGTGCGCCTGAAGGCTTCGTGATTTACACAGGGGATGATGCTTCGGCTCTGCCAGCCATCGCCGTAGGCGCCTACGGCGTGGTCAGTGTTGCCAGCCATCTTGTCGGCGCCGAGATGAAGGAAATGATCTCCTCGCTGCTTGGCGGTGAGGCGGCAAAGGCTGCCAAGCTTCACCATAAGCTGCTTCCTTTATTCAAAGGATTGTTCGAATGTCCTAATCCCGTCGCTGTAAAGTACGCGCTCAATGAGCGAGGTTATTTGGTCGGCAGCGTCCGTCTTCCGCTGGTTCCTCCGACCGAGCAAGAGGCTGCGAAAATTCTAGGTCTGCTCAAGTAACCCAATAATAGGTCGCATTTCCATAAACCGATGCTGCTTTTCAAGCATCGGTTTATTTGTCGTTGCAAAAGGTATGGATACGGGATGAAGAAATCGCTTCACTTGTATTTTAATTATTTAATCATGTATAATGGTTTCAAGTGACTGGGTGCGGTGTATTTTTATTTGAAAAAATTAACTAGCTTTGCACTGAACGGGTGCATTTCCATTTACAATTACTTTCGTCCAACATAATAGGAGGGTTAGATTCACTTGTCCAAAAAAATGAATAATGATAAATTAATGATCTTTGCGCTGGGCGGCGTTGCCGAGATCGGAAAGAACATGTATGTGGTGCAGTACGGCAATGACATCGTAGTCATTGATGCCGGGCTCAAGTTTCCGGAAGAGGACATGCTGGGCATTGACATTGTCATTCCGGATATCACTTACTTGACGGAGAACCGCGACAAGGTAAGAGGTATTTTGCTGACGCATGGTCATGAGGACCACATTGGCGGGTTGCCGTATGTGCTTAAGAACCTGAATGTGCCGGTCTACGGCACCAAGCTGACGTTAGGGCTTGTTGAGAACAAGCTGAAGGAAGCGGGGCTCCTTGGCGAGACGAAGCGTGTTCTGATTCATGCCGACTCCGAGGTTCAACTCGGGACTACGATGAAAGCCACCTTCTTCAAGACAAACCATAGCATTCCGGATTCCGTCGGAGTATGCATTGAGACGCCTGAAGGAAATGTTGTTCATACCGGTGACTTTAAATTTGATCATACACCAGTCAATGATCAATTCGCGGATTTGCACCGTATGGGTGAAATCGGCAAGAAGGGTGTTCTCGCTCTTTTATCGGACAGCACTAATGCCGAGAAGCCAGGCTTTACGCCTTCCGAGAAAAATGTAGGCATCGTGCTGAATGATATTTTCCGTAAAGCGGATCAGCGTGTGGTGGTTGCGACCTTTGCATCGAATGTGCATCGTGTTCAACAAGTCATTGAAGCTGCATATGCGACCGGGCGTAAAGTAACGATTATTGGCCGCAGCATGGTTAATGTTGTTACCATCGCTTCCGAGCTTGGTTATTTGAATGTTCCGGACGGTATCCTGATCGAACCGGAAGAGGTTAATAAAATGGCCGCTGATCGTGTAGTTATTCTGTGCACGGGAAGCCAGGGCGAGCCGATGTCCGCATTGACGCGTATGGCGCGTTCGACTCATCGCAAGGTGGATATTCTGCCTGGCGATACCGTCATTATTGCTGCAACGCCTGTACCGGGCAATGAGAAGTATATCGGTCGCACCATTGACGAATTGTTCCGGCTTGGTGCGGATGTAATCTATAGCGGTTCCAACTCCGGTGTCCATGTGTCCGGACACGGAAGCCAGGAAGAATTGAAGCTGATGCTGAATCTGATGCGGCCGAAATTCTTCATCCCGATTCACGGGGAATACCGGATGCTGCGCAGACATGCTCTGCTTGGCGAATCGGTCGGCGTAGACTCCGACAATATTTTCCTGGTCGATATCGGCGATGTGGTTGAGATTGAAGGCGGGGAAGCCCGCAAGGCCGGTAAAGTTCCGGCGGGTAATGTCCTGATCGACGGACTTGGTGTCGGCGATGTCGGCAATATTGTCCTTCGCGACCGTAAGCTTCTGTCCCAGGATGGAATCCTTGTGGTAGTCGTTACGCTGAGCAAGCAGGACGGGACGATTGTGTCCGGTCCGGATATCATTTCTCGCGGATTTGTCTATGTACGGGAGTCGGAAGGCCTGCTTGATGAGGCGAACCGGATCGTATCCAGCACGCTTGAGAAGCTGATGAACGAAAATGTGAATGAATGGGCTTCGCTCAAGACGAGCGTGAAGGATGCGCTTGGACGCTTCCTGTATGACCAGACACGCCGCAGACCGATGATTCTTCCGATCATCATGGAAGTATAGAACCATTTATATATAAGAGTATAAGAGCTAAGGCACACAGTCGCCTCTTCTCCCAGCCGGTTATTTGGACGGTTTCCTCTGGGAGAGGGGGCTTTTTTGCGTGGTGATTGCCGGACCTTTTGGAATAGAGGCAGGCGGAAGGACGGCATACTAACTCATGTCATTGCTGCTGTTTACATTTTAGCCTTGCAGGCCGGAAGGAAGTGTTCATTCATGGACGAGAAAATTGACTCCTCTCTAACGATGCAGGAGACCGAGGCTCCGGCAGTAAGTCCGGAGCCCGACAAAAAGTCAGGTGTGGTGGAGACAATTCAACAATTGGGACAGACCGCTGTTCCTGTTCCCGGTGAATCCAATGTATATTGCTTGACCATTATCGGGCAAATTGAAGGACATTTGGTGTTGCCCCCGCAGAACAAAACGACCAAGTACGAGCATGTCATTCCCCAGCTTGTCGCGGCCGAACAGAATCCGAGGATCGAGGGTCTGATGATCATTTTGAATACGGTAGGCGGTGATGTGGAGGCCGGGCTGGCTATTGCGGAGATGATCGCTTCGCTATCCAAACCTACGGTTACTGTCGTCATTGGCGGCGGACACAGTATCGGCGTTCCCATTGCTGTTGCCTCGGATTATTCCTTGATTGCGGAAAGCGCAACGATGACAATCCATCCGATCCGGATGACGGGCATGGTGATCGGGGTGCCTCAGACGTTTGAATATATCGAGAAGATGCAGGAACGGGTGGTCCGGTTTGTTACGACACACTCTCATATCTCCGAACAGATGTTCAAGGAGCTGATGTTCAAGACCGGGGAGTTGAATCGGGATATCGGCACAGCCGTCGGGGGAAATGATGCTGTCAAGCATGGGTTGATTGATGCGATCGGGGGAATCGGTGAAGGTCTTAAGAAGCTGAATAGCTTGATTGAGCTTACTCGGCCAGCCAAGCAGGGAATGGAAGGAGCGATTACGCAATGAGCCATTACACTATTTTGCCGGAGGAGGTTTATTGGGAGCAAGCGGAGACAGCCGGATTGTATAATGAAATTGAATTGGGCGGCGTATGGATGCAAGTACGAATGGAGCCCGGAAATCGGGCGACGATCATTCGTCTGCTGCGCTGCAGCCTTGATGATTATCTGAATCCCGCTTATGCGCCCGGCAAGCAAATTGCTTTTATTCCCACACTGCTTGAGTAAATTAGAGGAAGAAGGACGTATGGTACCCTCCGGTGATTATGGTATAATATTCATCTGGGGGGTGTTCCTGTTTGGCACGCAAACGGAAGAAGAAAAAGACAGCTATAGCAAGTATGCTCAAATATGAAATTTATGGGATCATCCTGATCACGCTTTCGATTATTGCCTTGTCGGGAGAAGCAGCGGTCGGCAGAACGTTGTCAAAAATGTCTGCTCTCATGCTCGGCAAGTTTTATTTTGTGATTCCATTGGTAGGCATTTATATAGGGTTAGCCGTGATGATTAGCAGAAAGTGGCCGTCGAAATGGACGGCAAGAAGAAGCGGACTGCTGCTTGCAACCCTTGCCTTTGCTCTGATGAGCACCGTATCGGCGATGGGGCAGAAGCTGGCTCCTGTCGGTTCTTTGAGCTTTTCGAATATTATGGGTCAGATTCATCGGGATTTGCAGGGAGCCTTGTTCTCGCCTGTCTCAAGTGATTCCGGATTTAGTCTGCTTCAATTGAATATCAGCGGCGGATACATAGGCGGATTGGAGTTTGCCTTGCTCTACTCCTTGTTCGGACTGGCGGGAGCCCGGCTGATCATGATTGTCATGCTGGCAATCAGCTTTATGCTTGTTACCGGACTATCTTATGTCGAGCTTGGAAAAATACTGCGCGGCAAGGTGGGAGGTCTGGGACAGCAATTCGGCAAGAAGCTTCGTTTGCTGCGGCCAGTTCCGGTTAAAGGGGGGGACAGGCCGGTACGTAAAGCAGCAGCTAAGAAGCCGGTAATTGAAGAAACTCCCCCTCTGGAGCCTATAGAAGCGGAGGAAGTGGCGCCTTCTGTTCGTCACCCGCGAAACAAGCCGGTATTCTTCCAATTACTCGGCTTTAAGGGAGATCGAGGGAAGGAAGATACAGCGGCTGTGGAGCAACCTGCCAATGAAGCTCCTCCTGAAGAGGAGGCCGCCGCGGTCAGCGGGATTAACTGGAACGAGCTGGATTATCAGGGCGGCAGCACGGTTACGGATCCCGCGACAGCTTCGGATACCGGCCCGATTATTCGGGACTTCTTCGAGCACATTCGTCAGGAAAGCTGGCGGCCTGAAGAGGACCTGGACGAAGAGGACCTCTCTGGCTCGGAGGGAACGGTCGGAACAGAAGGCACTGAAGGCACTGAAGTTGTGCAGGAGCTTCAAGATCGTGAGGGCATTAATAATCATGAGAATGTGGAGCATTTCAGTCCGATGGAAGCTTCCGGAGAGGATGGGGGACTGCAACTGGAGGCGATTGACGGGGATCCGGAGAACGTTGGTGTAGAAGCCCCTCCAGCCCCGCCTAAGCCGGCTCCCAAGCCGTATAAGCTTCCTTCCTTCCGGTTGCTGTCGAGACCTTCCGGGGCGGGCAAATCAGGCGATCAGGCCGATTATATGCAGACGGCTCGAAAGCTGGAAGCGACATTGGAAAGCTTCGGTGTGCGCGCGCGCGTGCTGGAGGTCGTAAGAGGGCCTGCGGTAACGCGTTACGAGATCCAGCCGGACATCGGGGTCAAGGTTAGCCGAATTGTGAATTTGACCGATGATATTGCCCTTGCGCTGGCAGCCAAGGATATCCGCATGGAGGCGCCGATTCCCGGCAAATCGGCGATCGGTATTGAGGTTCCGAACTCTGAAGTATCCGTGGTTACTATGCGGGAAGTGATGGAGACCTCGACCTTTACCGAGGCGGAGTCCAAGCTGTCGATCGCCTTTGGCCGCGATATCTCTGGCCAGACGATTGTCGGCAACCTGGCGAAGATGCCCCATTTGCTCGTGGCAGGAGCCACGGGCTCCGGTAAATCGGTCTGTATCAACGGAATTATCACAAGCATTCTATATAAAGCCAAGCCTGATGAAGTGAAATTCATGATGGTGGACCCGAAAATGGTCGAATTGAACGTCTACAACGGCATTCCGCATTTGCTTACGCCGGTTGTAACCGATCCGCGCAGGGCGTCGCTGGCGCTCAAGAAGATTGTTGTGGAGATGGAGAAGCGCTATGAGCTTTTCTCCAAATCAGGAGCGCGCAACATCGAAGGCTATAACCAGATGATGAAGGAAAATCCTGAGGTGGTGCTTCCTTATATTGTCGTCATTGTAGACGAGCTTGCCGACCTGATGATGGTTGCCGCACATGACGTGGAGGATGCCATTGCCCGCCTCGCACAAATGGCCCGGGCGGCGGGAATCCATCTGATTATCGCGACACAGCGGCCTTCGGTGGACGTGATCACCGGTGTGATCAAGGCGAACATTCCGTCCCGAATTGCGTTCGGCGTATCCTCGCAGGTGGACTCGCGGACGATTCTTGACATGGCCGGGGCCGAGAAGCTGCTCGGACGCGGCGATATGCTCTATATGCCGATGGGCGCTTCGAAGCCGATTCGGGTTCAGGGAGCCTTTATGAGCGATCAGGAGGTCGAGACGATCGTTAACTTTGTAAGGGATCAAGGCCAGGCCGAGTATGACGAGAGTCTGGTTCCAGAGGTCGAAGAGGAAGCAGGCGGTCAGGAGGAGGTGCTGGACGAGCTTTATGATCAGGCTGTCCAGATTGTTCTTGAAGCCAAGCAAGCCTCCGTCTCTCTCCTGCAGCGGAGAATGCGGGTAGGTTACACCCGGGCCGCGCGGCTCATCGACTCGATGGAGGCCAGAGGCGTGGTAGGTCCGTATGAAGGCAGCAAGCCGAGAGAGGTTCTCATGACGATGGACCAGTATCGGACGAATAAAATGACTTCCTGACGGAAGCTCGCTAGCGAGCCGCTTCGAACGCAGAGCAATCTGCGGACGAGGCGGCTTTTTGCGCTCCGCGCATATCAAGTCTCTGTCACGATAGCGATTCTATGTGCATAGGAACGGGCAGGGGTTGTCATAATAAGGTCAATCCATGATGTCAATTCCACAATAGAAGGGTAGAGCGATAGCGAGATGAAAAACATCAAGGTATGGATTACCGCAGGAATAGCGCTGTTGTTGATCGGTATCGTATACGGGAACAGTCAGCTAAGGCATGAAGATAAGGTTTCGGAGCAGCCGAAGCAAGCTGTTGAGGTGTTCAGCAATCAAGTGATTGAATACGGGGCATTTGGAAGCGATGTCTATGAGCTTCAGGGCAGACTGAAGTTTTTGGGCTTTTACTATGGCAAACTGGACAGTTCATTCGGCCCCAAGACAAGAGATTCCTTGAAATGGTTCCAATCCGAATTCGGGCTGAAGGTTGATGGGTACGCAGGACCGAAGACCAAGCTGAAGCTGTATAATGCCACCAAGCAATGGAAGCCGGGGATGGAATACGCTTCGGGCAACCAGAGCGGCAAACAGGGCGGCCAAGGCTCGAATTCGGGCAACCAGAACCAGGGGTCAGGCTCAGAGGCGCTGGCTCCATCGAACAGCTTGGGACTGTCGGAAAATGACTTGAAGATCATGTCCAATGCGGTCTACGGCGAGGCGCGCGGAGAACCATTTGAAGGACAGGTTGCCGTGGCGGCGGTTATTCTCAATCGGGTGAAGTCCCCAAGCTTTCCCAATACGGTATCGGGCGTTATTTTTCAGCCGAGAGCATTCACGGCCGTAGCGGACGGTCAGATATGGCTTGAGCCGAATGAAACGGCGCGCAAAGCAGTGCAGCAGGCGCTCAATGGATGGGATCCTTCCGGGGGCTGTTTGTATTATTTTAATCCCGAGACAGCGACATCAAAGTGGATCTGGTCGCGACCTCAGGTCAAAACGATCGGAAAGCATATTTTCTGCATGTAAAAGTAATCTTTGAACAGAAGCAGCCGTCCGTCTCCAGGTTGCTTCTTTCCTTTGAATTGGTATAGAATGGAACTGAATTTTATGAGAGAAGTGATCTGCACAATCTCTTGAAAAGGGGTTTTGAGCTTTGAACAAAACGTTATTCGAGCGCGGTAGTGTGGGCAATATGAACATTCATGTCCTGCCGACTAACCGGTTCAAGACATTTGCCGTATCTTTGTATGCGGGTATTCCACTTAATAGCAAGACTGTAACCTCTACGGCCCTTACGCCGTTCGTGCTTCGCAGAGGCACTTCCTCCTATCCGGAGACGCTGCAGTTTCGGGAGCAGTTAGAGCATTTGTATGGTGCTGGGTTTGGATTTGATGTGTATAAACGAGGCAATTATCAGATCGTGCAGTTCCGGATGGATACGATTAATGATTCCTTTGTGCAAAGTGAAGCGCCGCTGCTGGCTCAAACCTTCAATTTTCTTGGGGAAGTCGTAACCAAACCGGCTTTGGAGGAAGGCGTCTTCCGCGAGAGCTATGTTGCCGCAGAGCGCGAGAACGTGCGCAAGAAGCTGGAAGCGATTATTAATGACAAGATTCGTTATGCGGCCGAACGCTGTATTGAGGAGATGTTCCAGGGTGATCCCTACCGTCTCCATCCGCTAGGTGAACGCAGCGATCTGGACCGCATTACAGCCAGCTCGCTTCACGAGGCTTATCAAAATTGGCTTCAGGAAGCCAGACTGGATCTGTACGTCGTAGGCGATACCACGCTTGCTGAAGTACAGGAGCTGGTTAGCAGTTCCTTTGCGTTGAATCGGGCTGCTGCTCATAGCTATGCCCATGAACAAGTCGAACCTGTGGTTCAAGAGGTGCGGACCGTTAGCGAGCAACTGGATGTGAATCAGGGCAAGCTGAATCTGGGTCTGCGCACCCCGATTACCTATGGGGATGACCGCTATGCTTCGGCTCTTTTATACAGTGGAATTCTCGGGAGCTACCCGCATTCAAAGCTGTTTATCAATGTGCGCGAGAAGGAGAGCCTTGCGTACTACGCCGCTTCCCGTTATGACGGGCACAAGGGCCTGTTGACGATTCAATCGGGGATTGAAATCGCCAATTATGAGAAGGCATTGCAGATCATTCAGGCTCAATTATCCGATATGCGCTCCGGAGTAATCAGCGAGCTGGAAATGAGTCAGACCAAGGCGATGCTTCGGAATAGTCTGCTCGAAATGAAGGACTCGGCTTTCGAGATGATCGCCTATGATTTTAACCGGGTGCTCTCGGGCAAGGATCGTCCGGTCGATGAGCTGCTCAGTCAGGTTGAGCGTGTTACACCGGAGGACGTGGTACAGGCGGCACAAACCTTTGAATTGGATACGATCTATTTCTTGACGGGAAAGAAGGAGGGGTAGCCTGTGGAAGCCATTCGATATGATTCTTTACAGGAGACACTGTACCGGGAGACGCTGGATAATGGGCTTCAGGTGTATGTATTGCCAAAGCCGGGATTCCAGAAAATATATGCTACGTTCTCAACCAAGTACGGCTCCATTGACAATCATTTCAAAGTAGCCGGGCAAGAGGAAATTGAGGTTCCTGACGGAATTGCGCATTTTCTTGAGCATAAGATGTTTGAGGAGCCGGAGGGAGACATTTTTGCCAAATTTGCTTCCCAAGGCGCTTCAGCCAATGCGTTTACCAGTTTTGATCAGACAGTCTATCTCTTCTCGGCTACCGAAAAGATTAAGGAAAATCTGGAGACACTGATCAACTTTGTGCAGAATCCTTATTTTACGGATCAGAATGTGGATAAGGAGAAGGGGATTATCGGACAGGAAATCGGCATGTACCGCGACAATCCGGATTGGCGGGTTTTTTTCGGACTGATTGAGGCCATGTATGCCGTGCATCCGGTTCGAATCGATATTGCGGGCACGGTGGAGTCTATTTCCACGATTACGAAGGAAACGCTGTATACTTGTTACAATGCTTTTTATCATCCGAGCAATATGCTGCTGTTCATTGTAGGCGGGGTGGATGCTGAACAGGTATTTGCTTGGGTTCGAGAAAATCAGGAGAAGAAGAATTATCAGCCGCAAGGCGACATTGAGCGCATCTTTCAACACGAGCCGAAGGGGGTTCACGAGAAGCGCAGAACGTCGAAGCTCCCGGTGTCGCTCCCTAAATGCCTGTTCGGATTTAAGGAGACGCAGGTCGGCTACGAAGGTGCGGAACGGCTCCGGCGTGATCTGGCCACGAAGCTGGCGCTGGACCTGCTGCTGGGGGCAAGCTCCAAGCTCTACCAGAAGCTGTATGACGAAGAGCTGATCTCGGACAGCTTCTCCCATGAATACAACAGCAATCCCCGGTATGCATTCTCGGCTATTGGCGGAGATACCAAGGATCCGGAGCGGCTATTGGAGGTCATTACAGAGGAGATTAAGGCCGTCGTGCAGAGCGGCTTCCGTGAAGAGGATTTCGAGCGCACGCGGAAGAAGAAAATCGGGGGCTTCCTTCGGATGTTGAATTCTCCTGAGAATATTGCTCACGAGTTCACCCGTTATCGGTTCCGCGGCGGGGATATGTTTGAGGTGCTTCCGATTTATGAATCGCTTACCCTGGAGGAAGTCAACAGCCGTCTGCGCGAGCATATTGATTGGGAGCAGCTGGCGGTCTCCATGGTGGTGAGTCCTTAGATGATCCGAGGCCATGGAGAGGAGAAAAATATCAAGGACATGACCGTGCTGGTGACTGGAGCGAGCAGGGGAATCGGAGCGCAGATTGCGCTTCGATTTGCTTCCGTCGGTATGAACGTGGTCATTCATTACATGAATTCTCATGAAGCGGCTAATGAGATCGCCAGGAGCTGTATCGAGCTAGGGGCGAAGGTGTATACCGTGTCGGCGGATCTCCGTTCCAAAGAACAAATTGACCGGATGAAGGAAAAGCTGGAGGCCCGCGGGCTGAAGCCGGATATACTGGTGAATAATGCGGGAATATCGCATTATGGATTGTTGTCCGATACGGATGAAGAACAGTGGGACAATGTCATGGCCGTCAACCTGAAGGGTGTCTATTTGTGCAGTCAGACCTTCATGCCTTATATGATCGCTCAGCGCTTCGGGCGAATCATTAATGTTTCCTCGGTATGGGGAATCACGGGAGGCTCATGCGAGGTGGTCTACTCCGCCGCGAAAGGCGGCGTTAACGCTTTTACGAAGGCCTTGGCCAAGGAACTGGCCCCATCGGGAGTGACGGTGAACGCTGTGGCGCCCGGCGCGGTCCGAACCGAAATGATGGACCGTTTTGATCCGGAGGAGCTGAGACAACTGGAGGAGGAGATTCCGGCCGGAAGATTGGCTGCGCCCGAGGAAATCTCTTCGCTCGTCTATTTCTTGGCGTTGCCGGAGTCCGGATATATTACGGGTCAAATTATCAGCCCGAACGGGGGCTGGATGACTTAGACTTCCGAAGCTCATGAATGTTCAATTCCTGAATTCACCTTTAGCATCGGACGCATAAGCACCGCTTTAAAATCACATATTACAACTGTTGATCTTCAATGATTTTAAATCGCCAACCCCATAAGGAGGATTTAATCATGTCAACAGTACTCAAAAATTTTGATACCTGGAAGAAATTTCTCGGTGACCGTATCGAGCATGCGGAGAAAATCGGGATGAGCGAAGAGGCGATTGCCAACCTCGCTTACGAGATCGGCGGATTTCTGGATGAGAAGGTGGATCCTCAGAACGAGGCGAACCGGACACTGAAGGCAATATGGGACGTAGGCGATGAAGAGGAACGCAAGACGATCGCTCGTCTCATGGTGAAGCTGTCCAAGCAAAGCAGCTAACCCGGAAAAGCTCCCTTTCAGGGGGCTTTTCGCCCATCTCAGAGAGCGGCTTGCCTTTCAATTCTATTTTATATATCATAAGACACGTATCAAATGTTCCAGATGCATAAGCTTTGTTCAAGATTGGGGCAAGTTATTTTGCAAATATGCAGGAAAACTGATTGGAATTGTCGAATGTTGCGAGATAGGAACAAAAGAAGGTGCTTGTTATGGATATAAAGCAATGGTATCTGGAGTACAGAATACATAAGAATCGTCCCGGACTGCTGGGAGATATCGCTTCAACTCTCGGTATGCTCGAGGTTAATATATTGACCATTAACGGCGTGGAAGGACAGACTCGCGGATTACTGCTGGAAACGGATGACGATGAGAAGATCGGTTTGATTGACAAAATGCTCAGAAATGTTGACAGCATTACGGTTACAGCACTTCGCCCACCGCGCCTTGTCGACCTGCTTGCGGTGCGTCACGGGCGGTATATTGTTCGGGATTCGGATGACAAGAAGACTTTTCGATTCACCAGAGATGAACTGGGATTGCTCGTCGACTTTTTGGGTGAATTAATGAAGAGAGATGGACATCAGGTGATCGGTTTGCGGGGGATGCCCCGGGTTGGAAAGACAGAATCGATCATTGCAGGAAGCGTCTACGCGATGAAACGCTGGACCTTTGTCTCTTCGACGCTGCTCAGACAGACTGTCAGAAGCCAATTGTCTGACGATGAGATGCATCCTCAGAACGTATTTATAATTGATGGAATCGTTAGTACAATTCGTTTGAATGACAAGCACCATCATTTATTGCAGGACATTATGAAGATGCCCTCTACAATTGTCATTGAACATCCGGATGTGTTCGTGAAGGAGACTGAATATTCATATGACGATCTGGATATTATTATTGAGCTTCGTAACAATCCGGATGAGCTAATCGTATATGATACGTTTACGACAATGTACACGGATGATGTATAATGCGAGTTCAAATGTCGCAGCGTGTCAATTAATTAACAGGAGGTGATGGTAGTGTCTGATCTGGGCCAAAAACTTAAAGAAGCCCGCTTAGCCAGAGGTATGACCCTGGAAGATGTTCAAGAATTGACCAAAATACGTACAAGATACCTGGAAGCCATCGAAGCAGGAGACTATAAAGTGTTGCCGGGCAGTTTTTATGTTCGGGCCTTTATTAAAACCTATGCCGAAGCGGTCGGAATCGACCCCGATGAATTGCTGACAGAGCATCGGCAGCATGTTCCGGATCCAGCTCCCGAGCCTACCATGGAGCCGGTGCTGCAGAAGCGCCGGAGCACGCGCGCGGCGGAAAGAAACTCAAAATGGCTGTCAACGACACTCATGTGGTCGTTCGCCGTGCTCATTTTGGTTGTTATATATATGTATTTCACCGTCTGGGGCAAGTCGGACGAGATGGCTAATAATGATCAGCCCGATCCAACCCGGGTTACGAATAACAGCGAGATTGGCAGCGGGAATTCCGGGAACGGGACTAATAACGGCACAAACAGCAATCCAGGCAACAATGATACAGGCAACGATACTTCGGTTGATTCTGGGGAACCAGGCACTAATAACACAGGTTCTGGCAACAATCAGGGAGGAAATAACTCCACCGAGCAGGGAAGCATTATTGTTGCTCAAGATGGGAAAGAAGGCAGCACAACTAAATTTGTCGTGCAGGCGCCTGCGGATGCACAGGTTCCCGTCGTAATTACGGCGAGCGGAAGAAGCTGGGTGGAAGTGCGCAAAGGGGACAAATCAGGGGAAAAGCTGTTCTTCGCCACCATGGAGAGCGGAGACGTCCTTAATTATGATCTTGGTGCCGAGGGCTTGTTCATTAAATCCGGGGCTTCACCGTATACAGTGATTACGGTAGGCGAACAAGTTGTGGAGGATGGCAAGACCACTTCCAGAATCCAGTTGAATCTGGGCGAGGTGCCGGATTCTGCGGGAAATGAAGAGAACGGTGCTAATTCTACTACGAATACTACAGGCGAGTAAGCGCCTGGATTCAATATATGTTATGGAAAGGCGGTTGGACAAATGGCTTCCGAAAGCTCGTTTGATATTGTCTCGAAAATGGATATGCAGGAGCTCACGAATGCGATTGACCAAACAGAACGGGAAATTGCGAGCCGGTTTGATTTCAAAAACAGCAAGAGCGAGCTTAAGGTGGAGAAGGACGTGCTCGTTATCGTCTCGGATGATGAATATAAGCTGAATGCAGTAGTCGATATTTTGCAATCGAAGATGATCAAGCGGGGATTGCCGATCAAAAATCTGGATTATGGCAAGGTAGAGCCGGCTTCCCTGGGAACCGTGCGTCAGCGGATCCAGTTGAAGCAAGGAATTGATCAGGAAAATGCGAAGAAGATCAACATCCTGATTCGGGATTCCAAGCTGAAGGTCAAGAGCCAGATTCAAGGGGATCAGATTCGAGTTACGGGCAAGAGCCGTGATGATCTGCAGCAAATTATCCAGATGCTTCGCAAGGCGGATTTGACGGTCGATTTGCAATTTACCAATTTGAAATAGCAGGATTGATCTGTCTCGTGCAGCACCGAAAGGGATGCGCGGGACTTTTTCATGTTTTTGACACGGTTGCTGCGGAGATATTATACTTAATTAGGTTTTTTAATTTATGGGGGATAATCACTATGTCAGAAAAAGTGAAGATCGTTACACTTGGCTGTGAGAAAAATCTGGTTGACTCCGAAATTATGTCTGGTTTGATTGATGCACGCGGCTATTCGTTGGTTGAACGCGAAGAGGATGCCACCGTTATTATCGTTAACACCTGCGGTTTTATCGATGCTGCGAAGGAAGAATCGGTTAATACGATTCTCGATCTGGCCGAGCTCAAGGAGACCGGCAGATTGAAGGCGCTGATCGTCTCCGGTTGCCTGACTCAGCGGTATAAGCAGGAGTTAATGAAGGAAATGCCGGAGATTGACGGCATTGTAGGGACCGGTGATTTCCATCATATTAATCAAATCGTGGATGAAGCATTAAAGGGGAAGAGACCTGTTTTTGTCGGGAATCCGGTGTTTAATTATGAAGAGAAGCTTCCGCGGAAGCTCACTACGGCCAGCTATACAACCTATATAAAAATAGCTGAGGGCTGTGATAACAACTGCACCTTCTGCAGTATTCCGATTATGCGAGGCAAATTCCGCAGCCGATCTATGGATTCGATTCTGGCGGAAGCAGAGCTTCTTGCTGGACAAGGTGTGAAGGAGATCAGTCTGATCGCTCAGGATTCCACTAATTATGGTACGGATCTGTACGGTGAGTATAAGCTGGCCGAGCTTCTGAACAAGGTCAGCCTGGTGGAGGGGGTTCATTGGGTAAGGCTTCACTATGCATATCCTGGATTTTTCACCGATGAATTAATCGATGAGATCGCCAATAACCCGAAAGTATGCAAATATATCGATATGCCGCTACAGCATAGTGAGGATGCGGTACTGAAGCGGATGCGAAGGCCGGGCAGGAACCGGGATATCCGGGAATTGATCGCCAGAATCCGGGACAGAATACCGGGTGTGTCATTGCGAACCTCGTTGATTGTAGGCTTTCCCGGGGAGACAGAGGAAGAGTTTGCAGCTCTTTGCGACTTTGTCCGGGAGGTTAAGTTTGACCGTTTAGGGGTATTTACATATTCCAAGGAAGAGGATACGCCGGCTTCCCGGCTTCCGAATCAGTTGGATGAGGATGTGAAGGAATGGCGGGCCAATACTCTGATGGAGGTTCAACGTCAGGTAGCAGGCGAGACCAGTAGAAAATATATCGGGCAGGTGCTGGATGTGCTTCTGGAAAAATATGATGGACGCAGCGACGTATATGTCGGTCGCTCTCAATATGATGCTCCTGAGATCGACGGGGAGGTCTATGTGACGCGGCCCGGCTCAGAAATTGGGGACATTGTCAAGGTTCGCATTACTCATGCATATGAATATGATCTTTCCGGGGAGGGAGTCCTTTGAACCTGCCAAATCGGATTACGCTAGCCCGGATTTTTATGATTCCGCTAATGCTGGTCTTTTTATTGGTCGATATTGATGCCGCCTGGTGGTCTTATGCGATTGAAATCGGAGATTACTCGCTTCCGCTGAACCAGTTGATCGCTGCCCTGATCTTCATTATTGCCGCAAGCACCGACGGGATTGACGGGTATATTGCGCGCAAGCATAACCTGGTGACCAATCTTGGCAAGCTGCTTGACCCGCTTGCAGACAAGCTTCTTGTGGCTTCGGTGCTGATTGCACTGGCAGCCATGGGCAAATGCGATGCATGGATCGCTATCGTGATTATAGCGCGGGAGTTTGCAGTAACAGGCTTGCGGGAGGTCGCCCTTCTGGAGGGCTCGGTCATTGCTGCCAGCAATTGGGGGAAGGCCAAGACCATTACTCAGATTGTGGCGATTTCGGCTCTGCTGCTGAACAATTTCCCGTTTGTGTGGCTGAACGTCCCGTTTGATGTGATCCTGATCTGGCTTGCTGCGCTGATTACGATTTACTCCGGGATCGACTATTTCGTGAAGAACAAGTCCGTACTGAACTTTTCGAAGATGTAAGGAGACTTTCATATGAAGGCTGAACTGATTGCCGTAGGCACTGAGCTGTTGCTCGGACAAATTGTAAATAGTAATGCCCAGTACCTATCCCGGGAGCTTGCTTCACTCGGGATTGATGTTTATTTTCAGACCGTGGTGGGTGATAATCTGTCCCGGCTGTCCGAGGCGATTGAGACTGCGGCGAAACGGGCGGATATTCTATTGTTCACAGGCGGTCTTGGACCGACACAGGACGATTTGACGAAAGACGCTGTCGCGGCAGTCCTGGGGCGCGGTTTGCACATTGACCGGGTGGCTATGGATAATGTAGAGAAGTTCTTTCAGGGACGCAAGGTACCCATGACGGAGAATAACCGTCGTCAGGCGCTCGTTATTGACGGCGCTACTCCGCTTACGAACGAGACCGGACTTGCGGTTGGCAACGCGATTGCCCAGGACAGCAAGTTTTATATTTTGCTGCCCGGTCCCCCTTCGGAAATGAAGCCGATGTTCGAGCATCAGGCGAAGCCTTGGATTCTCCAGCATGTGTTAACGGAGGAGCGGGCCCTGTATTCGAAGATGCTAAAGTTTGCGGGAATTGGCGAATCCGGTCTGGAGACAAGATTGCTTGATCTGATCGAGCAGCAAACAGATCCGACCTTGGCCCCTTACGCAAAGGAGAGCGAGGTAACAATCCGCTTATCAACCAAAGCATCCTCGGAGCTGGAAGCGATGGAGCGACTTGAAGGCCTGGAGGCGGAAATTGCCCGGCGGCTGCCGGAGCATTTGTACGCGACTGAGGATGTTCCGATTGAGAAGACAATCGTTGATCTCATGACAGAGCAAGGACTTACGGTCAGTGCGGCAGAGAGCTGCACCGGCGGGCTGCTGATGCAGACGATTACCAGCATTCCCGGCAGCGCCACAGTGTTCCTCGGAGGGATTGTTTGTTATTCCAATGCGATGAAGGAGAAGCTGCTGAATGTCCCTCATGACCTGCTGGAAGGCGAGAATGCTCCGGGAGCCGTCAGTGCGGAGACTGCCAAGGTGCTTGCGGAACAGGTTCGCATGATTGTGGATACGGATTTTGGGCTCTCTGTCACCGGCGTGGCCGGCCCGGGCTATTCGGAGCGCAAGCCTGTCGGACTCGTATATATCGGCATCTCAAGGAGAGACGGGGATACCGAGGTGCTGGAGCTTAATCTGAAGGGGAACAGAGACACGATCCGTCTTCGCTCTGCAAAGACCGTGCTGTACCATCTATGGAGACGGTTGAAATCGGAGCAGCAGAAGCAGTAGCACGGATGCAGAGGAATCCCGCAATAATACCTTATCCATTGCCAATCGGCGAAGGTTCGGGTTATACTAAGTGTACGGAAGAACCGTAGCGAACTGATTCAGTGGCGCTGCGGTTCTTTTTTTTGTGATTAGCGGATTTTGAATTTCTTAGCGGGAGGAGGTGCTGGAGGCGGGGAATAAAATTACGAATGTATGTTCGAAAAAATGCTTGGCAAACTTATCAAAACAAGGTACAATTAAGTACGTAAGAAACGAATGATGCGTGTTTTACCTATCATATTGAAGGATGTGAGCTGATTGTCAGATCGTCGTGCTGCGCTGGATATGGCGCTTCGTCAAATAGAAAAACAATTCGGAAAAGGTTCAATCATGAAGCTTGGAGAGTCCACGCATATGCAAGTGGAGGTTGTGCCGAGCGGATCGATTGCTCTAGATATTGCACTTGGGATCGGAGGATTTCCTCGCGGTCGGATTATTGAAGTATACGGACCGGAATCCTCCGGTAAGACTACGGTTGCCTTGCATGCCATTGCAGAGGTTCAGAAGGCTGGCGGACAAGCTGCCTTTATCGATGCAGAGCATGCGCTGGACCCGCTCTATTCCAGCAAGCTGGGTGTGAATATTGATGAGCTTCTGCTGTCCCAGCCGGATACCGGTGAACAGGCGTTGGAAATCGCAGAAGCGCTTGTGCGCAGCGGCGCGGTGGATATCATCGTTATCGACTCCGTAGCGGCTCTTGTACCGAAGGCCGAGATTGAAGGCGAAATGGGGGATTCCCATGTAGGCTTGCAGGCTCGCCTGATGTCTCAAGCACTGCGTAAGCTGTCCGGTGCCATCAGCAAGTCGAAGACGATTGCTATCTTCATCAACCAATTGCGCGAGAAGGTTGGCGTTATGTTCGGTAATCCGGAGACAACGCCGGGCGGACGGGCGTTGAAGTTCTATTCATCGGTTCGTCTGGATGTGCGTCGTATTGAGACGATCAAGATGGGCAATGACATGGTCGGTAACCGTACGAGAATCAAGGTTGTAAAGAATAAGGTAGCGCCTCCTTTCAAGCAAGCGGAGATCGATATTATGTATGGTGAGGGAATCTCCAAGGAAGGAAGTATTATCGATATCGGAGTTGAGTTGGATATCGTAGATAAATCCGGGGCATGGTACTCCTTTGCGGGAGAGCGTCTTGGCCAAGGACGTGAGAATGCGAAGCAGTACCTGAAGGAGCATACGGAGATTTCCAATACGATTGAACAAAAGATTCGTGAAGCCAGCAATTTAACCACTTCGGTGGCCCCTGCCTCAGCCGATGAGCTGGAGGAGGAAGCGCAGGAAGAACAAGCACTGTTTGGTGAAGAATAATTCATAGTTCGAGTTCAAAACGTCAGCTTTTCAGCACCGAGTGACATATCGCTTATTCTGGCGCTCTGGAGCCGGGGAATGCTCCCCGGACAGAGCGCTTTAGCATGTGCAGAACTGGAGATGATGGCTCATGAAAGAAAACGGCGAACCTAGTGAACGCGATTACCGCGATGCGAAGCGTAGAGGCGGAACGGAGCGGGCGCAGGATGTTGTTGACATATCTGATGAAGATTTTTGGGATACAGACAGAGCGCTCGGCAGGAACAAGGCTCGAAAGCATACGGATACTTTTAATGATCCCCCCTCCACTCAGGAATCTGCAAAAGGCATTGATGCGTTCCCTGCAGATGAAGAGCTGATCATTACATCGGTAAGCCTATTGAAGCGGCCGAAGCATCGCTACCGGATCTCTTTTGGTATATATACATTAGAGATTCATGAAGATGTAATGATCAAATATCGGATGATGAAAGGCTCCGTCTTTACCCGTGAAGAGCTGGAGGAAATCGTCCTGGCTGATGAACGACAGCGGGCTTACATCGATGCCTTGACTGCGCTGAGCCGCAAGATGAGAACCTCTTATGAAATCGGAATGCGGCTGGAGGAAAAAGGCTGGAGCAAAGAAATTGCCGAAGATGTCCTAAAGCGGCTTCGGGAGGAGAAGCTGATTAACGATGCTGTATACGCACAGGAATGGGCCCAGCAGCGTGTTAGAAGTCGGGGCAAGGGCAAAATGTGGGTAAGACATGAACTGCGTCAGAAGGGCGTCGAGAAGCCGCTAATCGAGGAAGCGCTAGGGATGGTCAGCGAGGAAGAGGAATTGAATAGCGCTCATGAGCTGGCTTTGAAGAAATGGCGGTCATCCACAGGAGAACTGCAGGATCGAAAACGAAAGACAGGCGCTTTTTTAATGCGCCGCGGTTATTCCGGATCGCTTGTCTCGCGGGTGCTGCGCAATATCATCGAACAGGAAGGATTAAACAGCACGGATGACGAGGAATGGGAGGAATAATCCACCAGAAGCGGACATGAGCTGTCATTTACTTGACAATTTCTTTTGACAAATAATAAAATGAACATGAATCTATTTTAAATGGAGTCTTTTTTCCTTCCAAATTAATGACTCCGTGAAGGATTCAATTTGTCAGTCATGAAGGCAGTGCAGCCTTTAATGAATTCTTGTAATTAATGATGAATGTGAAAATTACAACTGCAAGCATCCCAGGGAATGCCTTGGAGGAAACAGCGGGGAGGTGAACAGATGCATGAGGGAATCTGGATCGCTCTCGTTGCCGCCGCTTTATTCTTTGGGTTCGGGATCGGATATTTTATTCGCAAATCTCTTGCAGAAGCTAAAATTTCCAGTGCGGAAACTGCTGCCGCTCAAATTGTAGAAAATGCGAAGAAGGAAGCAGAAGCACTGAAAAAGGAAACGGTTCTCGAAGCTAAGGACGAAGTCCATAAGCTGAGAAACGAAGCTGATAAAGACATTCGTGAACGTCGGAATGAAATTCAACGACAAGAAAGACGATTGTTGCAAAAGGAAGAGTCGCTGGATAAAAAATTGGAATCGCTGGAACGTAAAGAAGAGCAAGTAGCCGGCAAAGAGAAGCGGATCGAAGAGACACAGCAGCAGATTGACTTGATCTACAAGAGTCAAGTTCAAGAGCTTGAGCGGATTTCGAATTTGAGCATGGAGGATGCCCGCACCATTATTCTCAACAATGTGGAGCAGGAAGTTCGCCATGAGACAGCTCAAATGATCAAGGACATTGAACAGCAGGCGAAAGAGGAAGCGGACAAGAAGTCCCGTGAAATCATTGCGTTGGCCATCCAGCGCTGCGCAGCTGACCATGTAGCTGAGACAACCGTCTCGGTAGTAACCTTGCCGAATGAAGAGATGAAGGGCCGGATTATCGGACGTGAGGGCCGTAATATCCGTGCGCTGGAGACACTGACCGGTATTGACCTTATTATTGATGATACACCGGAAGCAGTTATTCTTTCGGGCTTTGATCCAATCCGCCGGGAGATTGCCCGTACCGCACTGGAGAAGCTGGTGGCGGACGGACGTATCCACCCTGCGCGGATCGAAGAAATGGTTGATAAGTCCCGTCGCGAGGTGGATGAACGGATTCGGGAATACGGCGAACAGGCCACCTTCGAGGTGGGGGTTCATGCGTTGCATCCGGATTTGATCAAGATTTTGGGACGGCTCAAATTCCGGACAAGCTATGGACAAAACGTGCTGAAGCATTCCATGGAGGTAGCATATCTGGCCGGCCTGATGGCCGGAGAGCTGGGCGAGGACATTACACTTGCCAAGCGGGCCGGGTTGTTGCATGACATTGGTAAGGCGCTTGATCATGAAGTGGAAGGATCTCATGTCGAAATCGGCGTAGAATTGGCTAAGAAGTATAAGGAACATCCGGTGGTCATCAACAGTATCGCTTCCCACCATGGCGATTGCGAGGCGACGTCTGTGATCGCCATGCTCGTCGGTGCAGCTGACGCATTATCGGCTGCAAGACCGGGAGCGCGCCGCGAGACGCTGGAGACGTATATTCGCCGTTTGGAGAAGCTCGAGGAAATTTCCGAATCGTTCGAGGGTGTCGAGAAATCGTTCGCGATCCAAGCGGGTCGCGAGGTGCGCGTGATGGTGCAGCCTGAGAAGATTGATGATGCGGAAGCCTTCCGTCTGGCAAGAGATATTACGAAGACGATTGAAAATGAACTGGATTATCCGGGGCATATCAAGGTTACCGTAATCCGTGAGACGCGGGCGGTTGAATACGCGAAGTAAAGGACATGCTGAAAAGTGGCCCCCCGCGGGGCCGCTTTTTCACGTCTAATAGTGCAAGTTTTAAAAGACGACCTTTTGAACAACCTCTGATAAAACTTCAGGCTGTTGCAGTCGGCAATTAGAGGTTAGCCAGTGAGGAGGAGACAACATCAAAGTACTGTTTATCGGAGACATTGTAGGCAATACCGGACGGAAGGCGCTAAAGGCTACCTTGCCGCATCTGAAATCCAAATATAATCCTCATATCATTATTGCAAATGGCGAGAATGCCGCATCCGGAAGAGGGATTACGGCCAAGATAGCCCGCGAGTTTTTTGAGATGGGTATTCATGGACTGACGATGGGCAACCATACCTGGGATAACAAAGAGATTTTTGACTTTATAGATGAGGAGCCGAGGATGGTTCGTCCGGCCAATTTTCCAGAAGGCACACCAGGCACAGGTCATACGATTATTCGTGCTGGAGGTAAAGAGCTTGCCTTGATTAACCTGATGGGACGGACGTTCCTGCCGGCCATTGATGACCCGTTCCGTGCAGCGGATGAGCTCGTCGCAGCAGTATCCAAGAAGCATAAGTGCATTCTTGTAGACTTCCATGCTGAAGCCACCTCGGAGAAAATCGCCATGGGCTGGCATCTTGACGGTCGGGCATCCCTTGTCGTGGGGACGCACACCCATGTGCAGAGCAATGACGATACCATCCTTCCGCAAGGAACGGCGTATCTGACTGATGCCGGAATGGTGGGCTCGCGGGAAGGGGTTCTAGGTATGGAAAGAACGGCTGTGCTGCGCAAATTTACGACTCAATTGCCGGTCCGCTTTCAGGTCTGTGAAGGAAAATGGCAGTTCCATGGCTGTGTAGTGGATATTGATGAAGCGACCGGACATGCCCGGAAGCTGGAGAAGATCCGATTGATGGAAGACGAGTGGATCATGGAATAAACGGGTAAACCCTCCATACAGGAAAAAGCAGGAATTTTTTGAGCGCTCCCGAATATGTTTCTAATAGTGGGATCGAGCAAACCATTTTTCCCAGGAGGTAATTGCCATGGAAGTATTAAAAGTATCAGCAAAATCCAATCCCAACTCCGTAGCCGGTGCGCTTGCTGGCGTCTTGAGAGAGCGCGGCGCAGCTGAACTGCAGGCTATTGGGGCGGGGGCCTTGAACCAAGCGATTAAAGCGGTAGCGATTGCCCGGGGATTTGTGGCGCCTAGCGGTGTCGATCTGATCTGTATTCCGGCATTTACGGATATCGTCATTGATGGGGAAGACCGTACAGCAATTAAGCTAATCGTAGAACCGAGATAAGTAACAGCGAAGCGCATATCGGATAATGAAGCCTGTTTACAATCAATGTAGACAGGTTTTTTTGCATTCTTTCAGGACAAACGGGGTATACAGTAGTATAAAATGGAGGGATTTGGCGTGGAACGAAGAATGATAGATTTGCACTGTGATGCGTTAAGCAAGCTTCAGCTCAATCGGGAGCTTCAATTTTTCGATGATGAGCGGCTGGATGTGAATGTGGAGCGAATGATTCAAGGCGGGGTCGGCGTGCAGTGCTTTGCCATCTATCTGTCTGAGAAGCTGGGCAAACCGCAAATGAGTCATATTCTGGATCAATTGGACCTGTACACCTCCGAGATTGTTGCGCAAGGAATTATGCCGATCAGCACGGCTCAAGAGCTGGAACAAGCCGAGAAGCAGGGGCGGCTGGGCGGACTGTTATCCATCGAAGGTGCGGATGGTCTGGAAGGCAATCTGCATTATGTGAAGGTCTGCTATGAACGGGGAGTGCGCTTGCTTGGACTCACCTGGAATTACGCCAACTGGGCTGCCGACGGCATTCTTGAACCAAGAGGGGGAGGGCTGACTCCGGCGGGAAGAGAGCTTGTCCGCTTCTGTCAACGTCTGGGCATCATTCTGGATGTGTCGCATCTATCGGTAAAAGGGTTCTGGGAGCTTGCGAGTATGGCTGAGGCTGCCGGAACGCCGCTGATTGCTTCCCATTCCAATGCATATAAGGTATGCCCTCATGCCCGCAACCTGCAGGATGATCAGATTAGCGCGCTGATCTCGCTGGACGGGAGGATCGGCATTACCTTCGTCCCCTGGTTTGTGAAGCAGACGAAAACCGTTGAGCGAATGGATATTTTACCGCATCTGGATCATGTGTGTGCCTTGGGCGGAGAGAAGCATATTATGTTTGGCTCTGATTTCGACGGAATTGAACGGCATGTTAAGGGATTGGAGCATGCGGGTAAATATGAAGAGTGGGCCGACCTGCTGCTCAAATATTATCCGGAAGAGCTTGTATCAGGCTGGTTGTACGGAAATGCAAAAGTCTTTTTGAAGCGGTGGCTCCCCTAAAAATAAGAAAGCGCTTTAATTCATCCAATCATGATATGGATATCATCGAAAACTACTATATGAAATAGGAGAGAAAACGCTTGCTTTTTGTCTGATTCAGACATAAAATTGACATGACTCTGAAACAGAATGTTCACATTTATCTCGGTTTGAATAATATTTTTCATAGGTTGAACGTTCTGTCAGCACTTATTATATTTCATTTTTGTGCGATCCAATAAAGGGGTGGGCGATCTTGATTAGTCAATTGTCTTGGAAGATCGGTGGGCAGCAGGGAGAAGGAGTAGAGAGTACTGATCGAATTTTTTCAACGGCTTTAAACCGGTTGGGTTATTATTTATATGGTTATCGTCACTTTTCTTCAAGAATCAAAGGCGGGCACACAAATAACAAAATCCGGATCAGCACCAGTCCGATCCGTTCGATCTCGGACGATCTGGATATATTGGTCGCATTCGACCAGGAGACGATCGATTTAAATGCGCATGAGCTGCATGGCAGCGGTGTAATTGTGGCGGATGCCAAGTTCAATCCCGTTGTTCCAGAAGGGGTGAATGCCAAGCTGTTTGCGGTGCCGATTACGAGCATTGCTGAAGAACTGGGAACCTCGCTGATGAAGAACATGGTTGCTTCCGGCGCCTCCTGGGCACTCTTGGGACTGCCGCTTGAAGTGTTTAACAAGGCGGTCGAGGAAGAGTTCGGACGCAAGGGTCTGGCCATTGTGGAGAAGAACGTGGAGGCGGTCAAACGGGGCGCAGACTATGTGCTGGAGCTCGCGGGCGGTCCGCTCGACCAGTTCAAGCTGGAGCCTGCGGACGGGAAGCAGAAGCTGTTCATGATCGGGAATGATGCGATCGGCCTGGGAGCCGTTGCAGCGGGATGCCGGATTATGAGCGCATACCCGATTACTCCGGCTTCGGAGATTATGGAATACTTGATCAAGAAGCTGCCGAAATTCGGCGGCACTGTCATCCAGACGGAGGATGAGATTGCGGCGGTAACCATGGCCATCGGCTCCTCGTACGCCGGGGTGCGCAGTATGACAGCCTCGGCTGGACCTGGCCTCTCCCTGATGATGGAAGCGATCGGCCTTGCCGGGATGACCGAGATTCCGGTCGTCATTGTGGATACACAGCGCGGCGGTCCGAGTACAGGACTTCCTACAAAGCAGGAGCAGAGCGACATTCATGCGCTGATCTACGGAACACATGGTGAAATTCCGAAGATTGTACTCGCTCCAAGCTCGATTGAAGAGTGCTTCTACGATACAGTGCAGGCCTTCAACCTAGCGGAAAAATATCAGGTTCCGGTCATTCTTGCAACCGATCTGCAATTGTCTCTGGGCAAGCAATCCTGCGAAATGCTGGATTATGAGAAAATTCAGATTGAGCGCGGTTATATCGTAAAGGACATCCCAGAGCGGGAAGATCAGAGTATGTTCAGCCGTTATGCCTTTACCGAGAGCGGCATTTCACCACGGGTGCTGCCTGGGGACAAGAATGGCATCCATCACGTGACCGGGGTCGAGCATGATGAAGCAGGCCGTCCATCGGAAAGTCCTGTGAACCGTAAGAAGATGATGGATAAGCGGCTCCGCAAGCTTGCGAAGCTGGAGGTTGAGAATCCGATCCATCTGCATGCTCCGCATGCGGAGCCGGATTTGCTGATCGTGGGCATGGGCTCTACCGGCGGGACAATCGACCAGGCTCGTCTGCGGTTGAACGGGGAAGGAATTACCTCCAACCATATGACCGTTCGTCTGCTTCATCCGTTTCCGGCTGAAGAGGTTCGCGAACAGATGGCCAAGGCCAAGAAAATCGTTGTACTGGAAAATAATGCGACAGGTCAACTGGCGAATCTGATCAAGTTGAATGTTGGATACCACGATAAAATTGTTAACATTCTGAAATACGACGGCAACCCGTTCCTGCCAGCGGAGATTTTCGAACGCTGCCAAGAAGCGGCTGGGATCAAAGCACAGGAGGAGTTGGTGAAGAATGGCAACATTTAAGGACTTTCGTAATAACATCAAGCCTAACTGGTGCCCTGGATGCGGGGATTTCTCGATTCAGGCGGCAATCCAGCGAGCGGCGGCGAATGTCGGTCTGGAGCCGGAAAGTCTTGCCGTCATCTCCGGTATAGGCTGCTCAGGACGGATTTCAGGTTACATTAACGCATATGGTTTGCATGGCATCCATGGCCGCGCACTTCCGATTGCTCAAGGCGTGAAGCTGGCTAACCGCGACTTGACTGTAATTGCCTCCGGCGGGGACGGAGACGGCTTCGCCATCGGGATGGGCCACACCGTCCATGCGATTCGCCGGAATATTAATATCACTTATATTGTTATGGATAACCAGATTTACGGCCTGACGAAGGGGCAGACCTCGCCGCGCAGCGGTGAAGGCTTTAAGACCAAGAGTACACCGGAAGGAGCAGTGGAGACAACGCTGTCCCCGCTGGAGATTGCGATTGCGTCAGGGGCGACCTTCGTAGCCCAGTCCTTCTCAAGCGATATTAAGCAGTTAACGTCCTTGATCGAACAGGGCATTCAGCATGAGGGCTTCTCGCTGATCAACGTATTTAGCCCTTGCGTTACTTTTAATAAGGTTAATACCTATGATTGGTTCAAGGAGCATATTATTAATCTGGATACGGTTCCGGATTATGATCCGGCCAACCGCGCGATGGCGATGGGTAAGCTGATGGAGACCGGAAGCATGATTACCGGCCTGATCTACCAGAACCGGGAGAAGAAGAGCTACGAGAATCTTATTCACGGATTCAAGGCAGAACCGCTGGCACATCAGCCGCTTGATCTGAAGAAGAATGAGTTTGACAATCTTGTTGCGGAATTTGTATAAACCCTGAAAAGATGTCTGTATTTGCAGACATCTTTTTCATTTTAGATAAAATAGGTGTATAATGAGTAACGATGTGAATCGTCATCGATACAGAGAATATACGAGGAGTGTTATCACAAATGAGCAAAATTGTACAAGTCGGCGTATCAGCGCGTCATATTCACTTGACGCAAGAACACATTGAGGCTCTGTTCGGTCAAGGCTATCAGTTGACCGAGTTCAAACCATTGTCCCAACCGGGCCAATTCGCGGCTAATGAGACGGTAGCGGTAATCGGTCCTAAGGGTCAATTCGACAAGGTTCGTATTTTGGGGCCAGCACGTTCGGCTTCCCAATTGGAGATTTCCCGTACGGATTCCTTTGCAATCGGCGTGAAGGCTCCGGTTCGTGAATCAGGCAATATCGACGGAACACCAGGTGTTAAGATCAAAGGTCCTGCTGGTGAAGTAGAACTTCAAGAAGGCGTCATTGTTGCGGCTCGCCATATTCACTTTCATACCTCGAACGCTGAGAAATGGGGCATCAAGGACAAGCAATTGCTGAAGGTTCGCTTGAGCGGCGAACGCGGACTGATCTTGGAAAATGTCATCGCTCGCGTATCCGACAATTTCGCACTTGATATGCACATTGATACCGATGAAGCGAATGCGGCCGGCGCTAACAATGGCGACACGGCAGAGATCGTAGACTAAACCGATACACGGAATATCAAGAGGCACAGAAGCTTGAAAGCTCCTGTGCCTCTTTGTCATGGCCCTGATTATCCGCCCCGCTCGATGGCGACTGCATGTGCGATACAAGGAATACTCTCGCCTTGCTGGAAGGATAAGGGGGAGAGCAGAGCGCCGGTAGCAACAACCAGAATCCGGTTCAATTGGCCGGATCGGAGCTTTCTGAGCAGATGTCCATAAGTGACGACAGCGGAGCATGCGCATCCGCTGGCGCCCGCCTGAACATTTTGTTTCTCATAGTCATAGATCATCATGCCGCAATCCTTGTAGGTCGTCTGCTTGATGGGGATGCCATGCCGCTCGAGCAGCTCATTGGCAATCTCATAACCAACCTTGGACAAGTCTCCGGTGACAATCAGGTCATAATAGGAAGGCTCGATTTGCAGATCGCGGAAATGTGCCTGAATCGTATCGACGGCTGCCGGAGCCATGGCCGCCCCCATGTTGAACGGGTCGCTAATCCCCATGTCAATCACGCGCCCAATGGTAGCGGATGTCAATACGGGGGACCCGGAAGGGCCCTCTAGAGAAACGACAGCAGAGCCTGAGCCAGTGACCGTAAATTGGGCGGTAGGGGGCTTCTGCGAGCCATATTCGGTGGGATAGCGGAACTGCTTCTCGACACTGGCGTTATGGCTGCAGGTGCCTGCCAGCGCGTAGTTGGCGCCTCCGGAATTGACGATGTAAGCGGCCAGCGCCAAGCTCTCCATCGAGGTGGAGCAGGCTCCGAATACGCCGATGTAAGGGATGGCGAGTGTTCTGGCGGCAAAGCTGCTGCTAATAATCTGGTTCATTAGGTCTCCGCCGAAGAAAAACTGGATCTGCTCCTTGGTCAGTCCCGCGTGCTGAATCGCCAGGGAGGCGGATTCCTCCAGCAGCTTCTTCTCGGCTTTCTCCCAGCTGTCCTGGCCAATGTACAAATCTCCGTGGATGACATCGAAGTCATCGCTTAAAGGACCCTGTCCTTCAAAGGGCCCCACAACGGTAGCTGTGCTAATAATTTTGGGGCGTCCGGCAAAGTGCCAGCTTTGATGTCCCTTTAACATCGTTAATGACCTCCTGCATAACCGGGAACGAAAATCGCATAAATGATCCCGATAATAAATGCGGCAAACGTGCCAAAGACGATTACCGAGCCGGCAAGCTGAAACATACCTGCAGCTACGCCGAGGACGAGCCCTTCCGGGCGGTGTTCAATGGCGCTTGAGGCCATCGAATTGGCAAACCCGGTTATAGGTACGGCGGTTCCCGCACCGGCCCATTGGGCAATCTTGTCATAGACGCCAAAGCTCGTCAGCAGGACGGACGCAATGACCAGCACGGCGGCCATCGGACCTGCCGCATCTTTATCGCTGAACCCGCCAAAGTGAACAAACGCCTGCCGGATGCATTCTCCCAGCAGACAAATGATTCCGCCGCTAAGGAATGCCTTCAGGCAGTTGGCCACGACCGGCCGCTTCGGTTCGATATCCGCAGCCAGTCTTTGATACTGCTGCTGTGTGGGCGTCAACTTCTTGTTCTTCTTTTTTGCCATTGTCATTTTCTCCTTTATTGCGTGAGCAGCGGTTTCATCTGGTTGATCACGCCAATCAGCTTTGCCGAGCATTCGCCGTACATTTGCTTGGCTTCCGTCTCATCGGTGGATAGCGCGAACAGCTCCAGATCGGCTTCGCATTTTTTCAGCTGGGCGTAGAGGGTAGCTCTCTCCTGGGGCTGGGGAACCTGAATCATGTCATCGTACAGATCGACATACAATTGGCCGAAGCTGTCCACTTGCGCAATATTGACATTGTCAAGTGATACCCCGAGCTTCTCCAGCTCGGTATGCAGCCACTGGCGTGAATATCCGCTTGTTGCCAGAGGCTCGTCCATGATATTTCCATCAATAATGACCGTCTGTGTTTCTTGCTCGGGCGCGACCTTAATCCCCAGGCTGGAGGGGGTGATCGGCTGATATTCTTTCTTGAGCAGCGCATTGATCTCCCCGTCGGGCTCGATCACGGCGAACTCTACCTGTGCCGCTTGGAAAATACTTTTTTTCCGCAGTTGTTCCAGAAGTTCGTCGTTGGTCAGCTTCTCCTTCTTCAAATTTTCTTCGAGAATTTTGCCGCCCTTGATCAGCACGGTTGATTTGCTGTCGATCCAGTTCCTGGCCTTCACGCTTTTGATCTGTAAATACTCGATCCCCAAAGAGACCAGAAACCAGACGCCCATCGAGATTAAGCCGAGCGACCAATGGTTATCAACATCGACGGACAAGTAGGCGGTGATACTGCCGATGGTAATCCCGGTCACGTATTCGAAGAAGGACAACTGGGATATTTGCCTCTTACCGAGCAGTCTTGTGAAGACGAACAGCGCTAGGGCGGAAGCCAGTGTTCGAACTACTACTTCTAGCCATAAAGGCATAACAAAAGCCCCTTTCATCACCACGTCGAAATGATTTTTTTGTTTAGTCCAATTATGTGTAGCGGAGGATGCTTTTATCTACTTTTAAAAAGTAAAATTATGTAATGAATAACATTATTATGCTCGGGGGACATTATGTCTCGGTAAGCGGTGAAAAAAGGACCAACAGTTCATAAAGGTGGTGAAGCGAAAATGACAGTTGCATCTCAAGTCAAAACAACACTTGCCTCGTTGAAGAGCGCTCAAGCCAGCTTGGAGCAGTTTGCACTTGGTACGCAGAACCAGGAGGCCAAAACACTGTTCACCAATGCGGCGGAACAAACCCAACAGATTGTTACGCAAGTTGAGAGCCGTGTTCAGCAGTTGGAAAATGAAGAGCCGCAATATAAAGGCTTCTAATATCTGCGGATAAAAGCATATTCAGAGTTTGGAGTAAGGCATAAAGAAGGCCCGTAATAACAACGGGTCTTTTTGCTGCGTACTTCATAAGACTATATATGGAAGAGCATGAGGTTGTAAGGATACTCAGAAAGTCGTCTATGGACCGGGGCTGAAAAGCGACTTTTTGAACTCGCATTTATATGATATAATTTTTAATTGATATGTCTAATTATTGGATATCCAGATCGCTAGGGATTTTATGAAATAAAAGGGTGTGAACAGCATGACGAAGGGGAGCCAGACTCCAGCAGACTTAAAATCTGCCAAGGACAAGGATTACTCCAAGTATTTTGACTTTACGGATGCTAGGATTATTTCTGAAGATGAACATGGGAAGAAGATTCGGATTCGCGGACGAGATATCCAGATTTTATCGGAGCCGAATCACCGGAAGGAAAAGCAGCGCGGTAAGGAGGATGTGCAGGTGCATTACGATCATGCGGTGCCTGAAGAAATGCGGGGCATCGGGATCGGAAAGCACTATATCGTCTATACCTTTGGCTGCCAAATGAACGAGCATGACTCCGAGACGATCAAGGGAATGCTGGAGCAGATGGGCTACCGGGCGACCGAGGATCGGAAGGAAGCGGATATTATTCTTTTGAATACCTGCGCGATTCGCGAAAATGCGGAGGACAAAGTATTCGGAGAGCTTGGACATTTGAAGCATCTAAAGACCGAGAAGCCGGGACTCCTGCTGGGTGTCTGCGGCTGCATGTCGCAGGAGGAGGGCGTGGTCAACCGGATTCTGCAAAGACATGGCTTTGTGGATATGATCTTTGGAACCCACAATATTCATCGTCTGCCTCACCTGATTCAGGAAGCGCTGTTCAGCAAGGAAATGGTTGTCGAGGTCTGGTCCAAGGAAGGCGACATTATCGAGAACCTGCCGAAGAAGCGCGAGGGGATGCGGGCCTGGGTCAATATTATGTACGGCTGCGATAAGTTCTGTACGTACTGTATCGTGCCGTTTACGCGGGGCAAGGAAAGAAGCCGCAGACCGGATGACGTGCTTGCCGAGGTTCGGGAGCTTGCCCGTCAGGGGTTCAAGGAGATCACCTTGCTGGGACAGAACGTGAACGCCTATGGCAAGGATTTTACCGATATCAGCTATACCTTCGCCGATCTGATGGATGATATCCGGAAAATTGATATTCCGCGCGTCAGATTTATGACCTCCCACCCCCGGGATTTTGATGACCGGCTTGTGGAGGTTTTGGGGAAGGGCGGCAATCTGGTTGAACATATTCATTTGCCGGTCCAATCGGGCAGCAGTGAAGTGTTGAAGAAGATGAGCCGGAAGTATTCCAGAGAAGTATTCCTGGAGCTTGTCCGGAAGATCAAAAAGGCGGTTCCGAATGTCGTATTGACTACGGATATTATCGTAGGATTCCCAGGCGAAACGGACGAGCAATTTGATGAGACGCTTTCGCTTGTTCGGGAGGTTGGATTTGATTCCGCATACACCTTCATTTATTCTCCGCGCGAAGGTACGCCGGCAGCTGCCATGGTCGACAATGTACCGATGGAAGTCAAGAAGGTCCGGCTGCAGAAGCTTAACGAAGTGATCAATGAGTATTCCCGTCAAAGCAATGATCTGATGATGGATCAAGTAGTTGAGGTGCTGGTTGAAGGCGAGAGCAAGAACAATTCCAGCGTCTTGTCCGGACGGACCCGCAGCAACAAGCTGGTTCATTTCGAAGGCGGTACGGAGTTGATCGGACAATTTGTCCAGGTTAAAATTACGGATCCGATGACATGGTACATCAAGGGAAGTCTGATTCCCGAAGCGGTAACTTCGGCCTAGTGCCGGGTCCTTCATGCAGGTAAGATCAAATGAGGAGGGAATTCCTTTGGGAGAGCAACATCAGCATCAGGAGTTTACGGATTGCGGTATTCCAACGTATGATTCGCGCAATCTGGTCATTCGTGATGATATTATGACCAAGGCAAAAGAATTGGCAGGCCTGATAGGTACAAGCGAGGAGGTTCGCCAGTTCCAGAAGGCTGAGCAAATGATCCAGCAGCATGAGCGGATTCAGCAGCTGATCTCCACGATCAAGAAGAAGCAGAAAGAGGTTGTTGCTTTCGAGAGCTTCCAAAACAAAGCGATGGTGGATAAAATCGAGCAGGAGATTGCCGAGCTTCAGGATGAACTGGACGGCATTCCGCTGGTTACTGAGTTCCAGCAGAGTCAGAGCGATATTAATTACTTGCTGCAGCTCGTTATTACTGTGATCCGGGATACCGTCTCGGAGAAGGTAAACGTGGAAGCAGGGAGCGAGCCGGCAACGACTTCCGGCTATGGAGAATGAGATTCAAGTCGGTGCGGAAGGTTTCTTCCGCACCTTTTTGATGAAATTTCAATTCAAATCAAATATAACCTCTAATATTACATAAAAGACTACAGACACAATAGTTACGAAAAGGGCCTGTAGCGGACAGGAGGCAGGTCTTTGCATGGAATGGAAAGAGATTATGGGTAAGGAGGAGCACTCCTTCTGGGGGCTTCTGGGCATGGAACTGATTTCGGTAGACAAGCAGATGGTGGAGATTGGGCTGAATGCTGACGAACGCCATTTGAACTCGATGGGCATCGTTCACGGAGGCGTCCTGTCGGCAATGATGGATCAGTCGATGGGGACGCTGGTAGCGGCCGTTAAGGGAAGGCTGGGCGTCACGACGCATTTGAATGTCCAGTTTCTGTCGCCGATGCATAAAGGTGTACTGAAGGTATCTGCATTTCCATTGCACGAGACTTATCGTACAATGACCCTTAGGGCGGAGGTGCGGGATGCCGAAGGGGTGCTGGGCTGCATCTCGACGGCAACATTCCGTGTGCCGAAGGCCTGAGATTTTCCAACAGTTTATGAAGGAAGCGACTGCGAGGAACGATCTGCGCGGCGTTAACAACTCACAGATGTGGTGATAAGGATGAGTAGTGGAGAGCGGCAAGAGGAGCCGATGAATGAAGTGAAAAAGTACCGTACGCCGGATGGCATACCGGCAGATATAGTGATGTTCACATTGACCCGGCAGGAGCGGAAGGCGGTCACCAAGTCGCTGCCCCGCTTTGACCTTAAGGTCATGCTTATCCGCCGCAGAAGCTGGCCGTTCGCCGGCGCTTGGGCATTGCCGGGGGGCTTTTCCCAGGAGAACGAGTCATTATATGAGACGGCCAGACGTGAGCTGAAGGAGGAAACCGGGGTTGATGGCCATCATCTCGAATATTTGGGAGTCTACAGCAAGCCTGGGCGTGATCCGCGCGGTTGGATTATCTCGCATGCCTTTTTCGCTCTGGTCGAGGAATGGGTGCTTGAGAAGCGGCAGTCGGCGGATGATGCTCAGGAGGTAGGACTGTTCACGATGCAGGAGGCATTGGAAGAGCTGGATCTAGCGTTTGACCATCGCGAAATTCTGGAGGATGCCTACCGCCGGATTCAGGCGCAAATGCTTCAGACAACGATTGCCAAACAGTTTCTTCCTCCGCAGTTTACGCTTGGCGAGCTTTATCAAGTGATTCAGACGGTAGTACCTGATTTTGCAGAACTGAATTTCATTCGAAAAATCACCTCTACCCGCAGCCGCCAGGGTATACTGGAGGAAGTGCTTGATGAAACGGGAAAGCCGATGCTTTCCAATCAGTACTCCCAGCGGCCTGCGCAATTGTACAGATTCACTGACTTCACGCCGCAGTTATCTATTTATACTTAAAATACTTCGTGATCAAAAGATGACTGTTTGAACAACCACTTAAACAGCACTTGTTCAGTCAAGGAGGAGAAGAACCATGCGTAGCGAAAGCCTGGCGCTTCATACAGACAAATACCAGATTAATATGATGTATGCCCATTGGGTCCATGGTACCCATCTTCGCAAGGCGGTATTTGAGGCGTACTTCCGGAAGCTTCCGTTCGGGAACGGTTATGCCGTGTTTGCCGGATTGGAGCGGATTGCTAAATACGTGGAGCATCTGCGTTTTACGGAAGAAGATTTGAGCTACCTAATGGAGCAGGAAGAGAATTACGATCCTGCATTTATTGAGCTGCTGAGAAACTTCCGGTTTCAGGGAACGATCCTCTCCATGCAGGAGGGTGATCTTTGCTTTCCTAACGAGCCGTTGATCCGGGTGGAAGGGACGATTCTGGAGACGCAGCTCATCGAGACTGCACTGCTTAATTTTATGAATTATCAGACATTGATTGCTACTAAGGCGTCGAGAATCAAGCTGGTTGCAGATAAGGATGTTCTTCTGGAATTCGGAACGCGCAGAGCCCAGGAAGCGGATGCTGCGGTCTGGGGCTCTCGAGCCGCCTATATAGCCGGGTTCGATGCCACTTCGAATCTTTTGGCCGGCAAAATGTTTGACATTCCTACCAAAGGAACCCACGCCCATTCCTGGGTGCAAACCTTCGGCTCGGAGCAGGAGGCATTCGAGGTGTTCGCCAAAGCCTTGCCTGATCAAGTCTCCTTACTGGTCGATACGTATGATACGTTAAGCAGCGGAATTCCTCATGCGATCAGAACCGCCGAGCTGCTGGAGAAGATGGGCAAGCGGCTCGGCAGCATCCGGATTGATAGCGGTGATTTGGCTTACCAGTCCATTCAAGCCCGGCAGTTGCTTGATGAGGCGGGGTTGTCCTATGTGAAGATCGTTGCATCCAATGATCTGGATGAAAATACAGTCTTTAACCTCAAGGCCCAGGGAGCGAAGATTGATACTTGGGGAATCGGCACACAGCTGATCACCGCTGCGGATCAGCCGGCGCTTGGCGGTGTTTACAAGCTGGTGGAACGCGAGCTTGACGGGGAGATGGCGCCGACGATCAAGATTTCAGGCAACCCCGAGAAGGTGACCTCACCGGGCAAGAAGGATGTCCTGCGGATTGTGAGTAAGGAGAGTGGCAAGGCCATTGCAGATTATATTTGCCTTCCGCATGAGCAATTGGCCCGTGAGGGGGAGAAGCTGCGTCTGTTTGATCCGGTACACCCTTACATGAAGAAGACGGTCAGCAACTATGAGGCTGTCTCGATGCTGCGCCCGATTTTTATAGACGGAGAACGGGTCTATTCATTACCTGGCCTTCAGGAAATTCGGCAGCATCATCGGGAGCAGCTTAGCATGTTCTGGCCTGAGTACCTGCGGAAGCTGAATCCGGAGATCTATCGGGTTAATCTGAGTCAGGAAGCCTGGGAACTGAAACAACGAATGATTGAAGAATATATTAGCCAGCTGGAGGAATAATCCGGCTGGTTTTTTTTATTTCTCGGGAAAGCGCAGGATTCGAGATTTTAGTCTGTTTCATGCGGTGAATTCGACATTCTGTGATTTTTATGACACCTGCGTAATCACGGATGATTTGAGATTGTCCATATGACATTTGTTACATTCGTCACACTATGATTGTGATAAATTAAAACATTAATCAAGGATTATTTTTGTGTGACTAATTTAACTGTGTTAATTGTGTAACTGTATTTCATTCGCAGCAGCGAAGAAGGGAGTCGTCGGACTAATGGTACAATTGCCGAAGCTCAATCAACTTGGTTTTTTTGAAATTCGTTTGGAATCAATCGGAGGCCTTGGCGCCAACCTGGCCGGCAAGATGCTTGCCGAAGCGGGGGTGGAAGGAGCCGGTCTTGGAGGCGTCAGCTTCTCTTCCTACGGATCGGAGAAGAAGGGTTCGCCGGTTAAGGCGCATATCCGGTTCTGCGATCTGAATACCCCGATCCGCGATACGTCGCCGGTAGAACGCCCGCATATGGTAGCTATTTTTCAGGAGGCGCTTTCAAAGACGGTGAATGTGATCAGCGGGATATACGAGGACAGCACCGTACTGGTCAATTCCAAGAAGACGCCGGAGCAATTGAAGGAAAAGCTGAAGCTGGTTGGCGGAACGATTGCGGTCATTGATGCAACCGGAATTGCATTGGAAGAGAATAACAAGGTAAATATGGCGATGCTGGGTGCGATGTTCCGCCTTTGCCCGTTCCTGGATCCCGAGACGATGAAGACGGTTATTCGCAAGTCGCTGGAGAAGAAATATCCCGGAGCTGTCGCCCCGGCCTTGGCGACCTTTGAACGCGGGTATCAGGAGGTTGAAATTCAAACCTTTAAGCTGCCGGAAGGAATCCAGATGCCGGATTTTGTTCGATCGGACACGCCGGTGCTCGGATATGAAACCCAGCCGATCGGCGGTTTGGTCATTAATCCGGGCAATAGCATGCTGAAGGATCTGAGTATCTCCCGTTCAGGGATGCTTCCTCATTTCAAGTCTGAGTCCTGTATTCACTGTGCCCAGTGCGATAACGTCTGCCCGGATAATTGCTTTGTCTGGGAGGAGCTGCCTGATAAGAAGGGGCGTCCTCAAATGTTCTTGATGGGCATTGATTATCAATACTGCAAGGGCTGTTTGAAGTGTATCCATGCTTGTCCGACGGACGCGCTGTCCGGAGAACGGGAAGAAGACGGATACGGCGAACAGTACCGGGTGCCGCATTTGTTTGATCTGGTGAATCAATAGAGGTTGTTCAAAAAGTCATCTTTTGATCACGAAGTAATTCATGAGGTTAATTCGACATCGAATCTTGCGCTCACCCTAGAAGTCCGAGCGGATGCTTACGAGGTATGCTTCCTTTAGAAGCATTTTGCTCATGTAGGTTTTGCCTACACTCCGTTCCTCCTTCTTCGGGTTCTCACAACCTTCTCGGTGTTGAAAACCTAACTTTTTGAACACGAATCAATAGGAACATTCTAGGAAAAAAGAAAGGCGGTATACCAATCATGGCGATGAATTTGGATCAGGAGCATGAATTAACCCATGGAACAGTAGAGCAGCGGGTTGTATATGAGTCAGGCAACGAAATGGCGGCCTATGCCGCAAGTCAAATCAATTATCATATAATGGGGTATTTTCCGATCTCGCCTTCAACGGAGGTGGCGCAGTTCCTTGATCTGATGAAGGCTAATGGCCAGCATGATATCAAGCTGATTGCCTCTGACGGCGAGCATAGCTCGGCGGGGATTTGTTATGGCGCCTCCACGGCCGGCGGGCGAGTATTTAACGCCACAAGTGCTAACGGGTATATGTATATGCTGGAGCAAATGCCGGTACAGGCAGGTACCCGTTTTCCGATGGTCATGAACCTGGTCTGCCGCTCGGTCTCCGGGCCGCTGGATATCCACGGCGATCATTCGGACTTGTACTTTGCCCTGAACACGGGCTGGCCGATCCTGATGTGCCGGGATCCGCAGTCGGTCTATGACATGAATATTATTGCGCTTAAGCTGGCTGAGGATCCAGAGGTGCGTTTGCCGGTGCTTGTGGCGTCGGATGGTTATTTTACCTCCCATCAAAAACGGCGTGTGAATACTTTTGCCAACAGTGAGGATGTGCTCAAATTTGTTGGAGAACGGCCGCCGGCCGGGTTCCCGCATACGCTGGATCGTAATAATCCGATTACGGTCGGACCCTACATGAACGAACCGGATTATATCAATAACAAATACCAGCAATCCCAGGCGATGTACCGTGCGGAAGCGGTATTTGAACGGATTGCCGATGAGTATGCAGAGCTGACCGGCAGAAAGTACAGCATGCTGGATACGTATCGGATGGAGGATGCCGAGGTAGCGGTGTTCCTGATGAACTCGGCTTCCGAGATTATTAAGGATGTGGTTGATGATCTGCGTCGTCAAGGTATCAAGGCCGGTTCAATTGCACCGAATGTCATCCGTCCCTTCCCGCAACAGCAAATTGCGGATGCCCTGAAGCAGGTCAAGGCGGTTACAATCGGTGATCGGGCAGACTCCTATGGCGCTTACGGCGGCAATATGAGCAATGAAATCAAGGCTGCGCTGTTCACCCACGGCAACCATACTACCCAAGTGATTAGCCGCGTGTACGGACTGGGCGGTAAAGAGTTCTATGCCGAAGACGGCATGCACCTGTTTGAACTGGCGATTGAAGCGGTCAAGCAAGGCCGGGTTGAAGTGCCGTTCGATTATTATGGACATACGCCGGGCAATCCGGATGTGACGCCAGCCCGGGTGCTGAATCCGCTGAAATTCGAGGATCTGAAGACAGGTCTTATCACAGTGACAAAGAACGAAGAGACCGGCAAGCTTGGCGTGCGGATTCCGCCGCTGCGGGCGCTGACGAAGAAGCCGAAGCGGATTGCTCCGGGACATGGCGCTTGTCCGGGCTGCGGTATTTTCTCGGGATTGGAGCTGTTCTTTAAAGGGATCGAGGGAGACATTGTTGCCTTGTTCCATACCGGCTGTGCGATGGTAGTTACGACCGGCTATCCTTATTCCTCTCATAAAGCAACTTATATTCACAACCTGTTCCAGAATGGCGCGGCTACGCTGTCCGGTGTTGTCGAGATGTTCTGGGAACGCAAGCGGCGTGGCGAGCTGGATGAGCTTGGCTTGAAGGATGACTTTACGTTTGTCATGGTTACCGGTGACGGCGGGATGGACATCGGGATGGGGCCGGCGATTGGCGCGGCATTGCGGAATCATCGGATGATCATTGTCGAGTACGATAACGAAGGATATATGAATACCGGAGCGCAGCTCTCTTATTCGACTCCGCTCGGACACCGGACCTCGACGTCCAATATCGGTACCGTACAGAAGGGAAAGGTATTTCATCACAAGGATACACCGCAAATTATGGCGGCTACCAATATCCCTTACGTATTTACCGGCAGTGAAGCTTACCCGCAGGATTTGGTCAAGAAAGCGGCCAAGGCGCAATGGTACGCACAGAACGAAGGACTGGTCTATGGTAAAATATTGATAGCCTGTCCGCTGAACTGGATTACGAAGGATGATCAAGGTACAGAGATCGTGGATGCAGCCGTGAATTCCTGCTTCTTCCCGCTGTATGAGGTCGAGCATGGTCAGACAACCATTACCTATAATCCGGAGGATAAAGACAAGCGGGTGCCATTGACTGATTGGCTGAAGACCATGGGCAAGACACGTCATTTGCTCAAGCCTGAGAATGAAGCTGCACTGCATGAATTTGAGCGTGAAGTGGATCGTCGTTGGCAAATCCTGCTGACCAAGCATGAGCATCCTTTGCTGTAGTCTTCGGCCGGGCATGTAAGGTAGAAGCGAAGCAAAAGGAGGATTTACCGTGGAGAAGGAGTATTTTCGCGCGTTCCGTGTTCATAAGGATGAATCGGAATTTCGCACAGGTATCGAGCAGATTGCACTCAGCGATTTACCGGCGGGAGAGGTATTGATCGAGGTTCATTATTCAAGCGTGAATTATAAAGACGGATTGGCTTCACTTCCGGACGGGAAAATTGTTCGGCGCTATCCGTTTATTCCGGGAATCGATCTGGCGGGAAAAGTGCTCGCCTCTGAAGATGAGCGGTACAACATCGGTGACTATGTAATTTGCACAGGATATGACTTGGGCGTTAATCATGAAGGCGGATATTCAGAAATTGCTCGGGTTCCTGCCTATTGGCTTGTGCCGCTTCCCCCGGGTCTGACAGCCTTTGAAGCGATGGCGATTGGTACAGCCGGATTCACAGCAGCTCTGTCCGTGCAACGATTACTGGCTAATGGGCTGACTCCGGACTCGGGTCCGGTATTGGTGGCAGGGTCTACCGGAGGCGTAGGCAGCATGGCGGTATCGATACTGGCTAAGCTTGGCTTCAAGGTGACGGCCGTCACGGGCAAACCAGCACTGACTGACAAGCTGCTTGGCTTGGGAGCTTATCAGGTGCTTAGCCGTGAAGAAGCGGCTTCCGGAGCAAAGGGCGCATTAGGCAAAGAGCAATGGGCTGCCGTCGTAGATCCGGTTGGCGGAGCCTTTACCGGTGATTTGCTGAAAAGCGTCTCTTACGGCGGATCCATTGCCGTGTCGGGAATGGCTGCCGGAGGGCATTTTGATACCACCGTATTTCCATTTATCCTGCGGGGTGTAAATCTGCTGGGCATTGATTCGGTATTTTGTCCCATGCCGCAGCGTCTGGCCCTGTGGGAGCTGCTGGCCGGAGAGTGGAAGCCGGTAACAGCCCTGGAGGAGTGGACCTCCGTTTATCAGCTTGATCAGCTTCCTGAAGCCTTATCGAGGGTGATCGACAGTAAGGCGGTTGGCCGTCAGGTCATTGCTGTAAAGAGTGATTATATAGGTTGAACTAAAAAACTACGTAGAATGGGCATAAGTGTGGGGTGTGCTGAAGAAGCGTCAGCGCTCGCCTTTGTGAGTGGATTTCTACCGTATAATAACTTAGTTCAATCAGAGAAATCCGCGAACAACAGCGATCGTAAGAACACTCCACACGTTGCCCTCTGAACGTAAAACTTATTAATTCAACCTATATAGAGCAGCGTTAGAGGCTTGATTCTGGGCGTACGCACAGGATTCAGGCCTCTTCTTGTATTTGGCGATGATTTCCTCGGCATAAATATAAGCAGAATTACACACGCTAACCCCAATTATTGGATGGATTACCCATCGAAATAAAAGGAGGAATCAGGGATGCCGAGAAGATGGACGCTCATCATTATTGCCACGTTATTTGCCTTAACGGCTGCTTCGGGGTGCGGAGCTGGAGCGAAACAAATTGCTGCCAGAGAAATGGACAAGTACAGCATGAAAAGCGCCAGAGAAGGAAATCTCAGACAACGAAGCAGCGGAGTAACGTTGAACGGCCCCTTTTTGAAGACCCTTAAGGAAGAATGTCGAAAGAGGGGGATCACGCTGACACATGAGACCTATTCCGAAGGCTTTGAGGGGAATCTGAGCTATAGTTATTTTATCAACGGGAGTGCCAAGGATTATGTTATCGTTCACATTTATCCAAGTGAACAGGAAAGAACCCGGCAAATTTCAGAATTGTATAGAGGGAAGGTCCAGAATAAAGCACTGGAGCAAGAGGAGACAACAGTGATTTCAGAGCGGGGGAAGACAGCGTTGGTGTATACTTCAAGCAGGACCGATAAGAGCAATTACAGCTATGAAATCAAGGCGGCATTTGAGCAGGCTCTGGACCGGATGACCCGTTAAGGCTGCAATTGATACCACATGATTCATTCACAATCCCTCCGGCCAGAGTTTGTATTATGGTCAGAGGGATTGCTTTGTTAGACGATGATTGCTACTTGTTCAATTCTCTAATGACATGTCTTAATTCAGGAAGAATAATCTTTTCCATAGCCAGCTTAACGGCACCTTGAGAGCCTGGCATGGAGAAGATGGCGACATTTCCGATCGTCCCGGCAATGGCCCGGCTTAATATCGCTGCGGCGCCAATATCCTCCGTGTAGCTCAGAAACCGAAAAATTTCTCCAAAGCCCGGCAGCTCTTTGTTTAGCAGGCTGCGCACGGCCTCATACGTATTATCTCTCGGGGCAATGCCCGTACCGCCATTGAGCAGAATGGCTTCCACCTTGCGGCTGGATACGGCCTCTCTCAGCAGTTGGCGGATACCATCATAGTCATCCTTAATGATTCTGTAATCCACAACCTCATATTCTTGGCTACCTAGCAGTTCCTTTGTAAGCTGCCCGCTGTAATCATTCTCTGCGACGCGGGTGTCCGATATGGTCACGACCAGGCACTTTACATGCTTGGGCGCTTCCCGTCGATGTTCATCAACCGATCTGATCATGATGTGATCCTCCAGTAAGTGGATTTTCTGATATAAGACGTAGTTCAAAACTTAACTTTTTGAACACTCACTATAACTATCTTATCACAATGAGTTGAAAGAAATGTCAGGCGTTTGCAGGTTGCACTAAGCTTCTCATTGGTGTAAACTCGCTTTCATGGAAAAGGATGCCGAAAAAACGGAGGTAATCATACAATGCAGGAATTATCCCATTTACAGACTACACCTGTTTACATATTGTCAGGATTTTTGGGAAGCGGGAAAACAACCCTATTAGGGAGGCTGTTATCCTATTGGAAGAACCAGGGGTTAAAGCCTGCGGTGATTATGAATGAAATTGGCGAGGTTAATCTCGACGGCCTGGCGGTGGGTCCTGATGTCCCGATGGCCGAAATGCTGGATGGTTGTATTTGCTGCAGCATTCGGGCAGACCTCAGCATGGAGCTTTATGAGCTGATCCAGAATGAACGGCCTGACCTTGTAATCATTGAAGCAACGGGAGCCGCAAATCCGATGGAGATTTTTGATGCGGTATCCGAGGCTTCCCTCTATTTGAAGCTGGATATTAAACCGATGATCACCGTTGTGGATACCGCTTATTTCTCTGAGCTGTATGCTTCCCAGAAGGGGAAGACCTATCGTCTGATGATGGAGCAAATTCGCTGCGGTTCCGTGCTGGTCATGAATAAGCTGGATCGGCTTAACGCCAAGCAGCAAAAGGAGGTCAAGGAGCTGCTGATTAAACTGAATCCGCACGCCGCGATCTTTGAAGCGGTGCGCTGCGATGTGAACCTGGAGGAGTTATTAACGAACCGGACTGTCAGCAAGTCTCCTGCTTCGGATAATCAGCAGAAGCAGCACAGCGATTGCGGACATGATCACCCTCATGGCGAGCATTGCAATCATCCGGATCATCATCACACCCATCACTCTCACAGCCATGTGACCGTCTACACGTATTACTTCAAGGCAGCGGTCAACAGCGTCCAGTTTGAGCGGTTCATGAAGGAGCTTCCAAGAGAAGTATACCGGGCCAAAGGAATCCTGCATTTTTCCGATACATCCAGTCGTTTTCTGTTCCAATATGCATACCGTGAGAGTGATTATTTGAAGATTACACCGCAGGGGCAAGTGCCTGATGTGGCTGTGTTTATTGGCGAGCATTTTGATCAAGAGCTTATCCGGGCCGCTTTGGAACAGCTGGAGCAAGAGAGCACGGGAGCGGGAGCGGAGCAAGGGGAATGAAGCCTGTGAGGGATATGTGATTTTATATTGATTTGTTGATTTGTGCTTGCTGTTCGTTTCAGGATCAGGATAAGACGGTTATACATGAATGAGTGTTGAGAACTGAATAACGACATCGGGAGGAATCTGCCATGATTCAGGAAAAATACCGTGAATGTATTGAAGCATGTCTCGCATGCATGAATGCCTGTAATTATTGTTATGTATCCAGCCTGAAGGAATATGAGCTTGCTATGCTGCGGGAATGTATCCGACTGGATCGAGAGTGCGCGGATATTTGCGCTTTCACTGCCGAAGCCCTGTCGCGGAATACTCTTTTTGCGCTAGAAATCAGCGCATTGTGCGCCAAAGCCTGTGACGCATGTGCGGAGGAATGCGAGAAGCATAGTCATGATCATTGCCACCAATGTGCAGAGGCCTGCCGCCGTTGTGCGGAGGCTTGCCGCCAAATGATAGGTGCAGCTTGATTCACCGTGTCAGGAAAATTTTGCAACCTTTTCGGAGAGGGCAGCGTCTTGGGGATGAGGTGATTAAAAATGAAGAAAAACAAATTAAAAATTACAGCGGCTCTTTTGATGTCAAGCTCTCTGCTTCTGGCCTCTTCAGCGTCAGCCTTCAGTGATGTGAAAGGTAAGGACAGTACGATTACTGAAGCGCTTCAGAAGAAAGGGATCGTCCAGGGCGTTGGCAAGGACAAGTTTGCTCCTCATGGCAAATTGACCGGAGCTGAAGGCGTGTACATGATCATTAAGGCACTTGGTCTTAAAGAGACAAATGACGCTTCATCCAAGAAATATCATCAGTTCAAGCAGCCATGGTACAGTGAGGTCAAGGCCATTGCCGAGGATAATGGAATTAAGCTTCCTGAGAAGTTTAGCTGGAATTCCGAGCTTACCAAGGAGCAATTCGCCTACATTCTGGATCAAGCGGTTAACGCCACGGGCAACTATCCGCTGATCAAAATTTTTATTGATGTGAAGGATGCCGACCAAGGAAATGTTCTCTATTCCGGAAGCATTCAAAGGCTTCTTGTGATGAAAATAACGGAACTGGATGATAAAGGGAAGTTTTATCCAACCGCTTCAATGACAAGAATTGAAGCAGCACGCATGGTGTATAATGCCACTCAATTTGTAGAGAAGCAGAAGGAATTGGAGCAGCAGCAGAACAATCGAGTTAGCTACGCTGTGACCAAGGTGAATGATCAGGTGAACAAGGTTGTATTAACTCGTTATGAGCAGCCTCATCCTGGGTATGGAATCCGGGTAGCCAAGGTAGAATTCACCAAGGACAGCAAAGCGGTCATCCACTATGAGCTGCTGTCGCCGGACCCGGATATGGTGTATCCGCAGGTGATCACAGACAGCCAGACCGAGACCTATATTTCCAGTGATTACAGTATCGAAATTAAAGAAGTGAAGGAAACCCAATAAATACTATCTTATTTTAGAATTGGGGTTCTTAAGTAGAGATGCTTGAAAAGGTTGCCTTTTCCGTTTAGATGCGGGGAGACAGCCTTTTTTTGCGTGCGGAAACAGTGGGTTGTAAAGTATCAGATTTCATTGGAAAGTGATATTTTTGTGACGAATAGGCTCAAGTATAATGAGGGCATGCATGTAAAGCAAGCGCTAACATCTAGACGATACAGCATTTCGCAGCAAGGAGGTGAATTATTCATTCCACCAAGAGCTTCCAACAAGGTCTAATATGATGGAGGGTGAACACTTTGGAAGGGAATATTTTACCTAGGCGAATCTTGGCGTTGATTACCGGTTTGGCCTTGATTATTGGATTGCTGTTCCCCGGAATCCCCATTCAAGCCGAGCCGGCAGGTCCCTATAATCTGACCGTAGAAGAGGGCAGCCTCAAGTTTAATCAAGTTCGATTGCAGTGGGAAGGATCGCCCGAAGTTCATGTGTGGGACGAGAACGGGAATATTAACGGGGGATATCTCAATATCTGGAATCCTGGGCTGTCCGTGAAGCCAGAGACAACGTACCGACTGTATCTGACAGACCTGTCTGACAGATCCCTCAAAAGCAATATCATCGAATTTACCACACCACCGATGGATCCAAGCACACTTCCAGAGCCACCGCTCACACCTCCGCACAATCTGACGGTTACCGATGTGACTTATTCCGCTATTACATTAAGCTGGTCCGGGGACCCTTCCAAGGGATATCCCGTTTACGTGAACGGTAATTATTCCGGAGAAGTATGGAATTGGTCTAACTCCTACACGTACACTATTCCGGAAGGAACCGTGACCGGAGCTGTCTATAAGTTCATGGTTCGAGCGTTCGAACCGCCTGAGCAGTCGGCGGACAGCAATGTGGTTACGATTAAATGGGGGGAGCTGGAGGCTCCTCAGGACCTCCAAATCGTTACCGCCACGAAGACAGCGGCTTCCATCGCCTGGGCAAAGGTTGACGGCGCCACCGAATATCATATTTTACTGGATGGCGAATGGATCGGGACCAGCGATACGAACCGTTATGCGATTACCGGACTTAGTGAAAATCAAACCTACCGTTTCTCGGTGATCGCCAGAAACCAGCTGTGGGAATCGCCGGAAAGCGATTCTGTCGAGGTGATCCCGGGAAGGAACTATCAAGCAGTAACGTATTATACCTCCTGGGCGAGATCGCCGGAGGGGAGGAATTTCAAGCCTCAGGATCTGGATGCTACCAAGTTCACCCATATACAATACGCCTTTGCGGATCTGTGCTGGAACGGGGTAACCAGCGGCGGGGCTGACTGTCAGAAAGCCGGGGTGCCGCTCCATGAGGACTATAAGTTCAATGGCGAAGTGGTGCTGGGCGACCCCGTGAATGATCTGCAGAATTTTACGGAACTAAACGCCAAAAAAGCGGCTCAACCGGATCTGAAGCTGATTCTCTCGGTGGGGGGCTGGACGTGGTCGGATTTTTTCTCCGTGATGGCTGCGACAGAACAGACGCGCCTGGCCTTTGCGAACTCTGCTGTTGAATTTATAAGGGAGTTCGGACTGGATGGGATCGATATTGACTGGGAGTATCCCGTAGAAGGCGGGGAAGAAGGCAATACCCAAAGTCCAGATGATCGGGAGAACTTTACGCTGCTTATGAAAACTGTTCGCGAAGCCCTGGATGCAGCTGGAGCGGAAGATGGCAGATATTATTTGCTCACGATCGCTTCCTCCCAGGCGGATAACTTCATCATTAATGCTGATCTGGTCCGTTCCGTGGAATATCTCGATTTTATCAGCGTCATGACCTACGATTATAGCGGAACATGGGATTCAAGAGCACATCATAACTCGCCGTTATTTTATGATCCCGCTCATTTCTCCGTATCTGCTTCCCGTAATCATGCAAGCGGATCGCTGCTTGCCAATCTAACCAGCGGCATACCGGGCTACAAGCTGAATCTGGGTGTCCCATTCTATGGCGTTGGTTGGCTGGAAGTGGAGAATGGGGAATACGGAGCAATCCTTAGAAAAGACTTAAATAAGGACGAAACCTTCGGCACTTGGGAGTCATTCAAATTCGACTATCAGGACCTGGAGGGGAATTATGTGAACAAGAACGGCTATAATCGGTACTGGAACGAATACGCCAAGGTGGCCTATTTATACAATAAGGAAAATGGCAATTTTATTTCTTATAACGATCAACAGAGCATGATGTACACAGCTGCGCTCGTTCGTTCTTTGGATATAGCGGGCGTCATGAGTTGGGAATCACATGGGGACCGTTCCTTGACGCTGACCAATGAGCTGGTGCGCAATTTGCCGATTAACGGTCTGGCTGGTGAGGCAAGACTAGAGCAGCCGCGCCAACTAACTGTGAAGTCCAAGGCAGCGACGGCATTAACGGTTGCCTGGGAACGGTCGGAAGAAGCGGATGCTTATGAGGTCTATGCGAATAGGATCTATCTAGGAACGACAAAAGAGAATAGCTTCACCTTGAACCGGCTGCAGCCTCAGACCGATTATCTGATCCAGATTCTTGCGATCCATCGAGCGGAAGACGGAAGCATCACCCGGGTATCCGATTTCAGTGAAGGGATGCAAGCCAAGACGGATGCGGCTCCATCTACTTCCCCTGGAACCTCTCCTGGAACGGGCTCCGTGAACCCTGGATCACCGTCAACCGTTTTGCCACAGGGTCCTGTAATTGGAGAGGGCAAGGGAGGCTCGCTGCAAATCAAGCTGAGATCGGAAAAGGTGAAAGGTGTCACGGTCGCGAAGGTTGATTCAGCCGCAGTCCTGAAGGCCGTCAAAGGCTCATCCAGCCCTAGATTGGAGCTGGTTGTCGACGGCTCCGACGGCCAAGTGAAACTCACAGTATCTTCTGAGATCGTGGCTGCTATGGCTGCAAAAGGAGATCAGGCGGAAATCCGGATCATCGCCGGGAAGGTACAATACCGGCTCCCGTTAAGCGCATTGAAGCTAGAGAAGGAGTCCCGCTCCATCGTCATATCCATACTGAAGCCTGACTCGGCCGAGCAGGATGCAATCAAGGCAGCTGTTGGAAATATCGCGGCCAAGCTGCATGCCGAGCCGCTGCAGTTCAAGATCGAAATCATGGATGGAGATGGTAACCTGAAGGAGCTATCCGATTTCGGTCGGACCTTTGTAAGCCGCATATTCCAATTGGGCCGGACAGCTCCGAACTTGAATCAGGCTACAGGAATCTTATGGGATGCAAAGTCAGGCCAATTACTCCATGTCCCTACGTTGTTCCAAGAAGATGGGGAAGGCAACTGGACGGCAGAATTGAAACGAATAGGCAACAGCATCTATGCCGTAATCGAAGTTAGCCTGGAGATTCCAGAGGGGGTTCCAGCATGGGCGAAGGAAGATGTTGCTGCTATTCTTGCCAAGCAAATCGTCAGCTCAACAGAGGCCAGGATCTATCTTGCAGACGAGAAAATCACCCGGGCGGAGTTCGCATCACTGCTGGTTCATGCGCTCGGTCTGAATTTGGACTCGGGGGCATCGACGTTTACGGATGTCGGTGCGGATCACCCGTCGTCGAGGGAGATTGAAGCGGCGGTTGAGAGCGGCTTGTTCAAAGGAAGAACCCCTGATATCTTTGATCCCTCAGCGTTGATCACACGCCAGGAGATGGCGGTGATGATGGACAATGCTGTTCAGTTTGTCGGTAAACGTCCTGGTTCGGATGCCTCCATGCTTGCCGGCTTCAAGGATCAGGCAGAGGTGTCGGCCTTTGCAAGGCAATCGGTAGCAAGATTGCTGGAGCTGCAGATTATGAACGGGGTCTCCGCAACCAGCCTTGCGCCTACAGCTCATGCGACAAAGGCCCAAGCGGCAGTTGTGGTCATGAGAATGCTCCGTATGTTGGAGTTGAGCAACTAGAGTATTTTCTGAAAAAAATAGGGCTCTCCCAAAAAGACTTGATCTGGCGGGAGGCCCTATTTGTGTTAAGAGATTGGCATGGCAGCTGTAATACAGGCATCTACTCGATGCAGTGCGGTGTTGCATATTTACTGTTTACTGTGTAATAGCAGTTAGCAGGTTGAACCCCAGTTAGGTACGTAGGGAGGGCAGCCGTGTGAAATGATCCTACAATCGCTGTTGTTCGCGGATTTCCATGATTGGACTAAGTTCTCACAAGGGGGAAATCCGCTCACAAAAGCGACCGCTCCGCTTTTTCAGATTCATTTCACACTCTTGCCCTATCTATCGCTTATTGGCTTCAACTGAAATGCAGTTTGCACATGGATGTGCTATGCTGCATTGCAATAACTGCACTGCTATTAACTTACCTCCCTAACATACAAGCAGGAGATTAAGCACAGCCTTGGGCTAAGCGCGAATGGCAGCTTGCGCGATAGCTTATGCACGACGTCCATGACCTACCGCGCCTAAAGTTGCACCTCCGCCTCACGATGCTCGGCCTTGCACCGAGACTTCGTCTGTTCTGCCAGTACGGAAGTTTTTCTCCGAACTTTACTTCTCCACTGGCATCCTAGGTCTTGCTCCGAACTTCAATCACCCTACAAGACGATATGAGCACCTCAATTTGCTCATGCTCGTCAGGTCGTAATTTAATGAAATTACTTCCCTTAAAATCTTCATTCGATGCTCGAATCCACATTTAGTGAAAAAACTTACCTTAGATCGCCAGTAACTAGCCAAACCCACGTTTTAGTCAACTTTAAGTACAAAAATTTCACTATATTCGCATTCCTAGCATTTCCACTGAATTTAAGGTAACTTTTTTCACTGCATACGTAAGATCGATATTTTCATGCGGTAAACCGATCACTGTCATGCGTACTTGGTCGATATTTTGCAGAATCTGCTGGAATTGCCTTGCTCTGCGGGCTTATTGAAATGGGGGTATCCCCAATAATGATACGGTGTTGTCTACTTATTGTTTGAATGCATTTGCTTCTTAGAGGGAGTGCGGTGCAATTAGCACTATAAAGCCGATCCAAAGAGACTGCGTAAAAGGGTATAAGTGTGAAGGTTGCTGTAGAAGCGGAGCGTTCGCCTTTGTAAGCGGATTTCTTCCATGGGAGAACATCGTCCAATGAGAGAAATCCGCGAACAACAGCGATCGTAAGCACACTCACACAATGCCTCTGGCACGCAGAGTTATTAGACTGCTTTATATTGCTCCGTGCATTCGACTACCCCTGATTCACCGCGGGATGCACGGACGCAACCGCGACGCTTGGAGCGGGATCGGCACCGCCCGATTGCAGGCGGTACATCTTGTAATAGCGGCCGCCAAGCGCAAGCAGTTCTTCATGTGTGCCGCTCTCTACGATTTGACCGCGATGCAGAACCAAAATCTGGTCCGCACTGCGGATCGTTGATAAGCGGTGGGCGATAATGAAGGTCGTGCGGCCTCGTTTGAGCACCTCCAGCGCCGATTGGATCAGGGCTTCCGTCTCGGTATCGATGTTGGCCGTAGCTTCATCCAGAATGAGAATAGCCGGATCAAAGGCTAATGCCCGGGCAAAGGAGATCAGCTGCCGTTCTCCGGCGGACAAGGTGCTTCCCTTTTCCACGACCGGTTCATCAATTCCTTTCGGCAAGTGGCTCAAGATCCGCGTAGCGCCGACGTCATCAAGGGCTTTCTGGATTGTCTCGCGGGTGATGCGTTCATCGCCCAGGCTGACGTTGGAAGCAATGGTCCCCGTGAATAAGTACGGGTCCTGTAGTACAATCCCCATATGCTGGCGAATCCACTGCTTGGGCAGCTCCTTGACCGGCTTACCATCAATGGTAATCGTACCCTTCTGGGGATCATAGAACCGGAACAGCAGGTTGATAATGGAGCTCTTGCCGGAGCCGGTATGACCGACCAGCGCGACAGTCTGGCCTTGCTTGGCTTCGAAGGAAATGTTTTTTAATACGAAATCCTCCTTATAAGCGAAGGAGACATCCTTAAACTCGACGTTGCCGCGGTAGCGCGGCATGGAGCCATCTGTCACATCCTCGCCGGGCTCCTCCATCAGCTTGAACACGCGTCCTGCCGATACCATGGAGGAATCAAGCGCAGCCAGTTGGTTAACCATCCCGGTCATTGGCTGGAACAGCCGGCCCAGGACGTCAACGAAGGCATATAGAACCCCAAGCGAGATGATTCCGGCACCGCTTAATTGGGCGGAGCCGAAATACCACAGCACAACCGCGAATGCCAGACTCCGAATCACGTTCACCAGATTGTGGGAGGTGAAGGCATTGAGATTAAGCATTTTGTTGCTGTGACTCATGTAATCATTATTCAGATTTTCAAACTCTTCCCGGGTCTGCTTCTGACGCCGAAAAATCCGGATAATGGACATACCCTGTATGGATTCATTGATAATTGCGTTGATCTCACTCAACCGCGAGCGAATAATCGTGTTGTATTTGGTGGCGAACTTTCGATAAAGCACAATCCAGGCATACAGGATCGGCACAACAAACAAACACACTAGGCCGAGCCGGACATCTAGGATAAATAACGCGATGTAAACACCAATCATATTGATAATACCGGAGAAGAAATTCGCCAGCACCGCGATGAACAGATCCTTAACGGCCTCGGTGTCGTTGGTGACCCGGGACACGACCTTTCCGGCGGGCAGATTGTCGAAAAAGTGCACCGGGAGCTTTTGAATGTGGGCGTACACATCAATCCGCAGCTTGCGTATCACTTTGTTGGCTGAAGATTGGAGCCAATAGGTCTTCCCGAATTCCATCAGAATTGAAATGGCGAGGAATACCATGTACCAGGAAATCAGATTCAAAATACCAGGGATTTCCGGCTTATAGAAGGCGAAGATTCCGGCAGAATCCAACCGGACTGCAGGATATTCCTGCACCTCGCCTTGATGTGATAAAGTCAGGACTCCATCCTTGAAGGAGCGCTCGCCGGATACTTCTGGAATGGCGGCCTCCACAAGTACGAAGGAACGGCCGACCTGCAGCACGCGAACCTCAGGACCCCTGGCCTCCTCCGGAGCAAAACGGTCACTCCGCTTAAACGATCTGCCGTCATAAGAGACCGTTTCCTTGCTTGAAGACGCCGTTTCATAGAACGGCTTCTCGATGGCCAGCATATGGTCATCGATCATGGCGCGCGCCAGAAACGGGCCTGCCAGTTCGGCCGCTACGCCGATAGCTAACATAACCAGCGCCAGGATAAATGTATTTTTTGCATGTAATGCATATTTGAACAGTCGTTTTCCCGTTTGGTTGTTCATACACGGGCACCTCCTTAGTCGGTCAGGTTCGATTCCACTTGCTGTCGTTCATATTGCTCAAGGTACCATCCGCCGTGCTTCAGCAGCTGTTCATGTGTGCCCTGTTCGATAATCCGTCCTTTATCCAGGACAATAATCCAGTCGGCATGCTCAATGGCTGACAGGCGGTGCGTAGAAATGAGCGTAGTTTTGCCGAAACGCTTGGTCCGGATATTTTCGATAATGCGTGCCTCTGTACGGGCATCGACGGCGGAGAGCGCGTCGTCCAGGATCAGAATCTCCGGCTCAGCAATAAATGCGCGGGCGAGAGAGACACGCTGCTTCTGTCCGCCGGAAAGGGCAACCCCTTTCTCACCAACCAGAGTGTCCAGGCCATCCGACAAAGTCTCGAGATCTTGTTCAAACGCCGCGGTCCGGATCGCCTCCATAATTACTTCGTCGGAAGCATCCTTGAAGCCGAATTGAATGTTCTGCCGGACACTCTTGGAGAACAGTATCTGCTCTTGAGGAACATAGCCGATCCAAGAGTACAACTGGTCCAGAGCAATTTGATCAATCGGAACCCCGGATATCGTCAGCTTGCCGCTGCCGGCCGGATATTCTCTCAGCAGTTGCTTAAGCAAGGTTGACTTGCCGCTGCCGGTTCTGCCTACTACACCCAACGTCTGGCCTTTAGCTACAGATAGCTGGATATGCTCCAGATTCGTAACTGTTGAAGTCGGATATTGGAAGGTAAAGTTATCAAATTCGATGGTATCCGGTGAGTCTACCGAGACAGGCTCAGCAGGATCCATGACATCAGGGCGCACGTTTAAGGTTTCGTTCACACGATCCAGCGAGGCTCCGCCGCGCTGCATGATATTGATCAACTCGCCAATGGCGAACATCGGCCAGATCATCATCCCCAAATACATATTGAAGGAGACGAGTTCACCAAGCGTCAGCTCATTATTGAATACGAGATAAATGCCAAAGGTCAGGCTGATCGCATAGCTGAGTCCTACGAAGAGACGGATGGTCGGCTCAAAGTAGGCATCCACTTTAGCCACGGCCAGGTTTTTGCGGAATACGTCCTCGGTAATATCCGCAAATTTCTTCTCGTCATTCCGCTCCTGAACATAAGCGCGAATCACCCGGATGCCGGATACCGATTCCAGAACCTGATCATTCATATCGCCGAAGGCATCCTGAGCAAGAGTATAGCGCTCATGGATGATCTTCCCGTAAATCTTCATCGCCAGGGCAATGAAGGGAAGCGGGATAATCGCGGCAAGCGTCAGCTTCCAACTGATCAATGTGCTCATCGCGATAAAGATAACTGACAGATAAGCGGTGGAGTCCGTAAGGGTCAGCATTCCGAAGCCGACTGTGACCGCGACGGAACGAAGGTCATTGGTTGCCCGGGCCATCAGGTCACCGGTGCGGTTGCGCTCGAAGAATGGCGGTGTCATACCGAGCAGGTGATTCATGAAACGGGTGCGCAATAAGCGCTCTACCAGGTTCGAGCCCCCGAACAATTTATGCATCCATATGTAGGTGATCAGATAGATGAAGATCAGAACGACCAGAATGAGTACAATATAGGTAGTCAGCGATTGCCCGGTAATGGACCCTGTGGCAATATCATCGATTGCATTGCCGAGCAGGCGCGGGGGAGCAAGCTCTGCGATTCCTGCCACGATGAGCAGAACCAGACCAACCAGGTACCGCTTTCGCTCACGCTTGAAGAACCAGCTTAGATTTTTTAGGACTGAAAACATAGCGAGGTTTCCTCCTCTTCCTTGAATAATGTTTCTTTCTCTCTTTGAACCTCTGCTGAATACCCTAAAGAACAGCAAAAGGCATATCGTCATAGAACGATATGCCTAAAATCCATCATTTAGATTCCGCGTACGTTACACGACAACGTCAAGTAACCGCGCGAATAGGGATGCCGGCTCACAGCCTTTCCAGGCTAGAAGCCGAATGAACCGGTCAGATTCACTCCAGCAGGGGTTACTTTGGTATTCAGTTTCTGCGTGCCCGCATATTCAGGAGCGGGAAAATGTTGAATCATAAACACCAGGATCACCCTTTCTGCATGGTAATTAATTGAAAACGAATCTCGTATGTTGACGATTTTAACACCGCTTTCTTAAAGGTGTCAAACTTTTTTTTGCAAATCGGTGAAAATGGACTAAAATAAAGGAAACAACAAGGAGGGATCGAGATGATCGAGGTTACGAGCGATGCGGCCCGTTGGTTCAAGCAAGAGTTGGGATTGAAGTCCGGGCAGTCTGTCCGATTGTTTGCCCGCTATAGTGCCGGAGGAGCCATCCACCCGGGATTTTCGCTTGGCATACAGGCAGATGAGCCAATCTCTCCGGGCATTTCCTCAGAAGCGGAAGGCATCACGTTTTACATGGAGGATCATGATAAGTGGTATCTTGACGGCTACAATTTGAAGGTTACTTATAACGCCGGTGAGGATGATATTGAATATGCCTATCTGCCGGAATCAGCGGCGTCTGACGAAGCTTATCAGAGCCAGTGATTCTTAGAGAGCGGCATAGCTTGAGCGCGACGCATTAAAATAGCACAGGACGCAGAACGATCTCACTTCTGCCCTGTGCTATTTTTTGAGCGTTCATCTGTTAGTAATTTTGGACTACCTCTGTTAGCCTTGATTACTGAAGATAGGGTCGTCCATCGCATATTCGAAATCTCCGATATCGAATATCTGTACCGGAGCTTCCACCTCAATGATTCTCCGGATCAACTCCAGTTGATCAGTAAGCACCGGGGCATGCTCCCGCTGAGCGGTCAGGACAAGCTCTGTCTCTATCGGATCAAGCAGTTCGCCGTACATTTCGTTGTCCAAGGCGTTGACGACAGTCCATGAAACTTCCTCCCCAAAGAGGATGGAAGGGCTTTTGGACCAGGGCACGGTAAGACAGCGCTCCAGCTTTTTCCGGTTTAACGGCTCCTCCAGATAAGCGATCAGCTCTTCAATCTTCTGCTTCACATGCTGATCGTCCGCAGAATCGTTCATCAAAGGTTCCGGGCTGTTACGGAACTCATAGAGCTCCATGACGGTGGTGTAAGGAACTATATATTCTACTGGTGCCTGAGGCATCAGCAATTCGCCGTAGATCGCCACCATCACGGCCTCGATTACAAAACGTCGTGACATGGGTGTCCTCCTAAATTACATAAGGTAGAGCTGCTGCTAAACCCTTTCATGTTAATATGGAGTATATCATTATTGAACCTACAAATACAGCATCTTACAAAAATGAACAGGCTCATCCTGATCAGGGGAGGAACGATGGATAACACAGATCAAGTCTTAGAGCAAGGACCTTCTTCGAGAGCACTGAGCTGGGCGCTTCGCCAGGCAGGACCGGACAGCAGGCTAGTTCAAGCCGTCCGGCTTAAGGGAGGGATCTCATCGGTTGTCTATCGGCTGGAAATAGCGGTTGATCATCAAGCGGAGAACCGCTTGTGGGTAATGAGAATCATCCAGGATGAAGCGTGGATCAAGGAGGAGCCCCATCTGCCGCTGCACGAGAAGGCAGCGCTCCTGGCGGCCTGTGAAGCGGGGATGTCAGCGCCGGTCTGGATTGCTTCCGACCCGGAGGGGCGGGAATGCGGTTATCCGGCTGTGCTGATGAGCTGCCTTCCAGGTACAGTCATCTTGGAGAGACAAGCCTCCTCTGCATGGCTTCAGGCGCTTGCTGAAGCTATCGCTAAACTTCACGGAGCACCAGCCCGTAAAATGGAGTGGCATTATTTTACATATGTTTCGCTGGATGGGCTTGAGGTTCCGGCCTGGACGGAAGAGCCGGCCGCCTGGCGCTGTATTCTGGATACGGTAAAAGGCCCGAGGCCAGAATACACTCCTTGTCTGATACACCGCGATTATCATCCGGCCAATGTGCTGTGGACAGAGGGGGCCATCAGCAGTATTGTAGACTGGATCAATGCTTGCGAGGGACCGGCGGGGATCGATACAGGGCATTGCCGGCTTAACCTGGCTCAGCTCTATGGCGTGCAAGCGGCCGATGATTTCCTGGATGCGTATCTTGCTGCTCCGGGCGCCTCACTACTTGCTGCTAATCCATATTGGGATATGCTGTGTTTGGTTGAGATGCTTCCTGGGCCTCCAGGGGTATATAAAGGATGGGAGGAGCTTGGCGTGCAAGGATTGACTCCGGAGCTGATCCGGCGAAGGCTGGATGAATACGCGGTGCGGCTTGCCGCAAAGCATAAGGAGTACGAATAAAGGACTCTCGAACATCAGGATAAGAGATACAGAAAGGAAAGTGAACCTAGATTGAAGCATTGGAGAGCCTATTTTCAATTTGTTAAGCCTTATACGAAATGGATACTGCTGACGTTATTTATCGGGACGCTGAAGTTCGGAATCCCGGCATTGCTCCCTTTAGTGCAAAAATACGTTGTCGACGATGTGCTGCTTAACTCTGCGCTTCAGCTGGAGGAGCAGGTTTCAAGGTTGATATGGGTGCTGACTGGCTCGTTGGTTCTATTTGTGATCGTGCGGGGACCGGTGGAGTATGCAAGACAGTATTTTGCCCAACTGATCACGTCCAGGATTTTGTTCGATTTGCGCAATCGTCTCTACGCACATCTCCAGCGCTTGTCGCTTCGTTACTATCAGAATACGAAGGTTGGAGAGGTCATATCGCGTTTTATCAATGATGCGGAGCAGACAAAAAACATTGTCGAAGTCGGCATGATGAATGTGTGGCTGGATTTATTTACATTAATTTTTGTGCTCGGGTTTATGGTGTATCTTGATCCGGTGCTCACGGTGGTCGCCATATCGATTTTCCCGCTGTATGCTATAGCGGTTAAAATATTGTACAAGCGGTTAAAGGCGTTGACCAAGGATCGTTCTGCTGCGCTGGCAGGCATTCAAGCTTATCTTCATGAGCGGATCCAGGGGATATCGGTCATCCGAAGCTTTGCGCTGGAGCGTCATGAGGCCCGCCAATTTGAAGGGATTAACGGGAAATACCTCAATAAGGCGATTGCTCACAGCCGCTGGAATGCCTGGACCTTCGCTGTGATTAACACCTTGACAGACATCGCACCCCTGCTGGTTATCGGTTATGGGGGCTATCAGGTCATTCAGCACAATTTGACGCTCGGCACCTTCGTTGCGTTCTTCGGTTATTTGGACAGACTGTATGCGCCGTTGAAGCGGCTGATCAATTCCTCGACGATTCTGACTCAAGCTTCGGCCTCCTGGGAGCGTGTGCTGGAATTGCTGGAGGAGCCTTATGATATGACAGATGCGAAAGGAGCAGCCATTCTTCCGCCCGGCAAGCATGGCGTAGCGTTCAGACAAGTGTGGTTTCAATACCAGGATCAGGGAGGATGGGTGCTGAAAAATATTTCGCTCCAGGCAAGCCCGGGGCAGACGGTTGCGTTAGTCGGCATGAGCGGGGGCGGCAAATCATCGCTGGTTGGTCTGATTCCAAGATTCTATGATGTTCAGAAGGGCACGATTCTCGTAGGAGGGAGGGATGTCCGGGAATGGACAATGGAGAGCCTGCGCAACCAGATCGGCATGGTGCTTCAAGAAAACTTCCTGTTCAGCGGCAGCGTGCGCGATAATATTTCTCTTGGCAATCCGGAAGCGGGAGAAGAGGAGATTATTGCGGCCGCCAAGGCGGCAAATGCCCATGATTTTATTCTGGAATTACCCCAGGGGTATGATACGGAGGTGGGTGAACGCGGAGTGAAGCTGTCGGGGGGACAGAAGCAGCGGGTTGCGATTGCAAGAGTCTTCCTTAAGGATCCAGCGATTCTGATCCTGGATGAAGCAACCTCTGCACTGGATCTGGAATCGGAGCATCTGATCCAGCAATCGCTGCAAAACCTGTCCCGAAGCCGGACAACTTTGATTGTGGCTCACCGCCTGTCTACGATCACACATGCCGATCTCATTGTCGTCATGAAGAATGGGGCCGTAGCCGAACGGGGAACCCATGAGCAATTGATGCAAAAGAATGGCGTCTATGCCCAGTTATATAATATTCAGCATTTAAATGCTTAATCAGTCAGGCGGTGTTATCCTTTCCCGATGATGAGGGAGAGGATGCCGGCGGCGATCAGCGGTCCAACAGGCACGCCTTTGAAGAAGGCGACACCGAGCACGGTCCCGATCAATAGCCCCGCAACAACGGTCGGCTGGCTTCCCATCAGGGAAGCGCCTCTGCCGCCCAGCCAGGCTACGAGCACGCCAACGGCAATCGCCAGAAGCGATTTCCAGTGAAAGAAGGAAGCCCACAGTGTCTGGAGCGAAATTTTTCCGCTCGCAACCGGAGCCATCACTCCGATGGTCAGAATGATGATTCCGATGGTCAGGCCGTATTTTTCGAGCCAGGGAAAGGCAAAATGAAGCTGGAGCACACGGATCATCAAAAGAACCAGCATAGCAATGGTGATTGGCATGTTGCCGCTAAAGATCCCAAGAGCTGTCATCAGGAGCAGGAAGAGAGCGATCAGATCAACCTGGTTCATCATGAACGGGTCCCGGTCTTGCTCAGAATATGATCGGCAATCAGCCGTCCGTGTCCTCTTCCTGTTTCTATGAATACCTCATTGGCATTGCGTCCGGAAGCTATGACACCTGCTACATACAAGCCGGGTACATTGGATTCCATCGTCTCCGGGTGGAAGACGGGCTTCTCCATCTCACCGGACATCTCGACCCCTGCATCCAGCATCAGCTTGCGGTCCGGCCGGAAACCGGTTAGTGCCAGCACGAAGTCATTTGGAAGCACCGTTGCCGTCCGGCCGTTCGGGGCAACCGGCTCAACGACAATTTCGCTTGGTCTGACCTCCGTCACTCTGGCCCCTAGCATAAGCCGAACCCTTCCCTTATTCACCAGACCCTCGAAGAGCGGTCTTACCCACGGCTTCACAGACTCCGAAAGGGCCTCTCCGCGGGACACCACCGTAATTTCTGCGCCTACACGCACCAATTCCATGGCCGCGTCAATGGCGGAATTACTGCCTCCAATGATCGCAACCTTCATCCCTGCATAGGGATGAGCCTCCTGGAAGTAATGGGAAACCTTGTCCAATTCTTCTCCAGGAATGCCGAGCAGGTTAGGGTGGTCAAAATAGCCGGTAGAGATCACGACGTATTTCGTATCATAAACCCATTCCTCTCCCTGTCTTGTCCGGGAATATACTTTGAAGCTGCCGTCAGGCTGCCGCTCGATGCGAGTTGCTTCCTCATAAGCGGCGACGGGTACTTGATAGTGCTCACTGACCCGGCGGTAATAGGCTAGGGCCTCATGCCGGTAAGGCTTATCGTTGGGCGTTACGAAAGGAATATCACCGATCTCCAGCAGCTCTGCAGTGCTAAAGAACTGCATGTAAGTCGGATAGGAGTAGATGGAATGAACAACACAATTTTTCTCAAGTACAAGGGTATGTAAACCGCGCCGCTGGCATTCAATAGCCGCGGACAGTCCGCACGGACCCGCACCGATAATGATCACGTCCTGCATAAGAGCCTCCTGAGTTGTGAGTAATTGAAACAGTTCCATCCTACCGCAAACAGGGGAGAATATCCAGAAGCAGGCTGTTAGGCACGTCAGATATTTTTTGACTATTGTATGACGTTTTTGCGTTCGAGGTTCATACTTAAAATTTTAGGATATAATAGTATTGAAAGCGTTTGCTTTCTTAGATCATAGAGATAGGAGGTTGATGCGATATGTTCTTTTGGAATAAAAAGCGCAAAACTCTTCCCGCTGACGGTCCCCCTCCTGCCGTACACGTAACGCTCGAGGAGCTCAAACGAGCTGTTCTGAAATATGAGATGGACATGCCGAAGGGAATTAACCGCAAGAATCTGGTCCTGCCGGACAAGAGCCTTGATTTAAGCCGGCTTGTCAGATATTTAGGCGGTATAAGCGATCAGAAGTTTTATCTATCGTCAGAAACATTCGAAATTTTTGAAGAGCACGAACGAGAGATTCCTTACTATTTGGATTTAGTGCAAAGGGCTGTGGATTCTTATGTAGAAGAATCGGGGAAAATGCCTGTCATCAAGCAGGCGCCGCCGTTTCAAGTCGATATCAAAACGCTGATGGACGGACATTTTCTGAAGGAAGCTCCTCCATTTCCGCTTTATATTACAGACCAGGAGATGCTGTTAACCCATCGGAAGGAAGTGGTGTAAATATACCGCTTAAGCCTGCCTGTTATTTAGATAAATGTCGAATAAGAAAAGATGAAGCGCGGATCCGGATGACGGATTTGCGCTATTTTTGTCGTTTTCAGGTTGACAGAAGACTTACAATAAAGGTAGAGAGAATTAATAGAATTCCGGGAGATATTGGGGGGAACAAGATGATTAAAGGATTGTTATTCGATTTGGATAATACGTTGATGGATCGGGACTGGACCTTTCAGGAGTTTTCCCGTCAGCTGGTTAGAGAACTGTTAAGTGAACAGGATCAGGAGAAGCAGGAGCAAATTGTTGCGTATATGATTGAAAGCGATGCGGATGGTTACCGGCCGAAGGATGGCTTTTTCCTTGAATTGATCGAGCGGCTTCCATGGCGAGTCAAGCCTGTATTGTCCGAGGTCCAGGCCTATTACAACGAGCACTACATGAAGCATGCCCGAGTTATGGCCCATGCGCTGGATACGTTGAATGCTTGCAGGGAAGCGGGTTTTAAGCTTGGTGTGATTACGAACGGACTTAGCGCTGTTCAGCACGGCAAGATCGATCGGCTTGAGCTGCGGGATTATTTTGACGCCATTATCGTCTCCGGGGATCATGGGATGAAGAAGCCTGACCAGCAAATTTATGAGCTGGCTTTGAAAAGACTCGGTACAGCGGCGGAGGAAACGCTAATCATTGGGGATCATCCGGTTAATGATATCTGGGGAGCCTCCAGAGCGGGAATCCGCGGAATATGGCTGAAACGCAAGCATGCATGGCCGGAGACTATGACGGATGCAACGCCGCTTCATGCTGTGCTTGAGCTGGACGAAGTCGTAGCTATTTTGAAGAATCTGCAAACTCAGGCTTGACAAATAAAATGACCGTTCATTATGATTAAGAAAATGTTTGTTAAAGGAGGCTGTTACTATGAGCAGAATGACATATTCGATTGAACTGTTGCTTGTCGTACCGTTTAGAGCCTCTGATAAGGTAAGCTATTTGTATCGGGAATTGCAGCCTTGAACTGATCCTGGATCCGTGTTCGAGCGTTATTTCCGTATGATAATACTACCGCAGGGGCGCTTTGGCCCCTGCGGTTTTTTATGCTCTTTCGCTCATTCAACAAAAGGTGGATGAATCGCGGAGTAGAGGACGCAGGCAGATGGCCTGCGTCTTTTTTGTGTGATCTAAGGATGAAAATAACCATTTGGAGGAATTGAATTGAACATGCATACAGGTGGAAATGAAAATCGTAACATCCAGCCAGGTCATGAATGGCTTAACAGGTTTGGCTGGAATGCAAGAGCGGAATCGAGCTTCGCGGAACAGTCTCGGGAAGGGATGTTCCCAGCCCGGATCACAGCGGATCATGGACAGAAATTCAAGATCGTCTCCGAGCGCGGAGAAGGCTGGGCAGAGCTGTCGGGACGGCAAAAATATGAGCTTGAAGAGCGAAGCGCCTTCCCGGCCGTGGGGGATTGGGTCTTGTTAAGATACTTGACCGAGACGGCGCCCGATGGCATGATACATGGCTTGCTTCCCCGCAGCAGCCGAATTTCGCGGCGTTCTGCGGGAACCGTGCCCGTAGAGCAATTGATTGCGGTTAATGTTGATCTGCTCCTGCTTGTGGCCGCATTGAACCATGACTTTAACCTGCGCAGACTGGAGCGATACCTGGTTATGGCTTGGAACAGCGGCGCCAATCCGGTCATTCTGCTTAGTAAAGCTGATCTTGCCGAGGACCCGGAGACTATTACCGCGGCAGTGGAGGCGATAGCTCCCGGGGTTCCTGTCATTGCTGTCAGCGCCAAGGAAAACCAAGGGAGGGAGCAGCTTGAAGCTCTATTGAAGCCAGGGCTCACGATCGCGATGACAGGCTCTTCCGGAGCGGGAAAGTCAACGATTCTGAACTGGCTGTGCGGTGAGGAGCTGCAGGCAACTACGGAGGTGCGCGAGGATGACAGTCGAGGCCGCCATACAACAACTCACCGCGAGTTATTCCCGCTTCCTCAAGGAGCGGTAATGATCGATACTCCCGGAATGAGAGAGCTTCAATTGTGGGAAGACGAGGACGGGGGATGGGCCGAGGCCTTTGCCGATATTGAGAAGCTGGCTGCTGACTGCCGATTCAAGGATTGCAGACATGAGCAAGAAGCGGGCTGTGCTGTGCTGGCAGCAATCCGCAACGGGGAGCTTGAACGCAAACGGCTGGATAATTACCGGAGAACGGAGCGGGAATTGAAGTATCAGCATGCGAAGGAAAATCAGAGGAAGAGATCGCAGCATCGAACGGGAGGAAAAAAAGAGCTCCGCCGCGACAAGGGGGCGCAGCGGAGACATTATGAGCTTGAGCCGATGGATTAATCAGGATTGGCGCAATGGGAGCCATTGCAATACATCCTGGATTCGGGCGTCCCAGTATTCCCAGTCATGGGCGCCCGGTCCTTCCTCATAGGTCAGCTCCAAGCCCGCACGACGGCAGGCATCCCGGAAGATCAGATTATCCTGGTATAGAAAATCCTCCGTCCCGCAGCACTGATATAGACGGGGAAGCAACTGACGCTGTTCATCTGTCTGGAAATTCCCGAGCAAGTGGATCAGATCATTGTCCGTCCCAGCCGGACCTTCCGATCCGAAAATGCGTCTGAACAAGTGAGTCCTCTGCGACTCTGCATCTTCTCTCATAAAGATACCCGATGTATGAAGTGCCCCGGAAAGACTTGCCGCCGCAGCGAACATATCAGGCCGGCGAAGAGCGAGCTTGAAGGCGCCGTATCCACCCATAGATAAACCTGCGACAAAGTTGTCCTCCTTGCGGCTGGAGAGCGGAAAGAAGGAACGGCATTTGGCAGGGAGCTCTTCACTGATAAAGGTCCAGTAACGATTGCCTTCCGCCATATCCGTATAGAAGCTTAGGTCGACTTGCGGCATAACTACGGCTAAACCCAGCCTTGAAACGTAGCGTTCAATCGAGGTTCTGCGCAGCCAGATGGTGTCATCGTCAGACATACCATGAAGCAGATACAAAGTAGGATGCAGTCCGTCGCTGCTTAGTCCTTTCATTCCGATTTGTCCATAGGTGGTCTCTGGCAAAATAACAGTCATGGAGGTGCTGATTCCCAACACATCCGAAAAAAAGCGAACTTGCATGAGAGCCATAGAATAATCTCCTTCCGGTGGAAGCCGCGGCTTCTATGTATGATGAGTGCATGTTATTTCCATTATAGTACGTTGAGAGAACGGTTACAAAACGAACGTTTAAAAGCCAGAGAACGGTTTATATTAGGGGTAGAAGAGACAGAGGATGTCCCGCCGGGTGAGATTGAATTCCAAGGAGGAGATGAACATGGGGATTGATCGCTTCCTGATTTATAAAATCAATACCTGCACCTATGAGCCGATGAGGATCAATTTGTTGAAGCTGCTGTTGATCCGGATTGAAAAGGCGTTGGGGGAGGAAGAAGCAATCCAGAAATAAAGAACCAGCCGCCGGAAGGCTCCGGCGGCTGGTTCTTCATATTGGATCATCGTTTGATTTAAAATTAATAAAGCGACAGTGCGAGTGAATCGAATTCGCTCTTACTGTGAAGGATAGCCTCGGAGCCTTCAATTTCAATACTGATGAGCGAGGCCAGACATTTTTTCAGCGCGTTTTTACCAAACAGATATTTGTTCTCGAGCGCGCTGGTCAGCAGTCTTAAGGTACGCTGTACAGGTTGCTTGGTATCGGTATTAAAATATACGGGTACTTGGTTGTCCTGGAAAGTTATTAGAATTCTCATAGTTAATCACCTCTATACAGTGGTCTCATTGTAGACATTGTAAAGTAGAAATCTTAAAAATTCATTAAGATAACATTATAATTCGATTAATGTTTTGTGACGGAGTAACAATTATAATGTAATCTATCCACTTTCGGCTTGAAAAGGAGGAGTGAATATGCAGGAGGATTTTGTAACGGAGAGAAAAGAAGTAACTCTATCTGCCGAAGAATTCTACGGGACCGCTTGTCATTGGGGGATCGGCGAAGTAATGCACAGGCTGGCTTCATCTTGGAATGGCTCGAAGCAAGCACCGGAAAGACTGCCTGCCTGGGCATCTGATTTAACAACCTCTTCCTTTCGAGGATGTTGGATGCGTTATCATTTGGAGGAAGAAGCTGGAGAAGAGTTCATTCATTGCTGTGAAGGGCAGGTTATCTGGGGTAAACGGATGGGAGAAGCTTCTTCCTCGTTCAAGCTGTGTGGAGAGCAAGTACGGGAATCGTTATGTCGAGAATGGGCGAAAAAGGCTTGTCAGAGTATACGGACTGAGGAAAACCGAGCGGAGTTGCCAGCGCTGCTGCTGTCCAGAAACGAATATGATACCTTGATTCCTCGCTTGAAGGAGATGGAACTGGATGAACTCATGAACAGACTGGCCGTCCATTCCGGAGATCATGAGGGGAGCATCGCTCTTGCCAGAAGTCTGAAGCAGCCCGGCTCGCATGGGGAGATTCTATTTTATGGAAAGGATTCGGACTGCGAGAAGCTGGAGCTTCATCAGGTGCGATTTATCTCTACCGATCATATCAACTGGATCCTGAGAGAAAGCACAGGGGACAGGGAGGATTGGCTGATTGCTTCTCCATCAAGCCGCAATAAATTTCAGGAGATGCTGGAGTCGTGGCTTATGCATTCCCCCTCTGTTGAAGCATATAAACAATGTCCTTAAATGGGTTGCGAATCATAGAAACCTCATCCATTCGGGTGAGGTTTTTTTGTTGCATTTAGTGTGTATAGTGTATATATTGTATATATACATTACTGTGACAGATAGGGCGGTGATTGAGCCGAATGAATATTTTATTGAATCCCTCTTCAGGAGAGCCTATCTACCTGCAGATTGTAAGGCAGATTAGAGCCAGCATATTACAAGGGGATTTGCTCCCGGGAACTCCGTTGCCGTCGATCCGTCAGCTTGCGAAGGATCTGCAGATCAGTGTCATTACAACCAAGCGCGCATACAGCGAGCTGGAAGCTGAAGGGCTGATCGACTCCATGGTAGGAAAGGGGTCTTTCGTATCGGGAGGCAGCCCGGAGTTTATCCGTGAGCAACGGATGCGCAGGATTGAGGAGAGAATTCAGGAATTGCTTATCGAGTGCCGCAGCATTCCGTTAAGCACGAATGAGCTGATCGACTGGATCAGATTATTGGAAGGAGAGATCGGGCATGACGGCAATTGATGTTCAGGGATTGAGCAAGCGAATGAATGGCTTTGCGCTGGAACAGGTTTCGTTTTCCGTGCCAAAGGGTTATATCACCGGACTCATTGGTCCAAACGGCGCGGGTAAGAGTACATTAATTAAGATACTGATGGGGATGGTCACGCCAGATCAAGGCAGCATCACCATTCATGGACAGAGGGCGGGGATTGCCGGAGCAGCATATAAAGCGAATATTGGCTATGTTTCGGATGAGAATATTTACTATGACACCTTGACTCTCGGAGAAATGAAGGAGATTTTCAAATCGTTCTATCCGCGCTGGGATGAGGGGCAGTTCAAGGAATATCTGGATCGCTTCGAGCTGCCTGCAAAGAAGAAAATCAAGGACTGCTCGAAGGGAATGAAGACCAAATTTGCTCTGGCACTCGCGCTGGCGCATCATCCGGACCTGCTTATTATGGATGAGCCAACGGCAGGCCTGGACCCGATATTCCGCAGAGAGCTGCTCGAATTGCTGGCGGAGTTCATTCAGGATGAGAAGCGGACGGTGCTGTTCTCGACCCATTTGACGACCGATCTGGATAAAGTAGCGGATTTTATTACCTTCATTCACCGCGGAAAGCTTGTCTTTTCCCAGACTAAGGAAGAGATCCTTGAGCGTCATCTGATTGTTAAGGGCAGCAAGGAACTGCTTGACTCAGATACCCGCAAGGAGTTTGTCGGTCTGCGCGAGACGGATTTTGGATTCGAGGGCCTTGCTGCGGACGGAAGCCGGCTGCAATCGATCTTCGGCAGCAGCGCTCTTTATCATCAGCCGACACTTGAGGATATTATGTACTATACGGCCAAGGGAGGGAAGGCATATGCATAGCATCGGAGGGCTGATGAAGAAGGATTTTTTGTTGATTCGGCGTTTTATCTGGCTTCTGGCCATTTATGCGGTTGTCTTCTCGGGAATAATGCAAAAGGGAAATCATACGCTCATTTACAGCCTGTTCCCGGGCTTATTACTTATTCTGGGCATCAGCTCGGACTCGCAGCGTTCTGCACAGCAGTTCTTGGTCAGCCTGCCCGTTCCAAGGAACCGTCTTGTCTTGTCCAAATACCTCTCTTCATTAATCTTAGTCGTGGCAGCAGTACTGATCGCTACGGGTATGAATTTTGCTTCCGATCTGCTGTATGGACACCCGGTTCATTTAGATTTGATGCTGATCGTCGGGACCTTTCTTTCCATGGTCGTTTTTATGTCCATTTATCTGCCTTTCTTTTACTGGCTTGGGCTCAAGGGGTTTCAGGTGGTAAATGTCGTGATGATGATCGCGATTATGGTGGCGAATGGAGTTATGACCTCGCTGCTGACAGCATCGGATTTCCGATTTTTGCAGGACCGTTTTCTCGAGCAGCCGGGCTTGTCGTGGATTTTTCTGATTTTGCTGACGCTTCTTGTCTCTGTAATTTCCTATCTTATCTCATGCAGAGCATTTCGTACGAGGGATCTATAAGCTTGTTCGGTGATTAAAACGCCCCCCTTTATGGGTAATCTTGAGACAGGTGCTTAACCTAAGTCAATTTCCCATACTGAAAATAGGAGCGTGTATCATCATGGCTGAAAATAACGGAATCCGTCAACGCTTTCAGGGCAAGACGGCAATTGTGACAGGCGCGGGCTCCGGGATCGGCAAAGCGGCTGCAATCAAGCTGGCCAGTGAAGGAGCCAAAGTTGCGCTCTTTGATCTGCTCAATGAACGAACGCGCACAACGGAACATCAGATCAATCAAATTTACCGTGGTGTCTCCCGGGCATTCGATGTTGATATCTCCGACCCGCAGCGGGTGGAGAAGGCGGTGAATGAGGCTGTCGAGGCTTTCGGCGGAATCGATATTGTGTTCGCCAATGCAGGAATTAACGGCACACTGGCTCCTGTGGAAGAGATGAGCTTCGAGGATTGGGAGAGGACGATGCGAATCAATCTGAATGGAACCTTCCTGACGGTTAAACATACGGTTCCCCATTTAAAGCGGCAAGGCGGCGGAAGCATCATTATTACCAGCTCGATCAATGGGAACGACAGGTTCTCAGGCTTTGGGATGACGGCTTATAGTACGACAAAAGCAGGACAGGTGGCATTTTCAAAAATGGCGGCCCTGGAGCTCGCGAAGTTTAAAATCCGGGTCAACTCGATTTGCCCGGGCGCTATCGCCACGAACATTGATACAAGCACCGAGGTCAGTGATGAGCTGGACGGGATTGTCATTCCGGTTGAATATCCGGAAGGCTCGCAGCCTCTGGCGGACGGTCCGGGTCAACCTGAAAATGTGGCCGATCTGGTCGCATTTCTTGCATCCGACGAATCAAAACACATTACCGGTGCCCGGATTGTGATCGACGGGGCGGAGTCACTGCTATAAGTGTGTGTGTTGAACAACCTCTATCAAAAATAGGAAGGGGGATCCTACAAAGGGTCTCCCTTTTGCTCGTTTTGAATAAGAACTCAGTTTCCGTACAGCAAGCTCAAGGCTTGAACGTTCACGACAAATGGTTCCTGGTGAAGCTTCTCAAGCGTGAATTCCGCAATCAAATCCGAAGCCGTAAGCGGCTCGAAATGGTCGATCAGGCCGCTGACATAGGCAAGCCACCCTATGAGGGTCGTCGGCAGAACTCCATCGCTGCGCAGGCTGGCGATGCTCAGATCACCATGACGCTTGGCAAGGCGGGTGCCATCGGCTCCAAGCAGTAACGGCGCATGGGCAAAAGAAGGGATCTGTTCTCCCCAGCCGAGCGCCCGATAGAGCTGAATCTGTCTTGGTGTGGAATCCAGGAGGTCATCTCCGCGGAGCACGTCCGTGATCTCCATCAGGGCATCGTCAACCGTTACGGCTAACTGATAAGAATACATGCCGTCAGCTCGGCGAACGACAAAATCACCGCCACCACCGGGCGAAAATTGCTGAGCTCCGGCAATGCCATCCTGGAAGCACAATAATTGATCCTGCGGCACTTCGGGCAGTGCAAAGCGCAGGGAAGGCGTCTTCCTGCGAGCGCGCTCAGCACGGTCTGTCTTCGTCAATCGCCGACAGGCTCCGGAATAGGGAGCGCCCTCCGATGCCAATCCGTGAGGAGCGCCTGCAATGCCATGAAGCTCGGCCCGGCTGCAATAGCATGGGTAGAGAAGCCCTTCGGCTTCCAGCCGATTCAGCGCATTCGCGTACAACTCCAGCCGCTGGCTCTGAAAATAAGGAGAATGGGGCTCCAGGGCTCCAGGGCCTTCATCCCAATCCAGACCAAGCCAGCGCAGGTCATCCATGATTTGAACCGATTTCTCCGGTCTGGAGCGCTGAAGATCAATGTCTTCAATACGCAACAGGAATACGCCGTTTGCCGCACGCATTTGCAGCCATGAGAGTAGGGCGATTTTGGCGTTTCCGAGATGCATGTCTCCAGAGGGCGTCGGTGCGAATCGCCCTCTTCTTATTGAATCCATGGCAGTTCACTTCCTCTTGAATCAAGAAATGTCATTTTAATATTATACAAGCCAATCTTTATGCCGAAAAGAACTCACTTTCACCGGGCGGAAATGATTCCATGATCAAAGGATGGCAGCTGTGGTAAAATTGCTGTGATGATGGATAGCTTAAACGTGCAAGGAGATCAGAATGAATCAGATTAGAATGCCGATTGATGAAGTCATACCTGAGATAAAGCAGCATCTGGAACATTCGGGAGCGGCGGTCCTGATCGCTGAGCCGGGAGCGGGAAAGACAACCCGGACACCGCTGGAGCTGCTCGAAACGCCCTGGATGGCCGACATGGGGATGATTCTGCTGGAGCCCCGCAGAATGGCAGCCAGATCGGCAGCGGTCTATATGGCGGCACAGCTTGGCGAGCCGGTTGGAGAGACGGTCGGCTACCGGATTCGAAGCGAGAGCAAGACCTCTTCCCGCACGCGGATCACGGTGGTAACCGAAGGAATCCTGACTCGGATGCTCCAGCATGACCCTGCCTTGACCGGGATCGGGCTGATACTATTCGATGAATTTCATGAGCGGAGCATCCACGCCGATCTCGGGCTGGCCTTGACACTTCAAAGCCGCGAGCTGCTGCGGGAGGATCTGCGGGTGCTTGTGATGTCGGCGACGCTGGATGCGGAGCCGGTGGCGGCGCTGCTTGGCGGCGCACCGATCGTCGAGAGCCGGGGTGTCATGTATCCGGTCGAGACGATCTATGCGGGACGTCCGAGCCAGGAGCCGCTGGAGGCGGCGGTGGCAAGGACGGTGCAGCGGGCGCTGGCCGAGCGGGAGGGCGGCGTGCTGGTGTTCCTGCCCGGCGCGAATGAAATTCGCCGGGCCCAAGCGGCGCTGGCCGGCGGCGTGTTGCCGGCCGGGGTAGAGGTTGCGCCGCTGTACGGGGCGCTGCCCCAGCAGGAGCAGCAGCGTGCTCTTGCCGAGGCGGCGGCAGGCGGCCGCAAGGTGGTGCTTGCCACGTCGATCGCCGAGACGAGCCTGACGGTGCCCGGCATCACGGCGGTGATCGACTGCGGCCTGCGGCGCACCGCGCTGTTCTCGCCGCGCACAGGCATGAGTCGGCTCGTCACAGTGCCCGCGGCACGGGACTCCGCCGACCAGCGGCGCGGCCGCGCCGGCCGCACAGCGCCCGGTGTGTGCTACCGCCTCTGGAGCGAGGCGGAGGACCGGGCGCTAAGCCCCGCAACGCCTCCGGAAATCCTGGAGGCGGATCTTACGCCGCTCGCGCTGGAGCTCGCGGCGTGGGGCGCCTCCGGCCCGGACGAGCTCGCCTGGCTCGATCCGCCGCCGGAGGCGCCCTACGGCCAAGCCATCCAGTTGCTTGGCCAGCTTGGCGCGCTCGATCAAGTCGGCCGCCTCACGGCGCATGGCCGGCGCATGGCCGGGCTTGGCCTCCATCCCCGGCTGGCACAGATGCTCTTGCGCGCTTGGCCGCTGGGCCTAGCCCGGCCCGCTTGCCTTTTGGCAGGTCTGCTGGAGGCGCCCGGCGCGCTCAAGGGCGGCGCAGACCTGCGGGATCATCTTGCCGTGCTAATGGCGGCAAGATCCGGACGCAAGCCGAAGGGCGGAGCATCTTCGCTCATAGCGGATGAAGGTGCGCTGCGTAGTATTGATCTGGTGAGCAAGCAGTGGGAGCGCTTGCTGGCAGATCAGTTCTCCGGCGGGCCGGCTCCTGCTCCTGAAGCGGATTGGGAGCGCTACTGCGGTCTGCTTGTGTCTTTTGCATATCCCGATCGGATGGCCAAGCGGCGGTCGGATGGCCGCTATCTGCTGAGAAGCGGCCGCGGCGCAGCCTTTCATCGCAGCGATCCGCTTGCTGCTGAATCCTATCTTGCTATCGCCGATGTCGATGATGGGGGCATCGAGAGCCGTATATGGCTTGCGGCTCCCTTTGAGGAATCCTGGTTCAGTAAGTTCTATCATAATGAAATGACAGAGAACCGGACGGCTGAGTGGGATGAACAGGCAGGGGCCGTGAGGGCAAGGAAGACACTGACACTGGACGCGCTCGTGCTCAAGGAGGTCCCTGACCCCGACCCCGGCTTGATTCAGCAGGCGCTTATTCGGGTCATCACCGAGCAAGGCGCACAGGTCCTGCCATGGAATCCAAAGGCAAGACAGCTTCAGTCAAGAATCTTATTTCTGAGAGAACTGGATTCAAAATGGCCGGATGTATCGGATGAGGCCTTAGCGAAACAGGCGGAGGAATGGTTTCTGCCCTATATTTCTGATATGAAGAAAAAAAGAGATCTGCAATCCTTGCCGATGCTGACGATCCTCGAGACCCGGCTTGGCTGGGAGCTGTGCCGGGAGTTAGACCGGGAAGCACCGAGTCATCTGCCTGTGCCGAGCGGCTCCAAAGTTCAGCTGCAGTATGACAGCCAAGGAAATCCTTTTGCAGCCGTTCGGCTCCAGGAGGTTTTCGGTATGCTGGATACGCCAAGGATTGGCTACGGAACCGTTCCTGTCGTACTTCATTTATTGTCTCCGGCAAGCCGTCCGGTACAGGTCACCTCCGATCTGGCCAACTTTTGGCAGCACACTTATTTTGAAGTCAAAAAGGATCTGAAGGGGCGTTATCCTAAGCACTATTGGCCCGATGATCCATGGACCGCACAGGCTACGCATAAGGTCCGGCCGGATGGTGCACGCTGAGGCAGGATTGGATGAAGAACGTGGTTTAAGTTATGTACAGACGGTTTGATACACGTTCTCCCGGGTAATATAGGAATAACCTATTCTTCAGGAGGATGATCCTAATGGCGAAGAAAATAGTAGGTGTTTTCGAAACTGAACGGGAAGCGACGGATGCGATTAGATCATTGCAAGCTCAGGGGTTTGCACCCGATGAGATTTCCGTCTTAACGAGAGATAGCCGCGATCAGGAAGCGATCCAGGATGAGACGGGGACGATGGCGCCTGAAGGCGTTGCCGTCGGAGCAACCGCGGGGGGCGTATTGGGAGGCACCGCAGGGCTTCTTGCGGGACTCGGCGCCTTGGCGATTCCAGGCATCGGACCGATTATAGCTGCCGGACCGATTGCTGCTGCGTTGACAGGGATGGCTGCCGGAGCCGGTATCGGCGGACTTGCCGGGGGCTTGATTGGCCTCGGGATTCCGGAAGACGAAGCGAAGGCTTATGAGAAATATCTGGATGAAGGACATATCCTCGTCTTGGTAGATGAAGATAGCCGCAGCCAGCGGGTATATGATACGTTCAATACGAACCATTCCTTGAACTCGAATCTGTATCTATCCGGTATGGCTGATCCCTATCGGGAGGACCCGTCTTCACGAATTCAATAAGATACCGCTTTCAAAAATGATGTTGACGTAGGATTCTGTTTGACTTATGATGTTGCTAGAACTTCAAACCGCTGACAATTGGCGTGCTACCATTTGAGTATGGGCATGAGCCAAGAAAATGAACCTGTTAAGCAGGCTCGTTTTCTTGGCTTTTTTTGTTCCTGATTTATATAACCAGTGCTCGGCAGGCATACTATAAGCTGGGAAAGCACGTCCGGGAGAGCGGGTTCTATAAGATTAGGAGGGTATAGACAGATGTTTTCTAAATGGAGAAAGAAATCCGCTGAACCAATCACGCTTGAGATTTTAGCGCCAGTAACGGGAAAGGCAGTTGCGCTTACCGAGGTGCCTGATGAAGCATTCGCCGCAGGGCACATGGGGAAAGGAATCGCAATTGAACCTGCGGAAGGCAAGCTGATCGCTCCTTTTGAAGGAAAGGTCGTCCATGTAATCAAATCCAACCATGCAGTAATGATTGAAAATGCTGAGGGAATTCAGTTCCTATTCCATATCGGGATCAACACGGTGTCGCTCAAGGGAGAAGGCTTTACTTCGCATGTATCAGTCGGTGACAAAGTAAAGGCAGGACAACTGCTGATCGAATTTGACATCGAGCAGATCAAGGCTGCCGGCTACCCGGTGATTACCCCAATTGTGGTGACAAACGCTGATGAAATGGTTAGCTCGCTAGAAACGCATGTCGGTCCTGTGACTGCAGGCAAGGATACCATTTTTAAAGCGGTTTTAAAGTCATAACCAATTCAATTTGAAAGGATGATTATTACATGCTGGCTTTTCTCCAGAAGATAGGAAAGTCGCTTATGCTGCCGGTCGCAACGCTACCAGCGGCAGCCATTCTGCTACGATTTGGCAGTATCGACTACATCAAGGATTTTCACATGGGAGAGGGTGTTGGAGGGTTCCTCAATACGTATGTTGCTCCATTCCTTGAGGCTGGAGGCGGCACCATTTTTGATAATCTCCCTTTGATTTTTGCGGTAGGGGTAGCGATCGGTCTAGCTGGAGACGCAGTAGCGGCGCTCTCGGCGGTTATCGGGCAACTGATACTGCTGGATGTACTCGATAAAGTCCCTGGAATTTTTCCGAATCTGATGCAATCTCCGGATACGAAATTGAATATGGGGGTTCTCGGCGGAATTTTGGTTGGTTGTATTTCAGCTTTCCTCTATAAAAAGTACCATAACATCAAGCTTCCCGATTGGCTCGGTTTCTTCGGCGGCAAACGCTTCGTTCCGATGGTTACCGCCTTCACGATGGTTATCGTCGGTTTGATTTGCGGCTTGATCTGGGGCCCGATCCAGGCTGCTCTGGACGTATTCGGTAACTGGGTGACAGGACTTGGAGGTATCGGCTCGGCAGTTCACATCATTGCCAACCGTTTGCTGGTTCCTTTTGGCCTCCACCACATTATCAACTCCATCGTTTGGTTCCAGATCGGTGATTTCACTAATGCAGCAGGTGAAGTCATTCATGGTGACCTGCATCGCTTCTTTGCTGGCGACGCTACGGCTGGCATGTTCATGACCGGATTTTTCCCAATCATGATGTTCGGTCTTCCTGGTGCAGCTCTTGCGATTATTCACACAGCAAAACCGGCAAACCGCAAGCTTGTATCCTCGATTTTCCTGGGTACAGCCTTTGCATCGTTCCTGACAGGGATCACCGAGCCGCTTGAATTCGCCTTTATGTTCGTAGCTCCAGTATTGTATGGCGTTCACATCGTATTATCGGGTATTTCCGCATTTGTTACTTATGCTTTCGGCATGAAGCTGGGCTTTGGCTTTTCGGCTGGCTTCATTGATTATGCAATCAATTACCAGATCTCGACCAAGCCGCTGTTGCTAATCCCGATCGGTCTTGTGTTCGCCGTCCTCTATTATGTGATCTTCCGGTTCCTCATTGTGAAGATGAACTTGAAGACACCGGGACGCGAGGATAATGATCTGAGTATTACTGACGACGAGGAGTCAGTGGAGGGAGGTGTTTCGATGGGAGACAGTCGCGCAGCTAACATCCTGACCCAGATCGGCGGACCGTCCAATATTGAATCGGTCGATGCCTGCATTACCCGTCTTCGCCTGGTCGTCAAGGATGATAAGAAAGTCAATGATAGTGCTTTGAAACAGCTTGGCGCATCCGGGGTAATGAGACTTGGCAAGGGCGCCGTACAGGTTGTGTTCGGACCTCAGTCGGAATCGATCAAGGATGAAATTAAGAAAATGCTGTAATCTGTAAATCTAAATTTTGGGCTGTCCATTAGGCCCCCTAAAAAAGTTGGACGAGAAAACATATAGTTTTCCGTCCGGCTTTTTTGTTGTTTTCACCTTTTGCAGGGAGAAAGCAAAAATGATGCTCCTCCCCCAGCAATTTTAGTGTCTAATGTCACTAAAATCGGCGTATGGGCTCCCTCACCAGGAATTTTAATGCCTTACGTCACTAAAATCGGCGCATGAACACCCTCACCAGCGATTTTAATGCCTTATGTCACTAAAATCGCCGCATGGGCTCCCTCACCAGCGATTTTAATGCCTTATGTCACTAAATTCGCCGCATGAACACCCTCACCAGCGATTTTAATGCCTTATGTCACTAAAATCGCCGCATGGGCTCCCTCACCAGGAATTTTAATGCCTTATGTCACTAAAATCGTCGCATGAACACCCTCACTAGGAATTTTAATGCCTTATGTCACTAAAATCGCCGCATGGGCTCCCTCACCAGCGATTTTAATGCCTTATGTCACTAAATTTGTCGCGTTATGAGTGCCCCCATTGTACCGACGATCCAAAGTCGAGGGCTCAGAGGCTCCCTGCTGTTACGAGGATACAAAATATGCGAGGTAGGGGCGGCACTTTTTATCCATCTATTTTGTCTCAGACAAAGCCCCTATTTTGGGCGAGATAGCATTATCTACAGCCTTTATTTCAATAATTCATCATATGAAAAATTCACAACAATAAAACCAACTTTTCTAGTTCCTCACTGCATCCCCTTACCATCCTCGTACTTACTCATTTCTTTACTTGTTTTAAGCGAAAATTCAACGTATAGTGAACCTAAATATAGGAGCTGCTATTAAAAATTAGGGAAAGGAGGGCTTGAATTGGCCTTTCTAATCGCACAACGAGCTTATATCAAGTTATTTTTAATTACCAAGGTCGAGCAACAACGTGGATACGGCTATCAAATGCTGGATCAGTTGAAGGAGGAGTTCAAGCCATTCGGCTATGTGCCGCCCCAAAGCGAGGTATACCGGGCACTCCATGAGCTGGTCCAGGAAGGAGTGCTATACCGGACAAAGCAGTTAAAAGGGGTAGATCCCAGCGTTGATTTTCAGGAGATCGTGTTATATCAATTTACGGATGACGGCTACGAAAAAGCTAAACGTTATAAGAAGCAGGTCAAAGCAGATCTGGATCGCTGCATCGGATTGCTGCAAAAGGCTGCAACTGATAATTATGCATGATCTTCGCGGTGAGAAGGAGCCGTTGCGGCATTGACAAATATGGTTTCTGCTGCACGTCAATATCGCGCGAAACTTGCTGAATAATCTGAAAAAATTTCGCAATAATCATGAAAATGTAATATTTTTACTTTGACAGGGACATTTTGATCATGTACTATACTTATTACAGTTAGAGAATAATTGTAAGTCTATATCATCAGGAGGTATATCCAGAATGTCCCATGTCTTATTTATCAAAGCAAATAATCGCCCCGTCGACCAATCGGCAACTGTAAAACTGTATGAAAGCTTCTTGCAATCATATAAAGAGAATCACCCGGAAGATACGATTACAGAATTGAATGTATTTGAGGCGAACCTGCCGTACTTCGATAATGATATGATGAGTGGTCTGTTCAAGCTTGGACGCGGAATTGAGACTACACCTGAAGAGCAAAGAGCGGCAGATCTTGCAAATACATATCTGGACCAGTTCCTGGCAGCAGATAAGGTTGTATTTGCATTCCCGCTGTGGAACTTCACTATTCCTGCACAGCTGTTGACATACCTCTTCTATCTGAACCAAGCGGGTAAAACCTTCAAATATACCGAGCAAGGTCCGGTTGGCCTCGTAGGCGACAAGAAGGTTGTTCTGCTTCAAGCGCGCGGCGGTATTTATAGCGAAGGACCAATGGCGAACATTGAAATGTCCATGAACTACCTGAAGGCTACGCTCGCCTTCTGGGGAATCACGAATCCGGAGACGGTTATCGTTGAAGGACATAACCAATTCCCGGATCGCGCCGAGTCAATCGTACAAGACGGTGTGAAGCAAGCCGCTGAATTGGCAGCTTCGTTCTAACAAGAATATCAAGCCACGGGCCGTATCCGGATTTTCTTCCGGATGCGGCCTCTTGTGCGCTTGGCAGCGTAACCAACTAAAGAGTGAAAGTCTCTAGCATACTGCGAAGTGGCGGAAGTGCATAGCTGACAGACAGTGCGCAGTCCGTGAGGATGTGTGCGGAGGGTCTGAAGGCAAAA